>JABIXB010000077.1 GCA_018666805.1 Rhodospirillaceae bacterium | reverse complement strand
TTTCTTCAGATTCTGATTTGCCTGTATTCCTTGTTGCCATTTCTTCCTCCTGTGTTTTGCGTTTCCCGCTGCCGCGTCCGGCGCCGGTGGAATTTCCTAAAAATCCCGCAAGCCCCCTAAGCGGCGCATATCGATGCGCTCCGGCATGCGGCCCGCCGCAGTGGACGGCGCCGCAGACCCGTCAAAGCGCATTAGGCAGGTGAAGGTTGGCAATCCATAGCCGCTGGATTGCCGGAAAATTTTTCCAGTCGCGATTTCTCAGCGAGCTTGAAAGCCGAACGCCGTAAATAAACCAGAGCGCAAAACAGCCGCCGGCACGCCGGCAGTGGCCGCGCAGCGCCGGGGCCTGTCAGGACTATTTGCCAGCAATGACGGTTCTAACGTCCGGCGTCAGGTCGAGGGCGATATCGCCACCGTCCGGCGCGCGCGCTGGCGGGCGCGGTTTGGCACCTGCATGGAAACGCGCGGCCACCGCCATGAAAGCGGCGCTGGCGTATAGCACCCGTGCCGGAAAGCGGCCTGCTTTAATAAAGGCCGGTCTTGTAATTGTCCTCAATGAAGTCGTCGGCTTCCTTGATCTCCGTTTCCGTCGGCGGGCTGCCCTCCGGGGCGACCTGTTCGAGGATCATGTTGGCGAGCGTTGGGAAGTCGCCGCGCTCCTGGAAGCTCGACGGATCCCAGAGCTTGGAGCGCATGAACGCCTTGGCGCAGTGCAGAAAGACCTCGTTGACCTCGACCAGGATGCCGACTTTCGGCGCCTTGCCGCGCACCTTCGCCTGCTCGGCCTTCTCGTCGTCCTCGACGATGCGGGCGCTGCCGTTGACGCGCAGCGTGTCGTTGAAGCCCGGGATGACGAAGAGCAGCCCGACATTGGGATTCTCGACGATGTTGGTCATCGTATCGAGGCGGTTGTTGCCCGGCCGGTCCGGAATGAAGAGCTGGTTGTCGCCGATGATCTGCACGAAGCCGGGCGGATCGCCGCGCGGGCTCACATCGGCCTTGCCGTCGGCGTTCGCGGTGCCGATGCAGAGAAGGGGTGAGCGGGCGATGAAGGCCTTGCAGTGGCGGTCGAGCATGGGGCGCGATTTGTGGATAGCGATATCCATGGTTGGCCCCATGATATCCCTGAGACCGGCCTCGTTCTCGACACGGCGTGTGTTGGCGTCGCTGGGCATTTTACATTTCCTTCCCGGTTGGCAATCCGATTTGATATTTGCGCTGGGCGTTGAATGCCGTTGCGGTGGCGCAGCTTCCTTGGTAAGGGAATTTGACTTGTCTGTCTCTCGGGGAACTGACATGAATCATCGCAAACCTGACATTGGCGCCGATTCCATCCGCCTGGCCGGGACGCTTCAGCATGTTGCCAGCCCGATGGCCGCCGCGGCGGTCGACTATCCCGACGGCTGCTTCGCGCCGCCGCACCGCCACCGCCGGGCGCAGCTCCTCTATGCGATCAGCGGCGTGATGACCGTCTATACGGCGGAAGGGGCCTGGGTGGTGCCGGCCAACCGGGGCGTCTGGGTGCCGCCGGAAACCGAGCACTCGATCTTGAATTCCGGTCTGGTGCAATTGCGCACGGTCTATATCGAGCCGAATTTGGCGCGCCATATGCCGGCCCATTGTGCGGTAATTCAGGTCTCGCCGCTGCTGCGTGAATTGCTTATCGCGGCGCTCGATATGCCGCTCGACCAGGCGCCGCGGAAGAAACACATGCATGTCATGAAGTTGATCCTCGAGGAAATCAGGACGCTTCCCGTCCTGCCCCTCTATCTGCCCATCCCGGAGGGCTCGGTCATCGCGCAGATTTGCCGCGACATCATCGATTTTCCCGGCGCGCCGCACGCCTTGGCAACCTGGTCGCGCCGCCTTGGGCTGAGCAGCCGCACCCTGGAGCGGCATTTCAACAGCGCGACCGGCATGACCTTTTCCCGTTGGCGCCAGCAGGCGCGAATCATCGCCAGCCTGCCGCTACTCGCCCGGGGCGACAGCATTCTCGAGATCGCCTTGGAGCTCGGTTATGACAGCCCGAGCGCCTTCGCCGCCATGTTCCGGCGTGCGCTGGGCGTTACGCCGAGCGCCTATTTCAGCGATGCGGAACCACCAGGCGCTTCGCATCGCTCAAATGCGTAAACGCCATGTTTCTTGCTTAGCCCCGTAAACAGGCCGGAGCGCAAAATCGCTGTCGGCACGCCGGCGGTGGTGGGGAACAGCCATACCGCCAGGCTGCCGTCCGGTTTCAGCACGCGGTGCATTTCTGGCAGCAGGCGGTCGAGCGGCAGGGACGGGAAGGGGATGACGCCGAACAGCAGCGCGTTATCAATGCTGGCGGCGTCGAGGCCAGTGTCTAGGGCGTCGCGGCAGAGCACCTCGACATTGGTTAGGCCGGCGGCGCGAACTTTCTGCGTGACGCGCGCGGCATAATCGGCCAGCGGCTCGATGGCGATGAGATGTCCGCTCGGACCGATCATTTCGGCGGCAGCGAGGGTGAAGAAACCGGTGCCTGAGCCGACTTCGAGCACGGTCTGCCCGGGTTTAAGGCCGGCGCCGCGCAGCGTTTTCTCCGGCGGCATCAGCCAGCGCCGCAAGCGGCTTTCCATTGTCGCGCCGGCAGGTTTGAACAGCAAATTCAGCAAACGCGATTTGCCGAGTTGTTCAGCGCCCATATTCACCTTCCGGTTTGGGCGATAGGGCGGCTCCCGCCTATACGACCCTTACCTTGTCACCCTTCTTGATGTTGCCGCCCTGCTCGACAAAGCCATAGACCCCGACGCACGGCAAAATCTTGTCGTCGAGCAGCGGCACCGGCAGGACGTTGAGATCGACAATCGCCGGCAGCACCTTGGGGTCGGCTGCGATGCCGCCATGCTGGGGCAGCATCGGGATGAAGCAGCGCGGCGTCGGGTCGGAGATTTTGAGGCGGACATCGTCGCCGATGCAGACCGTTTTGCCGACCCAGTCATTTTCGACAAAGCCGTGCGCGCCTTCCTCGGCCGCGATAATCAAATTCGGGCGGAAGCGCCCGGCTTCAAATTTGATGTCGGGGCGGAGTTCTTCGAGGCGGGCGAGGGAGGCGGTGGTCAGCATGTGGATGGCGGCGTAATCGGAGAAGCGGCCCTCCATCATAATATGGCCGATATCGAGGATAACTTCCTCCTCGACCATCGGGTCGAGGCGCTCGAGGTGGATTTCCTCGGGCTTGGTTGACGATAGCGTCGCCTCGCGCCCGACAGTCGCCGACAGGCGCGCATCGACATCGGCGGCATCGCTGGTGGTGCTGGAGCCGTCCGGCCAATTGATTTGCACCGGCGGCAGCGGCTGACCGGCCTTGGGTGGTGCTGTGAAAGTAGAATTGAGGGCGAGCAGGCCGCCCCATTTGGTCGGCATTTTAGCGCTGCCGACATTGCCGTTTTCCTTGTCGATCAAGGCATAGCCACGGTCGCCGAGAAGGCCATGCTCGGTGACGACGGATTCGGCCAATTGCTCCGGGCCCATGGATTTGACGGCATAGCGCAAAATGGTCTGGATCGATCCGGCGGTGTCCGCTTGGTCTGGCATGGTCTGCTCCATTTTTTTTGTATTGGCCGGGGCGTAACGATAGGGCCGCAGCCGTGCGATTGCTTTGCCCTATATCAAAAATGAGGTTTGGACAAATGCGCTGTCTGTTTTCTACAGATCCTTCAAAATCTCGGCCCGTTTTTCGGCCGCCAAGGCGAGCATGACGATCACTTCGCGCGGCTCTTCGCCGGCCAGAGAACGGACATAGCCCGGCACATCCTGAAGATACATATCGTCGCGCCAATATTGCGCGCTGCCCGCCAAATCGTTGATCTCACGGTAGCGAATATCGCCATTGGCGATATAGAGATTAATCTCGGCAATGGTTGGCTCGCCGCCAAGCGATACTTTTGAATCCGTCGCTTCGACCAAGGCAATCGCGCGCCGCGCCGCGCCGCTGTCTCCGGCCCGCGCCCGCGCCAAAGCGATATACCTATAGACAACGGCCTTGCCGCGATCGTCGGGAATTAGCGCGGCGGTTTGTTCGGCCCGGGCGATGTCGCCCGCCTCCACCGCGTCGATGGCGATGAACATGTAGGCGTTATACATATCCGCGTAGAAGCCGGTTCGTTCCGCCGCGTTCATGGCTGCTGCGCTGTCGCCCGTATGTGCCAGCGCTATGGCGATCGACGAATATGCCTCGGACCTGGCGTGATCGTCGGCAATATTTGCAGCTGTCGCCAGGGCGTGACCGGCATGTCCGATGCCGGCTTCGACCCGGGCGATTTTCTCATTGGCGGCCTCGGCATCGCCGCGTGCGCCCGCTATGGCAAGTGCAATCGAGTGATGCGCGCCGTCGATGTCGCCGGCCCTGCCTTGCGCTTCGGCGATGTCGAGATAGCGATACCATTTGCCGTAAATATAGTCGTCCGGAATTCGCGCAAGTGTTGCCCCGGCGCCGGCGATATCGCCGGCCTCTGCCTGCTTTTTGGCGATCGATGAATAAGCGTCGAGCCTGCTGTTGGCGTCCGATATACGCTCCGCTGTTGCCGTGGCGGCGGAGAAGTCGCCGGTCATGGCCTCGGCCAAGGCGATGTAAACCAGGGCGTGTTGGCCGGAGCTATTCTGATGCAGCGCGTCGAGGTCGATTTGGCCGGCGGCCTCATGCGCCTTGGCGATCAGTTTGGCGGCATCGGCCTCGACCTTGATTTTCAGCGCGATGATGCGGGCGCGCACCTGCTCGGCGTTGGCGGCGCCCGGTGCGGCGGCGAGATAAGCGCGGAACCAGGCGATGGCGACAAGCTCGCGGTTGCCCGCATTGTTGTAGGCGAGGGCCAGATTAAACAGCACCTTGGGCGCGTAGGGTGCCGCTTCGCGCGCCTTGGCGAAATATTTGATCGCCACCTGCCACTCCTGCTGCTTGGCCGCCGCGACGCCATATTGCATCGCCTGACTGGCCTCGGCGGGAAGCGCGCCGCCGGCGGCCCGGGCTGGGATCGGCGCGCCACTGGACGCTGCCAGGAACAGCAGTGCGCCGGCGGCGCAGAGCGCCAGGGCTCGCCAATCGATCTTCATCATCTCTCACGTCTCCAGTGGGTAAAGGTGGGGTGGGGCCGGGCTTTCTACTCGAATTGCTGCATGCCGATGATGACACCCTCGGTATAATTGGCCCAATCGCGCAGCCTGAGTTGGCCCGGGTTCTTTTCCTGCGCTTGCTCGAACAATTCATGCACCACTTGCCAGTCGGCCGAATTACGGGCGCTCGAAATCCTTTCTTCAGCCCGTCGCAGAAGCGCCCAGCTGTCGTAATCGAGACCCGTATCATCGTCCAACGGCCCGAGCATGTCGGCGCCGAAATTGGCTGGCAGGCCACCGTCATCGAACAGGCCGGCGATACCCATCAGGGTTGCCATCGCGTCGCGAACGGCCAAGTCATCAGGAAATTTGCGGCGCGCGGCCGCCAGGTAGGAAAGGCTCGCATTCCAGTCGCTGTTGCCGACTTCCAGGGCATCGAGGAGAATTTCCGTTTTACGGGCGTCGCCGGTTGGGGCGGCTGATTTGACCGCATCGCGCAATTGTTCGGCCTGCACTGGCGGCAGCGTATCCACCGCGCTCTCACCCTTGACGCTGCGGGGGTCGACCACCATCGGCTCGTCCGGGTCGATAAAAGTAAGGTCGACGACCGAGCTGTCGTTATGCGCCGGAGGGGACGCCTGTTCGCCGGACTCAATGAAGTCGAGCCCATCCGACGTGGTCTCGGCCCTGCCCGGATCGGCGAAATCCAAATCCCCTGACGCATCGGAAGAACCCGGCGAACCGGACGCGCCCCATTCATCGGCCAGATTGTTCAACATTCCGCCGATGGTTTGCTTGGCCGTATCGAGTTGGCGCTGCCACGCGGCTTCCTGCTGTTGGCGTTCGAGTATCTCGCGGGTCGACGCAAGGTTTTGGCGAATGACGTCATCGCCGGGATCGTTCAGGGCGGCCTCTTGGTAGAGGCGCAAGGCGGTGGTGTAATCGCCGCGCGCGCTGGCCTCGACGGCAAGATTGTTCTGCGCCGAGCCGAGGCGGCGGCGGATCGCGTCGTTGGCCGGATCGGACTCAAGCGCGGCGCGGAAATAATCGATCGCTGCCGCGAGGTCGCCGTGCTCTCGTGCGGCCTGCCCCAAATCGTTCAGCCGGTCACGCTCGGCCGCGCGGATTTGCTCCGGCGTCGGCGTGGCGGGAACATTGCTTGGCCCGGAGGTGGTGCCGGTGGATGGATTGGTCCAGGTTCCGTCCTGGTTACATGACGGGCAAATTTCGGCTTTTCCGTCGGCCAAAGCCGGGCCAAAGCCGAGGTCGAAAACAGCTGGGCCGGGAGCCATCATCATCAAGGCAATGAGAAGCGATCGTGCTGCGGCTTTCATGACAGGCATTGTGGTCACACGCACTGTTAACCCGAACATCTCTTGGCCGCCTCTCACCCTCCCCGGCCAGAGGGAAAGGTAGCATTCAAGATTATATGCAGACAAATTTTACCCGCTCCTTAACCGCCTGATGGCCGCGCCGTGCCTTAGTTACGAGTTTTGCCGATCCAGCGCCAGTAATAGGGTTTGATGCGGATCGCGCCCTTGTAAAAGGTGGCGACGCGCTCGGCGGAAAGGCGGGCGTTGCGGTAGGTTTCGGCCAATTCGTGGATGGCGCTCGGGTGGGCATCGACGCGGAGATTATGCCACATCTCGGGCTCGGGCGAGGCGACCATCACCGCGGCCGACATGACGCCGCCGAAGACTTCGGCGGTCGGCAGGGTACGTGCTTCGCCCGTCGCTTCGTCGCTGACATCAACCGTATCGACATGCCCGCCCGCCGCTTCGCCGGCCTGGATCGCTTTGATCAGGCGCAGCGTGAATTCCTCGTGCTGCGTGGCCTGAAAAGTCTCGGATATGGCGTCGAGCACCGCTTGGGATTTGATGCAGTTGGCGCTGGCGACATGATTATCGGCGATAATATGGCCGTGCCACGGGATGCAGTCAGCGCCGGTCCAGGCGAAATGGTCAGGGCCCTGACCAATGACCAGGAGCTGGCGCATGTTGCGCCCCTCATCGCCGTCCAGCACGGCCTCGCCGGCAGCCTCGGCCGATTGGCCCGCGCTCAGCAGCTGCATGACCTCAAGCCCATTGTCGACATTGGCATAAGCCTGCGTCGCCGCCGCGCCGCATAAGCTGACATGCGGCACAATCGCGCCGTAACCGGCAATATCGGTATAGCCGCAAGCACCGAACGCGCCGCTCTTTTCATCCCGCGCGACAATCGAAAACGTCATCGCAACACCCCGCGAAAATTTTAGATCCGCAACCGCCTATGTTAGGGTCGAAATCCCATCATATAGTAGCGCGCGGCCCACGACCCCCAATATGGACCCGATTACAAAACAATACCAATTTGGCACTAAAGTTATAGTTCAGCCAAACGGCACCACCACCCGGAATGCGGTCAGCATTCCAGCAAGGGCGCCAAGCCAAGCGCGCCGATGCGCGCGCCCGGCGTCTGAGGGCTCAACTAACAAGCGAGACTTCGCGCCCGAGCTATCGAGGTAGCCAAGCGCGCGGACGCCCCCGCCCGGCGTCTGAGGGCTCAACTAACAAGCGAGACTTCGCGCCCGAGCTATCGAGGTAGCCAAGGGAGCGGACGCGACCGCCCGGCGTCTGAGGGACTTTTCAATAAGTAAACGCGAGCGGCGCCACGGCATCCATTTCGGCGACGACGTCGATGACGCACGGCCTGCCGCAGGCGATCGCCTGTTCGAGCGCGCCGGCGAAGGCGCCGGGCTTATCGACGCGGATGCCCTCGGCGCCCATGGCCTTCGCCATGTCGGCGAAATTGACGTCCTGGAAGTGCCAGAGCTCGCCATGCTTGCCTTCAAGCTCGCCGCCATAGGCCCTCGAATAGACGGCGATCTCCTGGTTGAGCGAGCGGTTGTTGTTAATCACGATCACCGCCGGGATGTTCCAACGGACGGCGGTTTCAAGCTCCGACAGGTGATACCAGACGCCGCCATCGCCGGTGAAGCAGACCACTGGGCGGTCCGGGCAGGCGAGTTTGGCGCCGAGCGCCGCCGGCAGGCCCCAGCCGAGCGATCCGGCGGCGCGGATGAAGCTTTGGCCGGGCTTGTTGAGATCGACAAAGCCGGCCGTCCACATGCCGGCATGGCCGGTGTCGGAAACCAGGATCGCGTCGCCCGGCAGATTATCAGTGAGTTCCTTGCAGACACGCTCGGGGCGGAGCGGGGCGTTTTCCGATTCGAGCAGGGG
>JABIXB010000014.1 GCA_018666805.1 Rhodospirillaceae bacterium | reverse complement strand
GGCGGCACATCGCGCGCGAACGCTTCCAGGCGCTCCGCGGTATTCACCGAATCGCCGATGATGGTGTAGTTGATCCGGCTCGGCGCGCCGATATTGCCAACCAGCACCGGCCCCGTGTGAATGCCGATGCGTACGCGTATCGGCACCAGGCCTTCCGCGACGCGGCGCTCATTGTCTTCGCGGATGGCGCGGGCAATAGCCAGGGCAGCGCGGCAGGCGCGCGCGGCGTGATCGCTGTGTTGCTCGGGCGCGCCCCAAAACGCCATCATGGAATCGCCGATATATTTGTCGACCGTGCCGCCCTCGGCCTCGACACAGCGGTCCAGCAGGGTGAAATGCGCATTGAGAAAATTCGCCACCTCAGCCGCCGGCATGTCTTCGGCAAACGCTGTAAAGCCCGTAATATCGGTAAAAAGCACGGTAACCTCGCGCGCTTCCGAGACGATGACGGCCTGTGCGCCCTCCGCCATGAGGCGCTTGACCAAAGAGCGCGGCACATAGGTCTGGAAAGCGCGCAAGCCGCCCACCATCGCATTGTAGGCATTCGCCGCCTGGTTCAGCTCGCGGTAAGGGCCGCGGCGGAGCGATGGCGCGTGTTCGAGATCAAGCGTGCGGACATGATGGGCCGCCTGGGCAAGCTGGCGCACCGGCAGGCTCATGCTGCGCGCGAGGAAAAATGCGAGCACCAGGGCTAAGGCGAGAACGCCAAGCGCGATCGGTGGAATGAGGCCGAGACGCTCGAATTGAGCGCTGATCGTCTCAAGTTCCTGATAGGTGCCGACCCGCCAAGGCTTCTCGCCGAAGCCTTCCAAGCGGCGCAGCAGCACCACATAGGATTTGCCATCGACTTCCAGAGCACGTGCCTCGCCGTCCAGGGAGAGACCCGCAGCAAGCGGTATCTCGTGCGCCGGGTTCCACAGGGCGCGAAGCACCGGGTCGGAAATTTCGGCAAGGCGCGGCAGGGGCTGCGCATCGCTGGCCGCGTCATAGCCCTGGCGCAGCAGGGGATGGGCCAGCACTTGGTCGTGACCATAGAGGACAAAGGTGCGGCCCGCTTGCGCTTCGGCGAAAGAGGCCAGGAGAGACGATAGCGCTTCGATGGAGACTCCGGCGATCAGCGCCCCGAGAAAACGCCCGTCCCGGCGCACGGGCATGCGGACGTTGATGAACGTCGCGCCCAGATCCTCGGCGACGAACAGCTCGCCCCAATAGGCACCGTCTACGCCGGCAACCTCGGTCAAGGTGTCCCGCACCGAAGCGTCGCCGCTCCAATCGTCGATCGTGATCGGCCGGCCAGGTCGATTGCGGAAGGCACGCAGGACCTTTAGTTCCGGATCCAGGAACGCCACAACCGAGACCTGCGGTGTCGCCGCGAGGGAGGCGCGCAGAGCCTCGCCAAACGAACCGCGATTCTCAGGTAAAAGCGCGCCCGTCGCGACCAGATCGGCGAGATATTCGAGCTGCGCGCGTGCCGGCTCAAGATGATAGCGATTGTGGGCAATGACCGATTCGATCAGGAGGTCTGACTTTTCGCGTACCAGTTCGGTGGTGTTGCGCCGCGCGACGTCATAGCCCGCGACGAAAACGAGCGCGACCGCAATCAGCATGAGCATGCCGAAGGCGCCCACCAGCGCCACCACGATGGGGACGCCTTGGCGCGGGCGCGGGGGCGTTGCTGGAATGTCGATCTGGGCCATGCGTTCTGAAGCGGCAAAGGCGCGCGCTCAGTCCTCCTCCATCGCGCCGCCCTCCCCGGCACGATTCAAAACCTCGTTTATGTAATGGCGCACCATTTGGTCGGCCGAAAGACCGCTCAAGACATGGGGCGAGATCCACACCCGTTCATCGTGACCGTTTCGAACTGGCGGGCCGAGAGCCCAGCTTTTCACATCATGATCGAAGCGAAATTCGAGACCGTATTTTCCGGCCAGCGCGTGGGCCTCTTCCGGCGTCATGGCACCTCTCCACCGCTGGCGCCTCAGGGTCAATGCGCAGCGCAAATTGGAATCCGGTTGATAGAAACTATCGGACGAAGCGCGGCACGCCACATTGAGCTAGGTCAATGATCGTCACATAGGCTGTCGGGCTCAGCGTGACGGCAGCGGCCGGCAAAACCAAGGTAAAGCGCATTTCGCACGCTGCCTGATGACAAAAAATTAGGGGCTTATTCCGGCCAAAACCTCACCCGCCCCCGCCCACCGTCCGCCAGGCGGGGAATTTGCAGCTCACCACCGTGCCTTTGCCAAGCGTGCTGACAATATTGAGCTCGGCGCCATGCAGGTCGACCAGGCGTTTGACCAGCGACAGGCCGAGACCGCTGCCTTCGTATTTGCGGCTAAGCGGCGTGTCGAGGTGGTAGAAGGGCTCGATCACTTTGGCGATTTCGGCTTCCGGAATGCCGATGCCGGTGTCGGCAAACTCGAACAGGATGCCGCCATCGGCGGCGACCTCGGCGCGGAGCGTCACGTGGCCACCGCTGGCGGTAAATTTGCGCGCGTTGGAGACGAGATTGATGGCGATTTGGCGCAGCGCGCGCAGATCGCCCATCAACAGCGGCAATTGCGCTGAGATTTCAGAGCGCACTTCAACCAATACCGCGTGCTTGCCGGCAGCAGTCATGTTGATCGCGTCTTCCGCGACCTGGCTGAGCGACTTTGGCGCGGGTTGCAGCTCCATGCGGCCAGATTCGATCTTGGCGATATCGAGCGTATCGTCGACCATCGCCAGCAGGTGCTGCCCGGCGCGGTGAATATCGAGAATATATTCGCGGTATTTGGCATTCTCCACGGGGCCAAACATTTCCGTCTGCATGATCTCGGAGAAACCGTTAATGGCGTTCAACGGCGTGCGCAGCTCATGGCTCATGCCGGCGAGAAAATGTGATTTCGCCTGATTGGCGATATCGACCTGGCGGTGCGCCTCTTTTTCGCGCAACACCGCAGCCTCCAGCTCCGCCGCCACTTTGCTGAATTCGGCGCTGCGCTCGGATTCGCGTGCAAAACGCTCGCGGTAGACGCGAAGGAAATACATCAAGCCCAAAGTGCCGGCCTGGGTCGCGGCGGATTGCACCAGCAGGTTAATCTGGCGCGCGTCACCGACGGCCTGAAGATCCAATAGGCCGTGCAGGAGGAACATCAGCGCCACCGCGGCAAAGCAGCCCCAGCCGATATAGAAAGCCGCCCGGCCGCTCAACACGACGCTCAGGAAAATGTAATAGAGCGGCAGCCACAGCAGATAGAATACAAGATTAGGCGAGGGCGAAATAAACAGGGCATTGGCCACCGCCATTAAATGAAACAGGCCGGAAAAGCCGACCCAAATATAGGCGATTTCGCGAAAATGGCGCGTGCCGGTAATGAGGGTGGCGAGAAAAATAGCGGAAAAAAGCACCGTTGCGGTCGGCATCGTCACCATTTCAAACGGCGTTGCCTCATCCGGCTTCCAGGCCGAGACGAGAATGCCCACGCCGGCTCCGAGCGCGCTCACCAAACTGCCGGCGAGCAACACCACCGACGCAACGCGACGCTCCACCGCCTGCGGCGACGAGTGGGCGAAAGAAAACAGATCCGCCACCCAGGATCGGAGGGGAATCGTATTCATTGTCTCCCGACGCTTGTTCCCGGTTTTGCGCTGAACCCCATATCAGCCGCTCCAAGCTTACATCTTCATGTAAACACCGTCTACGCGGAGTAGCAGCGCGACAGGCCGGGCCCAATCATGCTATTTAACCAACGGCGTTTTTGCCAAAAAAAACAGGGGAAGGAGGCTCGCCGATATGCGCTATCTCATCGCGGCACTGGCAATGGCGGGGATTTTGAGCGGGGTGCCCGCTTTTGCCGCCGACGAACCGATCACCATTAAATTTTCCCATGTCGTTGCGGAGAACACGCCGAAAGGCAAAGGCGCCTTGAAATTCAAGGAATTGGCCGAGAGCCGCCTGGCCGGGCGGGTTGAGGTCGAGGTCTTTCCCAACGCCCAGCTTTACGGCGACAACAAGGTTTTAGAGGCGCTGTTGCTCGGCGATGTGCAACTGGCGGCACCATCGCTGTCGAAATTCAAACGCTATACGAAAAAGCTTCAGCTCTTCGATTTGCCGTTCCTGTTCGCCGATATCGATGCGGTGGACCGCTTCCAAAAAAGCGCTGTCGGCCGGGACCTGCTCAACGCAACGAGCGAGCGCGGCCTGCAAGGCCTCGGCTATTGGCATAACGGTATGAAGCAGCTTTCGGCCAATATCCCGCTCAAGGCACCCGGCGATGCCGCCGGACTCAAATTCCGTATCCAGGCCTCCGATGTGATCGCGGCGCAATTCGAGGCGCTCGACGCGACGCCGTTGAAGAAGCCTTTTTCGGAAGTCTTCATCCTTCTGCAAACCAAGGGCATCGATGGCCAGGAGAACACCTGGTCGAATATCTATTCGAAAAAATTCTTCGAGGTGCAGGACTACATCACCGAATCCGACCACGGCCTGGTCGATTACATGGTGGTGACCAGCGTCGAATTCTGGCAAGGCCTGCCGGACGATGTGCGCGAAATTTTGGCGCAGTGCATCGATGAGGCGAGCGATTACGCCAATCAGGTGGCGCTCGAGAAGGCGATCGGCGACCGGGCTAAAATTCTTCAATCGGGGCGCTCGGAGATCATTCAACTTAGCCCGGCCGAGCGCCGGAATTGGATAGATGCGATGAAACCCGTCTGGGCCGAGTTCGAGGATGAAATCGGCGCCGACCTCATCGCCGCCGCCCAGACCGCCAACTAATATTTTGGCGCGATGATTCCGCGTTTTCTGAGGGGCGTGGAAGAGAGCGTCATCGCCCTCCTCCTGGTTGCCATGACGCTGCTGGTGACGCTCGAGGTGATCCTCAGATATGGCTTTTCCAGCGGCTTTTTGTGGATTCAGGAGCTTACCCTTCTGTTGGCCGCGTGGCTGG
>JABIXB010000076.1 GCA_018666805.1 Rhodospirillaceae bacterium | reverse complement strand
CACCGGTCTCGCGCAAATGCTTGGCCGTGGCGGCGTTGCGTTCGGCACTTCGGCCGCAAAGGGCAAGGGAATATCCGTCACGGGCAAGCGCCGCCGCGATGGCGGAGCCAAGCCCGCCGCTGGCGCCGGCGATCAGTGCAACGCGCCGCGTTCCGCCGGCCACTGGCGCGCGCGCACCGGCGCGCTCGCCAATCTCGGCGCCCAGCAGCACAACCGTGCTCTCCCCTTCCATCACCAGGCGTCCATCGGCCGTCACCGCCTCGACCGCAAGCTTGAGCGTCCGTGTCGCCGACACCGCCTCAACCACCTCCGCCGCGAGAGTTATCTCATCGCCGATAAAGGCCGGTGCCGCAAAGCGATAGGTTTGCGCCGCCCACAACGCGCCGGGCCCCGGAAGCCGGGTGCCGATTAGGGTGGATAGAAATGCCGCATAGCTCATGCCGTGCGCGACCCGTCCGGGAAAGCCGAGCGCGCGGGCAAAATCATCATCCATGTGAAGCGGATTATCGTCGCCAATATGCTCGGCGAAGCGGCGTACATGTTCTTCCGTCAGGGCCACGCTGAGCGTGGCGCGGGCGCCAATCTCGGGCAGAAATTGTTTGCTCATGGCGTCACCATATCGGCCGGGCGCTCGCGGACCTCGGCCCATTGCCGCGCCGTCATGCTCCAATAAACCGCCGCACGGTATTTGCCCTCACTCCAATAGAGATCGGGAATCTTGCCTTCATATTGAAAGCCGAGGCGGCGAAAATTGAAATTGGATGCGATATGATTCTCGGTGGTGCAGTCGATGATCTTGCGCAGGCCGCGTTCGAAGAAAGCAAAATCGGCAATCAGCCGGCAGGTTTCAAGCGCCGCATCACTGCCCCAATAATCCTTGTTGCCGATCAGATAGCCCATATTGGCAAACAGGTGCACCGGATCCGCGCGCAGCGTTACATTGCCGATATAGTCGTCATTCTCGGCCGCAAAGATGGCGAATATGAAATTGTTAATATGATCGAAGCCGGCAACAAACGCCTCGATGGACTCGCGGTCACGCGCTTGAAAACGGACCTGTACAAAGCGGATGACTTCGGGGTCGTTGAGCCAATTTAAATAGGTGTCGGAGATGTCTTCCACCAGCAGGCGTTTGAGATAAAAATTCTCGCCACGCACCCTGTCGCCGTATGGCGCTTCGCCGAGACGCGGCGGCGGCGCCGGGTCCGGTGTTTGCACAGTGCCGGGCTTTGGCGTCAGGTTTGATTCACTCATGCTCGTTCCAAAATCAACAGAATTTCACGCACCCGCCGGCAAACCGGCGAGGTCGCGAACGCGGATCACCTGTGCCAACACGGCTAGCGCTTCCTGACCATCGCAGGCGGGTGGCGTCTCGCCGCGAATAGATTCGAGGAAGGCCTGCATTTCAGTGATGTAGTCATCGCCATGCTCGCCGCCAAAACTGTCCTCGGCCAAGGTCTCGCCATCGCTGGCAAGATGAACAAGCCGCCGGGCCGGGATATCAATCCGCAACATGCCCTCGGTGCCCGCGACCTCGGTGACGCGAATCGCCGGGCGGGTGACGTAATCGATATGAAGTGTCGACACCAGGCCCGACTGGTGACGCAAAATGGCATCGGCGCAATCCTCGGCGGCCATGTCGAGGACACCGCTGCGCCGGGCCATGGCGGCCTCGGCCGTATACGGCCCCAACAGATGAGCGAGCAGATCGAATTCGTGGATGAAATCAAACACCGCGCCACCGGTCCTGGCATCGGCGGCAAATCCTTGGCGGTAATCCTGCTGCGGCCGCCAGTCGGGTAGATAGGAAGCAGCCACGGCCCTCGCCCACAAGGGCGTGCCGAGGCCGCCTGAATCCAATATTGCCTTGGCGGCGCGCACCGCCGGATGGAAGCGCAAATTGTGCGCAGCGAAAACCACCCGTTGGCCCGACTTTGCCGCATCGAGCAGTGCTTGAACCCCAGAGGTGGAATGGGCCAAAGGCTTCTCCACCATGATATGGCAACCGGCAGAAATTGCGGCGCCGATGTCATCCAGGTGATGTGCATTGGGGCTCGCAACCACGGCGGCGGCGGCGCCATCGAGTGCAGCGGCGCGGCTGCCGGCCGGACGGCCACCTATTTCAGCGAGCATTTCGCGGCGCGCCGGATCGGGGTCGAAGCCGACGACGGCCTCGCCCAGCGCGAGCGCGTTTGTCGCATGGCGCGTGCCGATCGAGCCGAGGCCGAGCACTGCCAACGTCACCGCTGCTCTCCTATTTTTGCCACCACGGCATCGGCGGCACGTCCCGCCGGATCGGCATACGGTGCCGAGAAATAATTCGTAATCAGGCGTTGGCGGGCCTCGGCCCGCGCTTCCCAGGCACGCTCGATCGCCTCGAATGGTTGAGATAAGAAAGCCCGTAACGTGTCATGAAAATCAGGCGCGCCACCATCGAAGACAAATATGCCGGCAGCGAATTCCTCGCGCACCGCGTCGCGCAGCGGATTATTGTCGGGGCTGTTGATGAATACGGTGGGCCGGCCGCTCATGAGGCATCTGGAGACGGTGCTGGACGCTCCACATGTCAGCAGAATGCGCGCCTCACGCGCCAAATAGCGCAGATCGAGCCGGTCCTCATGAACGAAAATATTCGCCTGTCGTGCGGCGTGCTCAAGCAGCGGATCACTGTCCAGATAGCGGTGCGCGGGATAGGGCTTAAAGACGACATTGTGGGGCAGACGCGCCAATACCTCATCAATGAGCGCGCATTCCTGAGTGTAAATATCAGCGTCCGCCAGGCCTCTATGCAGACGGCCCATATTGCTCTGATAGAGCGAGGTACTGACATACCAGACGGTGTCTGTTCTGCCGCGACGGCGGGCAACCCGCTGGTAATCCTTGGGCAGCCCCACCGCCACTGCCGGCGCACCGCCAAAGGAGCTATCCGCACATAGCCGCACCATTTCCTCATTGAATGTTATCGCGAGATCGAAGCCGACATTGTCAAAGGAGAAACTGCGGTGCTCGATATCCGAATTTATCTCAGCTGTGACACCATGCTGAAAAACGATGAAAGGGACGCCCCTTTCCCGCAACACGCGGGACAAACCGAGGGTTTCCGGTGTCAACAGCATGTTGGTCAACACCGCGCTTGGCCGAAGGCCACGCCTCTGCTCCATGATGCTACGCCAGCGCGGCAGGCTGGACCGATAGCGCCCCAAATTGACCACCGCTGCTTGTGCCACATGTCGCGCCACAAGACCGAGCGCGGTCGGCGCCAAAAGGTCTCGGAAGTTTTTCCCGATGGCGGTCTCAATAGCATCATCAACCACTTGCGCGAGGGGGCCGACATCGGCCTCCTTGCCGCCAATCGGTGCCAGGGCATAAAGGCCATAACCGCGCTTCAACAACCTTGCCGCCGTTTCCTTGACCAGCTCGTTTTCGCGCAATATGAAAACGCCGCCGCGCGGAGCAGCAAACGGCACGTAGCGGTAGAGCACAATACCCAGACGATAGATCGCCGTATCCATCCCGAGATGGGACAGACGCGCCCAGAGCGGCGGCTTTGGCGGCGCCGGCTCATCGATCACCGGCAATTTATCGGCGGGCACTTCAATGATCAGCGCCTGCCCGGCCTCGGCCAACATGCGGGCGGCACCAAAATAGAAGCGCCGGCGCATGTCGGCTGCCTCGTGCCGCGCCGTGACGGCAATGGTCTCGGCGCTGAAATCTTCCTCACGCAAAAGAGCCGCCACAAATATCTCATTCTGCAGATCCGTGAGCACGGTTCGGATCGCCACCAATGCGATTTGCTCGGCGTCTTCCACATCTGTCATTAGCGCACTTCCGCGCAGTGCTTGCCAAACATCGTGTACCGTTGCAACAAGCGCCTCGGTGAAGAGGGAAATATTCCCAGGGCTCAGATGATCGACCGCCGGCTCCGCACCGATCGCTGTATCCGCCAGCACGGCAGGAGCGACACTGCGCACGGGCACATCGCGGCTCAGCCCGTTCTGCCAGGCGATCTCCAGCGCCGCCCGGCAATCGGCGTAGACGACAGCCGGGCGCACCGGTGGCGCTTCCGGCACGGTTTCAGACGTCAAATCGAAAGCTTCCATAAACAGTGTAATTGGCCAGACGTGCCCATCAGCTTACGCAAGCAAGCACCGCATCGATAACCCGTTGGCAATCGTCATCGCTCATTGCCGGAAACAGCGGGATGGTCAGCGCGGCATCGTAATAGGCTTCGGACTGGGGAAAATCGCCCCGCTTATAGCCAAACTTATCACGGTAATAAGGTTGCAGATGAAGCGGGATATAATGCACATGCACGCCGATCTTACGGGCGCGAAGTTCCTCAAATATCTGGCGCCGGCTTTTGCTTAATTTGTCGAGCCGAAGGCGCAGCATATAGAGGTGCCAGGCGCTCTCGCGGTCGGCCTCTTGATGCGGCGGAATAAGCAGCTCCGATTGGCCGAAGGCGGTACTATAACGCGCCGCGATCTCACGCCGCCGCGCGAGAAAGCCGTCGAGCTTGGTCAATTGGCTAAGGCCAAGCGCGCATTGAATATCGGTGATACGGTAATTGAAGCCGAGCTCCTGCATCTCATAATACCACGGCGCGCGATCCGTCGCGTTAGCTTCGCCATGCCCCTCATTATCCCTGTCCGCCGCCTGATCGGAGAGGCGCATGGCGGCATCGCTATTGGTGATGCCGTGGGTGCGAAAGAGGCGCAGCGCGGCCGCAAGTTCGTCATCGTCGGTGGCAATCAAGCCGCCCTCGCCCATCGCCACATGTTTGACCGGGTGAAAGGAAAAAATGCTCATCGCCGCCAGGGAACCGACAGGACGGTTCTTGTAGGCCGCACCGAGAGCGTGGGCGGAATCCTCGATAACCGCGATGTCGTGGCGCGCGGCAATTTCATTGATCTCATCCATGTCCGCCGGCTGGCCGGTATAATCGATCGGTATGATCGCCTTGGTTCGGGGCGTGATGGCGGCTTCGAGCTGGGCCGGGTCGAGACAGTAAGTGTCGGCGCGGATATCGACGAATTTGACGTTGGCGCCGAGGTAAAGCGCGCAATTTCCGCTCGCGGCAAAAGTGATCGGCGCGGTGATAATTTCGTCGCCCGGCCCGACGCCCGCAGCATAGCAGGCGCAATGTAATGCCGCCGTGCCGGTAGCAACCGCAATGCCATGCTTGGCACCAACACGCTCCGCAATGGCCGTCTCAAAGGCCGTAATGTTTGGCCCCTGCGTTAGCCAATCGCCGCGCAACACCTCCACAACGGCGGCGATATCGTCCTCATCAAGGCTTTGACGGGCATAGGGAATAAAAGCTTCGCTCATTTTTCTCTCATACTTCGGGGCTTCAATCGAAAGCCAAATCTCGCACGGTTAACAGATTGCTATAGCTCGGTTGATCGAGATCGCCGAGATCGCCGGATTCAAGTGCCGCCTTCAACTCTTGTACGCCGGCTGCCACATTCGTCTCGATTTCATAGTCGAGGGCGTCGCGCAGCTTGGCGCAATCCACCCGATAATTTCTCGGATCGACCGAGCTGTTCATTCGGTTGACTGTCATCTCGGGAAATGCTTCGGCAACAAGATCGCCAATCGCATTGATGGTGTAGTTTTGCTCGCTATCACCAACATTGAAAATTTCCGCTCGTACCGAATCGAGTGGCGCGTCAAGCACGCTGACAATAGCGCGCGCCACATCGCCGACATGAACATGCGGTCGCCACTGCTCGCCGCCAAAGAGATCGATGGCGCCGCGCGTCGCTGCGTGTTTGGTCAAGGTGTTGACGACGAGATCGAAGCGCGCCCGGGGCGAGCAACCATAAACGGTGCCGAGCCTGAGAATGGTCGGCGCAAATAACTGATTGGGCCGGCGCGCCATGGACAGTACCGCCTCCTCGACCATCAGCTTGATCTTGCCATAAAGACTCACCGGCGCCGTTGGCGACAGCTCGGTTAGAAATTCATCGGGGTTGGCGCTGGCGCCATAAACGCTGCACGAAGACGTATAGACGAAGCGGTTGATATTGAGATATTCACACAGCTGGGCGAGCGCCGTAACGGCGAGATAATTCGTCTTGAGCGCCGTTTGCGGCGCCTCTGCCACCGCCGGATCGCCGACCAACTCGGCCAGATAGACAACCGCATCCACGCCCTCAACCGCATCGACCAAAGTGTCTATATTTTTGGCGTCACCCGTCACGATATCGACTTGATCTTCAAGTCCGGCCAGCGATTGGCGGCCATAAAGAAAGAGGTCGAGCACGCGCACCGCCCAGCCATCGGCGAGCAATTTCCGCACCAAGACCGAGCCGATATAACCGGCGCCGCCAACCACCAGTGCGGTACGTCGGTGCGGTAAAAAATCATTGCCCGGCGCGCGCATCAACAGCGACTGCACATCGATCGCGCCAAGCGGGCGGCGCTCGCCATCGACGACCGGTACCACGACATGCATCTGCTCGGTGGCGTAGAGCGCCTTGAGGCTGGCAAGCGCCCGATTAACGCTTTCCTCGCTTTCAAGCTCCGCCCGGACGATGGTTACCGGCTCGCTGTTCATCACGTCGCTGAGTGGCGTCGCACGCACCTGGCCGTGAAGAATGGCGCGGCGCAAATCGCCGGCGGAAACGATGCCGGAAAGGCGCCCATTATCGTCAACAATGGAGACGATCGCACCATAGCGATCGCCGAGACTCTCCATTGCAGTCGATATGGGATCATTCAGGTGGAGCGCCGGCAGGGGCGCCAGGCGATCGGATTCGGTTTTATTTGTCATAATTTCAGACGCACGGCGGCAGGCGACGGTTTATCGCGGCACCACCGCCCAGGGGTTCCAGTAATCAAAGGGATAGCGCACATCGTCATCAAGGCTCTCACCGAGCGCCACGGTGGAAAAGAAGAACAACCGCGTGTCGGGCTGCAATGTCATGAAGCCATGGGCAAAACCTCCGGGGACATAGAGGACGCCCGGCTTGTCTTCGGCGAGCACGAATTTACTGATTTCGAGCGCCGGGTCGGGCGCCGCCCAATCGTCGACTTTGACGGCGGCCAGAAGTGCTGCGCCACTTGCCACATAAACATATTTGGCTTCCTGCTTATGGGCGTGCCACGCGCGGACGAAACGCGATTCATGATTGGAAACGACATAAAAGCGGCGTACGGACGCCATGTCGAAATCATTGCAAAATTGCAGCTTGCCGCGATCGTCCACGGCACTGCCGCCGGCGATAAAATCGAGATCGCTATTCAAAGTCTTATGCACGGGAAAATTTCTCCTCCTGAAACGATGGCACGGCCCGCTGCTTGGCATAGGCATCGGCATACCAACCGCCACGTGAGAGCAGTTCATTATGCGTGCCCGTTTCGACAATGCGGCCATCGTCGAGCACGACCACCATATCGGCGATCGCAACGGTCGAGAGCCGATGGCCGACCACGATCATGGTGATTTCCGTCTCGCTGCGAACCCGCCTGAGCGCATCGCGAAACGCAACTTCTGCATTTGCATCAAGGTTGCTCGTCGGTTCGTCAAGAATGAGTATGGGAAGCCCGGCAAAAAGTGAGCGGGCCAAATCAAGCCTTTGGCGCTCTCCCCCGGACAGGCGTACACCATCCTCGCCAACCGGCGAATCATAGCCTTGCGGCGAGGCGGTAATGAAGTCGTGGGCGCCGGCCAATTTTGCGGCCGCGACTATCTGATCCCGCGGCGGGTTCAATTCGCCATAGCCGATATGCTCCGCCGCACTAACATTGAACACTTGTGGTGTTTGCGGCGCATAGGAAAATGCGGCACGCAGGCTGGTTAATTCGAAATCGGTAACCGGCACGCCATCGATCAGAATTTCGCCCCTCTCCGGCTCACGCAATCGCGGAAGCAAATCAATGAGCGTCGATTTACCAGAACCCGATGGCCCGACAAGCGCCGTTATTTTACCGGCCGGAATAGCTAAATTGATGTCATGCAGCACCGGTACACCGGCTTCGGCATAGGCGAAGCTCACATTACGAAGCTGGATGTCCTTCTCCGGCCTCTCCAACTGACGAGATCCGCCGCCCTCTTCGTGTGACGCAATCATCGATCCGATGCGACGCTCAAGCGCCGCAAGACTCCCTAAGAAAGACATCAGGGATTGGCGCGTACGCAGCAATTCCTTGACCCGCGGCATAAGCCGCAGCATGGCTGCGAGGAACACGGCGATCTCGCCGAATGACAGCTCAAAGGTCGTGAAGCCAAGATAAAGCAGTCCAAGAATTGTGCCGATCGCGAGAATTTCGACGATCGCCGCTATTTTGGCGGCCAGGATCTGCAGCAGGACATAGCGTCCGGCCTGATGCTTGGTCAGATTCTCCATGCCGCGCATCTCGGCACCTTCGGCGCCAGACAAACGAATGAAGCGCAGCATTTTCAGCCGTTGACCGAGAAATTCGCCGACAGCCTGGTTCGAGGCGGTTGCCTCGTCGCTTATCGACCGGGAACGCCGGATCATCCCGCGAACGCTCCACATCGAAAGCAGCATGACCGGAACCGTGGCTAGGGTCATGGGCACCGACACCAATAATGCCAGACCGAAATAGGCGAAAATCAGGATTATCGCGCCGATAAGGTTGAGCACTTGAAACAGTGATCCCGATGCGCGCTCAGCCTCGGTGGTAAAGTCGTTGATGGCCGATCCGACGGAATCCGCTTCGCTATAGGAAAGTTTGACGCCGAGATAGTGCCGGAACAGGCGGTTGCGAATCTCACGCAGCAAGCCGACACTGGCGTACGCTGCGTAGACCGTCCGGACATAGATAAAGGCGATACTTACGGCGAAAAAAATGAGTGCGGCAATAAGCAAGGAAGGCAGGTTAACGGTAAGGCCGAGCGCTGTATAAACATCGACCAGTGCGGCCCAAAGTCCGGAGCTCTCGGAGAGCATGGCAACATCGCCATCACGCTCGAGAAAATCCATGATCGGCAATATCATGCCGACGCCGATACCCTCGAAAAACGTGCCGAGAAGATGCGCCATCAGCAAGGTAAAAGCGACCCCGCGCTTCAGCCCAAGCAGGCGGCACGCAAATATAAATCGTTGAATACTCATATGATGATAAGAGGCCTGGATACGCCGCGTGGAATAAGTCAGGCCTGTAGTTGTTGTTTGACTACGTCTGAATCGAGACTGTCGACCAGCGCTGTGGTCGCGTCGTTGACCACTCTGTCGTCATAACTTTTGAAATTGATATAGTCATATTCCCCAAGGTCAAAAGAAGTCTCCACGATCGCGTCGAGAAATCTTTTGCCGGCGGCCTGTGCAGCCTGTCGATCGAAATCAGCGCCAAGCAGTGGGCCGAGATGTTCGCCGAGTTTCGCCAAGTCAGAGACGTATGCGACATGAGGCAAGAAATTATAATGATTGTGTGCACCGAAGCTGATAACAGGCGTGCCATGAACAGCGGCTTCAAATCCGCTTGTTCCCGTAATCGTCGCCACCGCCGTCGCCTGCTGAGCAATATGAATACCTTGTTCAGTCATATTGAGCCAAACGACATTCTTTAGCTCGGCAATCTGTTTATAAAAATCAGCCGGGCGCCGTCCGACCGCCCACACCGCCTCTTTCACGGCCAACTTCATACCGGCCGGTAAGTCACGCGATAGAGCGGCGATTGCGGCGTGCTGAAAGAAAAATTCTGGTGAATATTGACCAATGGAACTTTCGGGCTCGGTCGCAAGTGGGAAAAAAACAAACGG
The DNA here is from genome assembly GCA_018666805.1 of Rhodospirillaceae bacterium. Taxonomy (GTDB): domain Bacteria; phylum Pseudomonadota; class Alphaproteobacteria; order UBA828; family UBA828; genus PTKB01. Next base: position 1,089 of record JABIXB010000076.1, on the reverse strand, counting down.
CGTATCAGTCAGGTCTGATAGTTTTGCCATCGTGGGCCGCGTCATTCGCCGCCTGTCGCGCCACTGGCGCATCAACATGGCGAGCTCATCCATGGCGTAATAATTCTTGGCCTTTTCATAACCGCGAAAACGCCAATAGATGCGCCTAGCCGCGTGCACGCCGGTACGCCACACGGTTCTCGAGAAGGTTAAATCACGCAAGAATTTCGGCGTGTGAATTTCGGCCAATTTATAGGCTTCGTCCTGCGCGGGCTGTTGCGGACGATCGCCTTTTAGCGCGTGATATGCGGCTTCTATATTTGGATTGCTGATGAATTCGTCGTGCGCCCAGTAATGATAATTTTTGTGGCGCGAACCGACCAGCGTGCGAAACGGCACACCGTTAGCTCTGGCAATACAAGGCGTTTCGCCGGGACCAAAGAGAATCAGGGTCAAACGTTTTTCATCAATTTCCCGTTGCCAGCGATCGAAGTGCTCATTGTAACTATGGACCAGCGCCAGATAATCGGACTCGGTTGCCATACGTGAGCGAGGGTGGCCGTTGCCGGCAAGGGCATAGCCCCGGCCGAGATGCCTGTTTCCAACGGCGAGCGAGTTGTAGGTTCGCCCGATTCGCCGCTCATATTCACGCGCCTTTGCCAGCAACGTATCCTGGTTACTTTCCGGCCTGCTGGTGAGATTGACGAGCCCCATATCGCCGGTGATGCTGGTGAATACACCGTCGGTATTCTGGGATTCAAAGTGGCCGAGTTTTTGCTTATTTGTGCTGTAAAGATGAATGGTACTGCCATAGCGTTCTCGCAGCGCCCGAGCAATATCGACCATCAAATACCGCAATGGCGAGTTGGCGACCAGACCTATACGTTCAGTTACGGCGCTCATGATTCGGCCCCCTTGCAGATCGGTTGAGATGCCACCGGCGGCAACATTTGAGCTATATAATTCCGAAATTCATCGCGCCCCTGCGCGAGGCGGGTGTAATCCATCAATTTCTCGCCAATGCGTATATGTGCCGGCATAACATCCTCTGTCCGCCAACCTAGTTTTTCGACCGTGCGTATGAATGCCGGGTTGCATGTGCCGGCTTCT
>JABIXB010000075.1 GCA_018666805.1 Rhodospirillaceae bacterium | reverse complement strand
TTGATATCCGTCAGGCCGATGCTCACGATTGCGCTGTCGCTGAGCAGGCCGCTATCGCTTACCTGAACCGTCAGCGTGTAGCCGGACAGCGCCTCGAAATCGAGCCCGCTGGCAACCGTGACTTCGCCCGTGCCGGCATCGATGGCAAAGGCACCGCTGTCATTGCCGGCCGTGATGGCATAGCTGAGCGTATCGCCCGCGTCCGGATCGCTTGCCGTAACGCTGCCGACCACCGTATCCACAGCCGCATTTTCATCGACCGAGAAAATCTGGTCGCCGACCGTCGGTGCCTCGTTGATATCGCCGAGACCGATAGTCAGCGTTGCCGTGTCGCTGAGCAGGCCGCTATCGCTTACCTGAACCGTCAGCGTGTAGTCGGCCAGAGCTTCGAAATCGAGCCCGCCGGCAACCGTGATCTCGCCCGTGCCGGCATCGATGGCAAAGGCACCGCTGTCATTACCGGCAGTGATGGCGTAGCTGAGATTGTCACCCGCATCCGGATCGCTCGCCGCAACCGTACCCACCACCGTATCCACGGCCGAATTTTCATCCACCGTGAAGCCTTGGTCGCCGACCGTCGGCGCTTCGTTAATGTTGCTGAGATCAATGCTCAGCGTTGCCGTATCGCTGAGCAGGCCGCCATCGCTTACCTGAACCGTCAGCGTATAGCTCGGCACCTTCTCAAAATTGAGATCACCTTGAACCGTGACTTCGCCCGTACCGGCGTCAATCGCAAATGCGCTGTCTTCATTGCCCGCCGTGATGGCATAGCTCAAAGAATCGCCCGCATCCGGGTCGCTCGCGGCAACATTGCCGACAATCGACCCGAGGACCGTGTTCTCATCGACCGTGAAGCCTTGGTCGCCGACCGTCGGCGCCTCGTTGATATCGCCGAGATCGATAGTCAGCGTTGCCGTATCGCTGAGCAGGCCGCTATCGCTTACCTGAACCGTCAGCGTGTATTCGGACAGCGTTTCGAAATCGAGCCCGCCGGCAACCGTGATTTCGCCGGTGCCGGCATCGATGGCAAAGGCGCCGCTGTCATTGCCAGCCGTGATGGCGTAGCTCAGCGTATCACCCGCGTCCGGATCGCTCGCCGCAACGCTGCCCACCACCGTATCCACGGCGACATTCTCATCGACCGTGAAGCCTTGGTCGCCAACCGTCGGCGCTTCATTAATATCATTGAGGCCAATGCTCACCGCCGCCGTGTCAGTGAGCAGGCCACCATCGGTTACCTGAACGGTGAGCACGTAGTCGGCCAGAGCTTCGAAATCGAGCCCGCCAGCAACCGTGATCTCGCCCGTGCCGGCATCGATGGCAAAGGCACCGCCTTCATTACCGGCAGTGATGGCGTAGCTGAGATTGTCACCCGCATCCGGATCGCTTGCCGATACACTGCCGACGACCGTACCCGAAGCCACATTTTCATCGACTGAGAAACTCTGATCGCCGACCGTCGGCGCTTCGTTCGGCGGCGGTGGCGGTGGTGGGTCTTCGGCTGATGTGGCCTGGCCGAAAATGAAATCATCCTGGTGGATATTGGCGAGATCGATATCGAGCAGGGTGACCGAATCACCGCCGCCGAAGTCTATTACCGTATTGTCGCCTACTTGCACGGCGATGTTCTGCAGCTCAGTGAATGTGCTGAGCGTCGTCACACCCGTCAGATCGATGACGTCTTCCGATCCCGCGCCCGCCTTGAAGCGCAATATCCTGTCCGCACCGGCGCCATCGGCAAAGACGAAGAGATCGTCACCGCCGCCGCCGATGAGCAAATCGCTGCCCGTGCCGCCGGTTAAGATATCGTCGCCATATTGCCCGACCAGCCGGTCCGCCCCGGCGCCGCCGAACAGCCGGTCGGCATCGCCGCCCCGGCCGCCATAGATAACATCGTCGCCGTCGCCGCCGGTAATCCAATCATCACCCCGTCCGCCGTTCAGCCAGTCAGCACCGGTGCTGCCCACCATCCAGTCGATGTTCGAGCTTGAACTCGTGCCGAGGCGCAACTCATAGACCAGGCTCGGCGCGTCGGCGAATGTCATTTCCTCGACCGCCTGGCCGCTTAGCATGCCGGCGATGCGGAGCGAGCCGCCGTCCGAGAAAGCGAAGACGAGATCGTCGCCGACGCCTTCAAACGCCGTGATATCCGCTTCCGAGCTTAAGCTCAGACGATCCACTCCGGCGCTATCCTCGATCCTGTCATCGCCACCGCCGAGACCGTAGAGATAGGTATCATCGCCAGCGCCGCCGACCAGGGTTTCGTCCGCCGCCGTGCCAATCAGCGTGTCGTCACCAGGCGTGCCGGTAATCATTTGATCATCCGGCGACGGGCTCGACGCCGTGACCGTGATATCCACCGTCGCAACATCCGACAACAGGCCGCTATCCGTTACCTGTACGGTCAGCGCGTAATTGGCCAGCGTCTCAAAATCGAGCCCGCCGGCAACCGTGATCTCGCCCGTGCCGGCGTCGATGGCAAAGGCGTTGCTGTCATTGCCGGACGTGATGGCGTAGCTCAGCGTATCGCCCGCATCCGGATCGCTTGCCGGCACGCTGCCAACTGCGCTACCCGGGGCCGTGTTCTCATCAAGCGAGAAACTCTGGTCGTCGACCGTCGGCGTTTCGTTGCGGTCGTTGACGGCGATGGTGAATGTCTCGACGGTGCTTTCGCCCATTGAGTCGGATGCCTGAACGGTGACGCTGTGGCTTTCCGCATTTTCGAAATCCAACAGCCCGCCATCCGCCACGCGCAGCTCGTTGCCAACGATGACAAACCGGCCGCCGGCGCTATCGAGCAAGGTAAGGGTATGCGTATCGCCTACGTTCGGATCATCAGTAACAAGCGTGCCGACAAGCGTGTTGTTGAGACTGTTCTCATCGATCGAAAAATTATCGATCGTGATATTGCTCGGCGCCAGATTGATGTCCGGCAGGCTGAAGTCGAAATCGTCCTGGTGCAGTCCGCTACTGTCGACGCCAAGCAGCGTGATCGAATCTCCGCCGCCAAGGTCAATTACGGTGTCGCTGCCGGCCTGGCTGGCGGCGGCCTGGATATCGGCAAAGCTGCCGGCGCCGGAGTGGCCGGACAGGTCGATGATGTCACCGCTCCCGGCGCCGGCCTGGAAATCCGAGATTAGATCGGCGCCATCACCATCGGCGAAGATGAAGCGGTCATCACCATGCGCACCACTAAGCTGGTCATTACCGTAACCGCCCGAGAGCGTATCGTTGCCCGCACCGCCGAGAAAATCGATATCGCCGCTGAAATTCTGGCCGAAGAAAGTGTAGGCCGCACCGGCGCGCGAGCCATTGGTATTTTCGTTAGTGGCACCGGCTATCAAATCCGCCAAGCCGTCTCCGTTAAAATCTCCGGCGGCGGCAATATCAACCCCCAGGCGATCCAATGTGCCTGGAATTAAGAAGCCATCGGATACGACTTCACCGCCCTCAATATCACTTAAACTGCCGAACTCGAGCTCGGCGTCAAAACCGTCGGCCTTGCCAAATACAACGGCAATCCGGCCGGGATAGTTGGACTCGCCCTCAATATTCGCATGTGAGCTCACCGCCAAATCATCGAAGCCATCGCCGTTCAGGTCGCCCATAAACGCAACGCTCTGGCCTGCCCCATCCCGGCTTGCCGCGCCGTTCATGGCGAAGCCCAGACTGCCATCGCCGCCGTTGGCCGACAAAAGATCGCTGAGTTCAAACTCAGCCGTGAAAGCGCCACTCCTGCCGAACAATACAAATGCCTGCCCGGACTCGATGCCGTTCACGTCGGAGCCCTTGGCGGCAATCAACAGATCGTCAATGCCATCGCCATTGATATCGCCCGCCGTGTCGACCGCCCAGCCGCTGAAGTCTGTTTGCGCAATGCCATTGACGACAAAACCGGCACTGCCATTGCCGCCATTCGCGGCGAGCAGATCGCTTAAGGCGAAGTGGGCTGTAAACCCGCCCGGTCTTCCGAACAGAACATAACTTTCTCCGGAGCCCGAGCCGTTCGGATCGGCCGATGCCGCGCCTATGACCAGGTCGTCATAACCGTCACCATTGATATCGCCGGCGAGCGCCGCTGACCCACCGGACGTGTCATTTGCATTGATGCCTTCAACGACAAAACCGGCCGAGCCATCCCCGCCGTTGGCGGAGAGCAGCGAGCTCAAATCAAGCTCGGCGGCAAATCCGCCCGCGCTACCGAGAATGACAAAAGTTTCGCCGGCATTGTTGGTTCCGCCCGGATCGCCGCGGAAGGCCGTGACGACGAGATCGGAATAACCATCGCCGTTGATATCGCCACCGCCCGAAACATGCAGACCGGCATGATCTTGGGAATCTATGCCATGAATGACGAATCCGTCGGAGCCGTCGCCGCCGCCGGCGCTCAAAAGATTTACCATATTCAGCTCGGCGGCAAATCCCGCGCCCGAGCCAAATACGACATAAGCATCGCCGGCTGCCTCATTCGAAAGAGAAACATAAGATGGCGCACCGACGATCAGATCATCGAAACCATCGCCATTGACGTCGCCTGCCGATGAAACCGACCTGCCGAATTGATCGGCATCCTCGGCGCCGAAGAGCACGAATCCATCGCTGCCGTCACCGCCATTCTCACTCAGAAGGTCGCGCAATTCGATCGTTGAAGGCATTCCGCTGGCGCTGCCGAAAACGACAAATGCCTTGCCGGATAGATCTGAACTGAAGCCGCGATTTGGCGCGCCAATGAGAATGTCGTCAAAACCGTCGCCGTCAATATCGCCCACACCACTGACGGAAATTCCGCTATAAGCATCGGCAGCGATTCCGAGCAGCTCGAAACCATTGCTCCCGTTCAGGTCGTCAGCCGCAAACGATGAGACGTTCGAGAGTCTAACCGAAACCGTTCCGTCGCTGCTTAGCCCACCCAGGTCAGTGGCTGAAACAGTGAGCGTATAAGCGTTTACGCTTTCAAAATCGAGTAAGCCCTGGACGGTGATTTCACCCGTGCCGGCATCAATTGTAAAGGCGCCGTCCTCATCGCCTGCCGTGATGGCATAGCTTAGCGTATCGCCCGCATCGGGTTCGCTTGCCACGACCGTGCCCACCACCGTGCCGGCGCTGACATTCTCATCGACTGAAAAATCCTGGTCATCGGCCGTCGGTGCTTCGTTGAGGTCGTTGAGGCCAATGCTCACGGTCGCCGTGTCGGACAGCAGACCGCTATCGTTCACGCGCACGGTCAGCGCGTAGTTGGCCAGCGATTCAAAATCAAGCCCGCCCGTAACCGTGACAATGCCACTGACGGCATCGATGGTAAAAGCGCCGCCCTCATTGCCCGCCGTGATGGCATACCTCAGAATTTCGTTCGCATCCGGGTCGCTCGCGACGATCGTGCCGACCACCGTATGCACGGACGAATTCTCATCCAACGTGAAGCCTCGATCGCCCAGCGTCGGTGCTTCGTTGAGGTCGTTGAGGCCGATGCTCACGGTTGCGGTGTCGGACAGCAAGAGGCTATCGGACACGCTCACCGTCAGCGCGTAGTCGGCCAGCGCTTCAAAATCTAGCGCGCCCTGCACCGTAATCTCGCCGCTACCGGCATCAATTGTGAAAGCGCTGCCAACGTTCCCCGCCGTGATGGCGAAGCTCAGAATATCGTCCGCATCCGCATCGCTCGCCACGACCGTGCCAACCACTGTTCCGGCGCTTACGTTCTCATCGATTGAAAAACCCTGGTCATCGACCGTCGGCGCGTTAACATTCGGAAAATCGCTCAGTTGCGTAAAGTTGGCGACGCTCAGCGTGGTTGTGCCACCGTCAAACTCTATCTCATCGATGCGTTGGCCGCCGCCTTCGGCGAAGAAGCCGGACACGGTCACCGCACCGCCGCCGTGCGTCGCGGAAAGCTGGATGATGAGATCATTTCCGCCTTGCGCAAAGCCGACATCGCCCAATCCAATGCCGTTGTCGAAGCGTAGCGTATCCGTGCTGAGGGATTCATTGCCGACCAGGATTGTGTCACTGGCCTCACCGGCGCCGACTAAAAATGTATTTGTGCCGACCCCGGCATCGAGAAAATCGTTGCCGGCGCCACCCGAGAGGACATCATCGCCGCGCCCGCCATAGAGACTGTTGCCGAGCAAATTACCAGTTAGGAGATCGTTGCCGTCACCGGCATAGGCGTTCTCAATAAACGTTCCGGCGGCGATGGTGAGACTATTGCCGGCGAGCGTGCCGTTTGCGCCCGGATTGAGGTTGATAACCGAATTCGAGGTAACGGCCGCCGCATTCAGCGTGTCGTTTCCGTCGGCGTCGCTCAGGATGCGGCGCGACGCATCGTCAACGCCCGAAAACGCACCGAATTCGTCAGTGTAGATATAGGTGTCGTCGGTGTTGATCGCATCACCCAACAGACGCAGCGTCCAACTGTTGAGGCTGCCCTGGTCGAGGGTGCCTAGATCGGTGACGCTGAGCGTCCAGGTTCCGGCGCCGGTTTCGCCCCAGCTATGCGTGCTGGAGAGGGTGAAATCGATATTGTCCTGGCCCGCGCCGCCAAAGCCCGGCTGGTTGACCAGGATACTCGTCGTATCGTCGGGCGAGGTGAGCGACACCACGAGATCGCCGATCCAGGTGTGGCTGAGGTCGAGATCGACCTCGATATGATCGATGTTGAGACCGGAAGTAAGTGTGATCGTGTCGGTGATCGTGGTGTGGTCGGAAATGACAAGCGCCGGTGCGGAGCTGGCGCTGAGCGTCGCCAGATTTGCCTGCGTGCTCGTCAGGTCCCAGCTCTCGGCCAGCCTGACGGCGGCATGGGCGTCGACCAGGCCGAAGCCATAATCGTGACTGGTGTGCAATCCGCCGCCATTCCAGTTTGCCGCGCCGTTGACATCCCAGCCGGGCGAGCTTGAATCGGTCTGGCGCGCCGAATAGGCGAGAATTTCCTGCACGTCGCGGTAACCGAGCCCGGGATTGGCCTCCAGCATGAGCGCCGCCACGCCGCTTGTGATCGGCGACGAGAAGGAGGTGCCGCTGATATAAACATAATCTCCATCGACATAGCCGTCACCGCCCGTACGGTCGGTGGTGGCTATATCGACGCCCGGCGCTGAAACCAATACGGCCGCACCCGGCGTGCTGAAACTTGCCACCTGGCCATTATGATCAAGCGCCGCCACCGCGATGGTGTGCGGTGAATTCTGAAAATTATGGTAATTAACATCGCCGCCGAAACCGCGCTCATTGCCGGCGGCGAACACGTATACCGTGCCGAGCCCATCGCGCCCCGCCGTCACCGCATTGAGGATTGCATCGCCCGCCGGCCGGAACTCCGACGATGAGAAATCGTCGACGAAGTAGCCGCCATAGCCCCAGCTATTGTTGGAGATATCGACATTGACCTGTAGGGCGAGACTTTCGACGACCTGGCCGGTCGTGCCGGCGGATCCGTAACCCATGCGGAAACCGGCAATTGTGGCGTCATACGCCACACCGGTCAGACCAACACCGTTATCGCCGTCCGCCGCTATGGTGCCGGCAACCGTCGTGCCGTGATTGTCGTCCGCGGTGCCCGGCGCCGCGTCACTGTCGCGGTCGCGCGCATCGTGATCAAGGGCCGTATCATAGTTGGCGGCGAGATCCGGATGGTCGTGCTGCACGCCGTCATCGATAATTCCGATAACAACGCCGGTGCCGGTATAGTCGTTCCAGACTTCGGTGACATTGATATCGATGCCCGCCGTACCACCGGTCTGTCCGGTATTGTTCAGATGCCACTGAAATTCGAAATCCGGGTCGTCGGGTATGAAGGCTGCAATCGGGCCAAACGGCACCGCATCGACGAAAAACGCCGAATAATTTAGGAGTTCGCCCCACGGCGCGCTAGCGCCCCTGAGATCTTCCCGCTTCATAATCCCGCCTCATTACCAGCATTAACCAGTACAATGCCGCTCCCTCTAAACGGCCCTATCCTGATACGCTGGCTCAACCACTAATAGGTTAACACATCCATTAACCAATGACTATTACGAGTAAACGCAACTGAGATAAAAGCGATCTACTGCTCTCCTAACTCTCTAATAGGGTTAATATCCCACTGATGTGGTTAAGGCTTGGTTACAACAGCAACTTTTACGAAAGTAATTTTCGGCGGCAAATTTCGATGTACGGGTATAGCCGCTTGCCGATTATACCGGAAGCACGGCCGCAGGTGGATCGGCGAGGCGTAAATGGTTTGTATATTCCGCTTGTGCGTCAGCCCTTGACCTTGGTTAATCCGGCGGGCGCGAGGCCGGCAATGGTGCGCGTGACAAACCCCGGTTTTAGGCCCTGATCATCAAGTGCCTCAATGCGCCGCTTGGCGGCCAGCACCAGGTTTCCGCCGAAATAGCGCATCGGCTCGGGCGGAAATTGACCGCCATGATCGCGCACCAGCCCGCATTCGGACCATTGATCGCTCGCTTCGAGCACGAGCGAGGCGAGGATTTTGCCGCCCAGCATTGTCGGCCCGACGCCGTTGCCGGAAAACCCCAGGCCATAAAGAATATCGCCGCGCCCGCCGAGGCGGCCGAAAAAGGGCAGGCCGGAGAGCGAGCGGTCGATCGGACCCGTCCAGTGCGACGCAATTCCGACATCCCTGAAGGCAGGATAGGTCTGCTGGAAATAGCCGGCGACTTCGGCCGCGCGCGGCGTCGCGCCGTCGAATTTTTCCGTCACTCTGTTGCCATAGGAGAGAAAGCCACCGCCAGCGCCGAAGATGACGCGGCCATCCGGCGTGGTGCGGTAATAATTCACCAGGGTGCATGAATCCGAGATCGCCATGCCATCGGCCCAGCCGGAAGATTTAAGCCGCTCCGGGAAGGCCCCGGTAGCAACGACGTCGCTGCTGATGACGAGGATGCTGCGGCGCAGTTCCGCCAGCGCGGTCGCCCAGGCGTTCATGGCAATCACCACCTTGTCGGCGGTAACGGTGCCGCCGGCGGTGACGATGCGTGCCGGGCGGGCGCGCTGAAGGCGACGCATCGGACTGTTCTCAAAAATTCGGATGCCTTGTGCCAGGGCGACCCGTCTCAGGCCGCGCGCGAGCAGCGCCGGTTGCACGGTCGCGGCAGTGGGCTCGAAGACGCCGGAAAGATGCCTGTCGGAACCGGTGCGCGCCGCCACTTTCTCGCGCGGCCATTGTTCAAACGGATGAACTTGCTGTCCAGCCAATGTTTCGATGGCGCTCCGCCAGGCGCCGTCCTGCGCCTGATTGGTCGCTGCCCACAGCCAGCCATCGTGGCGAAAATCGCAATCGATGGCGTGGGCGCGGCAAAAATCCGCGATCTCATTGATGCAGTCCGCCGAAGCCGCCGCGAGGCGAAACGCTTCTTCCGTCGAGCAGACATTCTTGAGCGCGGCGATACTGCGCCACCAGCTCAACACGAAACCGCCATTGCGCCCGCTCGCGCCATCGCCGCAGCGATTCTTTTCAACGATCACGATATCGAGCGAAGGCTCACGCGCTTTCAGCGCGAGCGCCGTCCACAGGCCGCAATAGCCGCCGCCGATAATGCAAACATCGGCGCGGATATCACCCTTCAGCCTCGGCGCTTCATCTTGCGGCGCGAGAGGCGCTTCGTCCAACCATTGGCTCAGCATGGGTGGGATTAGCCTTTTTATGCTTCGCACAGGAGCGTTTGAAGCCAAGTCAGAAAAAAATGAACCCTATAATGTTGCAACGGCCTCCAGCGCCTTCCAATCGACCGCCGCACTTCCGTCCGGGTTGAGCGGCTGAACGCAAACATGGTTGGCACCGGCATCGAAATGGGCCTGCAGGCGGGCGCGCACATCCTGGGCGCTGCCGGAGGCGACCATGGCGTCAAGGAAGCGATCGCTGCCGCGGCCCGAAAGCTCTTCTTCGCTGAAGCCGAGGCTGAGCCAATTGTTGCGGTAGTTGGGCCAGGCAAGATAAAGCTCGAGCACATTCGCCGCGATCTCGCGCGCCTGCGCCGCATCTTCGGTCAGGCAAATTTTCTGCTCGACGCAGAGCCACTTGTCCGGCCCCACAATCTTGCGCGCCCGCGCGGTGTGTTCGGGCGTCACCAGATAGGGATGCGCGCCCTTTGTACGTTCGCGCGCCAGCGCCAGCATATTGGGGCCAAGTGCGGCGAGAACGATATTGCGCTCCGGCGCCGAAATGCTGAGCTCGGCCGCCTCCATGCCATCGAGATAGGCACGCATGCTCGCCACCGGCTTGCCGTAATTATGGCCGCGAAAGCCCTCGACCAACGGAATATGCGAGACGCCGAGGCCCAGGATGAAGCGGTCATCATAGAGCCTGTTCAAACTATCGTGCCCGGCAATCGCGGTGACCGCATCGCGCGCATAGATATTGGCGATACCGCTGGCGGCGCGCAGGCGCTCGGTCGCGGAAAGAACAAAGCCACCGAACGAAAACGTCTCATAGCCAATCCCTTCCGGGTACCACAGCGTGTCATAGCCGAGCCGTTCAACGCCCTTGGCCAGTTCGACGATCTCGCCGGTCGAAAGCGCATCGGGA
>JABIXB010000013.1 GCA_018666805.1 Rhodospirillaceae bacterium | reverse complement strand
CATTTGGCTGATCCAAAGACTTCGCATCGGCGCGGTCATAGAGCCGTGATCGAGCGTCGGGGGATGGCCGGGATTTAGGCGGGCTTGGCAACGATTTCACTTAATTCAGCCTGCGACAGAGTTTCCTGCTCGAGCAACGCAGCGGCGCCGGCATCCAATTGGGCGCGGTGTGCGGCGAGAAGCGTGGCAGCGCGCTCGAAGGCGGCCGCCACCAGATCACGCACCGCGCAGTCGATCTCGCGCGCGGTCTCTTCGCTAAAATCCCGCTGCCGCACCATTCCGGGTATTTGGCCGAGGAAGGGCGACGGCTCGCTCTCATAACTCATTTGCCCAAGCGTCTCGTCCATGCCGAATCGGGTCACCATATTGCGGGCAATATCGGTGGCCCGGGCGAGATCATCCTGGGCGCCGGTGGATAGTTCGTCGAACACCAGATGCTCGGCCGCGCGCCCGCCCAACAGCACCGTCATTTTATTTTCAAGCTCGGTGCGCGTCATCAGGAAGCGATCCTCCGTCGGCCGCTGAATGGTGTAGCCGAGCGCGCCGATGCCGCGCGGAATGATCGAAACCTTGTGGACAACATCCGAGCCGGGTGTATGAAGCGCCGACAGGGCATGGCCCATTTCGTGATAGGCGACCACTTTGCGCTCCAGCGGGCCGAGCAGGCGGCTGCGTTTTTCCAGGCCGGCGATGATTCTCTCGATCGCGCGGGTAACATCGTCCATGGTCACCGATTTGGCTTTGCGCCGGGTGCCGAGCAGCGCTGCCTCATTGACCAGGTTGGCCAGATCCGCGCCGGTGAAGCCGGTGGTCAGCGCGGCGATTTTTTCCGCCTCTACATCCGGTGCGAGGCGTACCTTGCGCAAGTGCACGTTGAGAATTTGCTCGCGCCCCAATTTATCCGGCCTATCGACGAGAATTTGCCGATCGAAGCGGCCGGCGCGCAGAAGCGCGGAGTCGAGGATTTCCGGGCGATTGGTTGCGCCCAGGAGGACGATGCCGGAACTCGAATCAAACCCGTCCAGCTCGGCAAGCAGTTGGTTAAGCGTTTGCTCCTTCTCGTCATGGCCGCCGCTCATCGGGCCAATTCCACGCGCCCTGCCGACTGCGTCGAGCTCATCGATAAAAATGATACACGGCGCCTGTTTGCGCGCCTGCTCGAACAGATCGCGCACGCGCGACGCGCCGACGCCGACGAACATTTCGACAAATTCGGAGCCGCTAATCGAGAAAAACGGAACCGCCGCTTCGCCCGCAACGGCACGCGCGAGAAGTGTCTTCCCGGTGCCGGGCGGGCCGACCAATAGAACGCCTTTCGGCAAACGGGCGCCGAGGCGGCTATAACTCTCCGGCCGGCGCAGAAATTCGATGATCTCCTGCAGCTCTTCCTTGGCTTCATCGACGCCCGCCACATCATCGAAGGTGACATCCACCTGACGCTCCATATAGACACGCGCCTTGCTTTTTCCGACTTCCATATAGCCGCCGCCCAGCCCGCCGAGCCCACCCTTTGCGGTGATGCGGCGAAACAGAAAAAACCAGATACCGACAAATATGAGGGCCGGTAGAACCCAAGAAAGAACGCTACCGAGAATTGTTTTGTCGGTCGTGCCGCCAAAGCGCACATCATGCGCTTCCAGGCGCTCGGCAATATCGGAGTCAACCCGATAGGTTTCGAAGAATTCCACCTCTTCGTCCGATTCAATCCGGTATTTTCCCCGGATGCGGGATTCGCTAACGGTCAACTCGGCAACATTGCCGGCGTCCAATTCAGCCAGAAACTCGCTGTAGGTGAGCTTGTCCACCGTTTGTTGGCCGAGCCAGAAATACTGCAACAGCAACATCGCGCCGATTGCAATGAGCAGGTACCAAAAATTAAAACTCGCTTTTTTGTCCATCGCCTTCCTCGCTCAGACAATTGGCGACGGGGCGCCCACCGGGCAGCGCACGCTCAATGGGCCATGAAGACCGGCACCGTCATCGTTTCGAGGATGTGCTGGGAGACGCCGCCGAGGATGAATTCGCGCAGGCGGGAATGGCCGTAAGCACCCATAACGATCATATCGGAACCGAGGTCGGCACATTCCGAGAGCAAAATATCGCCGACCGAAATATCGCCCGATACGGTCCGCACGGCCTCCGCATTAACGCCGTGACGGGCGAGATGGGCCGATATGTCGAAGCCGGCGATGTGGGCGTCGTCGGGTGGATCGATACTGAGGATCGAAACCTTGTCGGCGCGGCGCAACAGCGGCATGGCGTCATGCACGGCCCGGCTCGCCTCGCGGCTGCCGTTCCAGGCGATTAGCGGGTATTTGGCCGGGGCGGCGAAGTTGCCGGCATAGGGGATCACCAGCAGTGGCCGGCCGGAGGCGGTGACGGTGTGGACGGGCAATCCGCGCGTCTGCGCGGCATCCTCCGAATCCGGGTCCGCCTGCCCCATGATAACCATGTCGGCATAGCGCGCCTGGAGCGGCAGAATATCGTCGGCGAAGCCCTTTTCGAGGCGCCATTCGAGCGAGACGCCGTGGCTCTCCGCGCGCTGCTCGACCGTGCCGCGCAAGCGCTTTGCCTGTTGCTGGGCGTCGGCAAAATAATCGCGCTCGGCCTCGGCAATAGCGCCGACGGCGCCAACCGCAAAGACGCCCATGGGCGGATAGGCCAAGGGCGGGATGCAGCGCAACACTATCAAGTGGGATTGATCGATGGCAGCAAAGTTGAACGCGATTTCAAGGCGCATATCGTCCCGTTCGCTGCCGTCGAGTAGCTGGAGAATTGTCTTATAAGCCATGTTGACCCCCGTCCCAGTGTTGCGTGGCTGAATACCAATTGCATGCTACGCCGCCGGAGCGGAATTCCCATGATATTAATCAACATTTTTTCCTGTGCGATATGTCGCGGGGAAAAATCACAGGGTTTTGGTGCTTTGCGCAGGCGCGGCCAATCGGTAGAGTTTGCGTAATCCATCTGTAATTTCTTTTGTGATGTGATGCGAAATTGGGGCGTAGCGACATATATTCTTGTCGCGGCTATTATCGGCTTGGCGATTAGCGTTGTCCTCGGCTTGAATCAAATGTTCGAGAAGCGCGAATCATTCCAGACGGATCCGCGCCTCGAAGTATGGCTGGTCTCGCAGGTCGAGCTCGAGCATCTCCGCCTGATCGGCGCCCTCGATCTTTACCACGAAGCAAGCGAAGCAAACCTTGGCGTCGAAGCAACCGCCGACGTGGACAAATTCTTATCCCGCATGGAAATTTTCTCGGGCCACCTTCTCGCGCTCAGCCAGGGCGGGGAAGCAAAACATTTGCGCGACGTCGAGGGACTGGGCCAAACGATCGATCATGTGATCGCAACACTCGAAACTATTGAACCGGAGATAGCCGATTTGCCGCTCGATGACGGCTCGGTCTATCGCTCGGTGCGCGCTGCGTTATCGGCGTTAGGCGAACCGATCCACACGATGGTGCGGAATACGACCAATCACGAACGCGAATTGCGGCTCGAATATGCTTCGGCGCGCAGCGACATATTTTGGCAAGTGATCGGATATTTTGCCGGCATCCTGGTGTCGGGGACGGTTCTGATTTTGTTTTTGATATGGCAAAACCGGGAAACCAAAACACTGCTGGGCCGTGCCGGCGAAGCCGAGGCCCGCGCCAATGATGCAAGCAGCCACCTAATGTTTGCGATCGAAAGTTTCACCGACGGCTTTGCCCTTTTTGACCAAGAGGGAAAATTGCAAATTTGCAATGCACGCTATTTGGCAATATTTCCAAAAACTGCGGATATTGCGACCCCCGGGCGCACGGTGGAAGAGCTGGCGCGCGAAGCGCTACTGCGCGGCCAGCTATGGGACACGGGTGCTGGCGTGGAAGACCGGGTTGATGAGCATCTTAGGTTGTTCGCCCTGGATGAAAGTTTTGAGGAGCTGCGGCTGAATGATGGCCGCTGGATTCATGTCAAAAGCCGTAAAACCGCTGACGGCTTTAATGCGGTGGTCTATAGCGACGTGACCCACATGAAGCAGCGCGAGGCCGAGCTGGCGCAAAACTCCACGCGCCTCGAAATCGCGTTGGAAAAGGAGGTCGAGTTAAGCTCGATGAAATCGAATTTCGTCGCCACCGCGTCGCACGAATTCCGCACGCCGCTGACGACGATTTTTTCGGCCGCCGATTTGCTGCATCATTATGGCCATCACATGGACGATGCGAAAAAAGGCGCCTATCTGGATGAGATCAAGCAGGAGGTCGGCGAAATGACGCGGTTGCTTGATGACATCCTGTTGGTGCGCAAGCTCGAAGCCGGCATATTCTCCTTCAATCCGGAAGAGTCAGACCTTGGCGCCCTATTGCGCAACCTCGTGCGTGCCTCGCAATATCTTGCCGGTAAGAATAAATCCGTCAGTCTGAATATCGAGTGCGACAGTTCAACTGCCATGATCGACAACAGCCTGATGCGCCATATCGTCAATAATCTGCTCTCGAATGCGATAAAATATTCTCCCGATGGCAAATCGGTCTCCGTCACCTTGGCGCGGCTGAATGGTGATTTGATTCTCGATATTGCCGATCAGGGAATCGGTATTCCCGAGGCCGATATCGACCGGGTGTTCGAGACATTTTTCCGGGCGGAAAATTCAGCCGGATTTGGCGGCACCGGGCTCGGCCTGAGTGTGGTCAAAACAGCGGTCGAATTGCATGGTGGAAAGATTAGCGTCGATAGCGCGGTCAATGAAGGAACGGTCTTTACGGTTCGTATCCCCGACAGGTCAGCGTGATCCGCCCGGCTCTAACTATTCGATCTAGCGTGTCGCCACGCCGAGGTGGCGGGCGCGGGTGAGCAAAAAGGCGACGATCGCGAAGTTCATCACGTTGAAGGCGAGCGCGTTGATGAACGATACGGTGTAGGAGCCGGTCAGGTCATAGAGAAAACCGGCCAGCCAGCCGCCGAACGCCATGCCGAGAATGGTGAAGAAGAGGGTGGTGCCGATGCGCCAACCGGCCTCGCCGGCGGGGAAAAAGGTGCGCACGATAATGGCGTAGGACGGCACTATGCCGCCTTGTGAAAGGCCAAAACACGCCGAAACCACATAGAGCGCCGTCATGCTGTCAGCGGCGAGAAAGGCGGCCAGCACCACGCCTTGTAGCCCACCGCCGAGCAGCAGCGTACGCATGCCACCGATGCGGTCCGATATCCAGCCCGATGTCAATCGCGAGATGATGCCGCAGCCGAGCATGAGCGAGAGCATTTCGGCGCCGCGCTGGGCGGAAAATCCGAGATCGCTGGCGTAGGCGACGATATGCACCTGCGGCATCGACATGCCGACGCAGCAGCCAATGCCGGCCAGGCAAATCGTACATTGCAGGGTGTTGGGCGCGAGGCCGAGCGGCCGCTTGAAGCGGCTTTCGCGCTCTCCCCCTTTGGCCTCGAGGAGATGCGCCGGCTTGCGGTAGAGCAGCGCCGAAAGCGGAATCATGGTCGCCAGACAGATATAGCCGACCGTGACAAGGGCCGAACGCCAGCCGTCCGTGTCGATCAGATATTGCAGAATGGGCGGCCAGATGGCGCCGGCGAAATAGGAGCCCGAGAGGACAAAGGCAACGGCGAGGCCGCGCCTGCCGGTGAACCAATGGGAAATATCGGCGATAACGGGCGTAAATACGGCGGACGAGCCAAGCATGCCGGCCAACAGCGCGATGGCGGCGAAAAACTGCCAAAGATTGTCCGCCTGGGCCGAGAGAATGAGGCCGACCGGCAGCATAATACTGCCGATCAGGGCCGGCACCATGGTGCCGTAGCGGTCGGCAATGCGGCCATGGGCGATATTGCCGACGCCGTAGCCGAGCATGAATAACGCATAGGGCAGCGAGCCGACACCGCGCGAAATGCCGAATTCGGCGGCGATCGGCTTCAGACCGACGATGCCGACATACATGCCAACCGTCCCCACCGTCATCAGGCCGAGCGAGGCAAAGAGGCGAATGAGGGGATAGACGCCGCTGGAACTGTAAGGCGCTTGATCGTTCATAAAGCGGATATATACCGGAAAGTTCAGTTGGATAATGCCGGTGCGATTTTTGGGCGCATGGCCCGGAGCAGTCACCCGCCGACATTGGCTTGTGCCCGGTCAGAGGTTATGACCGTATACCAATTATTGAAACGTTTCATACGGCTTTCGCCGAGGAGAATGAATTATGGCGGACTCCGCCACCGCGAATAAACCACCCACCACCCACCCCTACGCCGCTGGCGAGCTGGTGCTCGACGCAATCCCTGAGGATGAGCGCCTCTGGGTGCCGATGACGGACGGTGTGTGGTTTCGCCCGCTGATGTTCAACACCGTGCAGGGCGGCTGGTGCCATCTCATCCGTGTGCGCAAGGCCGGCGTGGTCAGCCGCCACCGCCACCCCGATCCGGTGCACGGTCTCGTACTAAAGGGCGCGTGGCGCTATTTGGAGCATGATTGGGTAGCGACGGAAGGCACTTATATCTTCGAGCCGCCGAGCGAGACCCATACCTTGGTGGTCGATGAGGGTGTCGGCGAGATGATTACATTCTTTCAGGTTACCGGCTCGCTCCATTATGTCGATGAGGCGGGCAAGGCGATCGGCTTCGATGACGTCTTCACCCGCATCGATCTCGCGCGCGCACATTATGAAGAAGTCGGCCTCGGCGCGGATTATGTCAGGAATTTTGTGCGCTGATGACGCGCTGGCGGCCTTTTTTTTACCCCCTCAAACGCCGGGCGGTCGCATCCGCTCGCTTGGCTACCTCGTATTAACTCGAGCGCGCTGTCGCGCTTGCCGGAATGCTAGTCGCATTCCGGGGGTGCGTAATCGTTGAAATCAGGAATTATGCTAAGCCGGTAGGCCGGCGTTGGTCATTGTTTCGATGTGGTGTTTGCGGTCTGAATCTAGCGCATAGGGCGCGCGGTCCATCTCGGCAGCAAGGGAGAACTTCGGCTTTAATTTAAGCACATGATCGACTTCGGCCTTGGCCGCCGCCATATTGCCGAGCGCCGCGTGGCAGGCGGCGAGAATGGCATGTTGTTTATAACCGAGGTTGGGCGAGCGTTTGAAGGCGCCCACGGCCTCCTGATATTGCCGCGCGACATAATGTGCCTGGCCGAGATGGACGGCGCGGCGATCGGCTTCGGAGGGATCGAGCAGCATCGCTTTTTCGATCCAGCCGACCGCCTCGGCAGCCTCGCCAAACCATATCAGTGTTTCGCCGCGCTGCGAGACGATGCGCGGATCGTTCGGGTTAAGCGCATAGGCGCGGTCCTGATGAAAGCGCGCTTTGTCAAAATCGCGGCGGAAAAGAATATTGAGCTCGGTGAGTATCCGGTGGCACTCTGCATCGTCCTGCCCATTCGCTTCAAGCCCGAGCGCCGCTTCGGTGATTTGCTCGAGAACAGTCTCTTCCTCGATATAGCCCGCACCCCAGGCCTGACCGAGAATGCAAGAATGCCAAGCATGGGCTTGACCGTAATCCGGGTCGAGCTCAATCGCCTTTTTGGCCAATTCGATCGCCAAAGCGTTATCTTCCTTGCTACGCTTGTGGTGATGGTCCTTGGCGCGCAGCAGGTAATCATAGGCCGCCATATTCTCGGTTGGTTTGTTCTTGCTCTGCTCAAGGTGTGCCGCTTCGACCCGGCGCGGCAGGTTGGCGACAATGACCTGGGTGATTTCGTCCTGCACTTCGAAGACGTCTTCCATCTCGCGGTCATAGCGCTCGGCCCAGAGATGGTGGCCGTCGGTGGCATCGATGAGCTGCACCGTGATGCGCAAGCGGTTGCCCGCTTTGCGCACACTGCCCTCAACGACATAACGCACGCCAAGCTCGCGCCCGACCTCGGTGACATCAACCGCCTTGCCCTTATAGGTGAAGGTCGAATTGCGCGCGATGACGAACAAATCGTGATAGCGCGACAACTCGGTGATGATGTCTTCGGTCATGCCGTCGACGAAATATTCCTGTTCTTCGTCACGGCTCATATTGTCGAACGGGAGAACGGCGATGGTCGGTTTCGCCGGACCGGCGGGCCTAGCCTCGGCGGCGGCGACCGGCGCGCTCGGCGTGGTCTCACCTTCTGAAACGCGATAGGTGCGTACCGGCTGCGCAATATTTTTGACCGTCTGCTCGCCGAGATCAGTGTAGGCGAGGTCGATCTTATTGCGCACCTGGTCATAGACGGTGCCGGAAATATAGATGCTGTCGGGCTCGGCGATCTGTTCGAGGCGCGCCGCGATATTGACGCCGTCACCCAATATATCATCGCCGCTGATCATCACATCGCCGAGATTGATGCCGATGCGAAACCGCATGCAGCGCTCTTCCGGCACATCGATATTGCACGCCGCGATGCCCTCCTGCATGGCGAGCGCGCAGCGCACTGCCTCGACGGCGCTGGTGAATTCGGCCAGCACGCTGTCACCGCCAGTGGCGACAATGCGCCCGCCTTTCTCCGCCACACAGCCGTCAATCGACTGGCGGCAGGCTTTGAGCGTATTGAACGTGCCCTCCTCGTCGGCCCCCATCAGGCGGCTGTAGCCGGCCACATCGGCGGCCAAAATGGCAGCCAATCGGCGTTTTATGGCGTCCTCGGCCATGCGTTCCTACCCTGGAATAATTCTATGTATGGCAGTCTATGTGGCCTGCCCAGGCGAGACAACAAGCGGGCGCATCGTTAGTTAACGGTGATAACGATGCGCCCGACCGCGCGGCGCTCGAGCAGTTCCATCATCGCGGCTGGAACCTGCTCCAGGGTGAAGCGCTGGCTGACAAGCGGCTTGAGCTTGCCGTCCTGCCACCAGGCGATCAGCTCCTCGACGCTGGCGCGCAGCTGATCGGGCCGGCGTTCGCGAAAATAGCGCAGTGACGAGCCCATCGCCGAGCGGTGCTTAACCAACAGGCGGTTGGCCGGGATTTTGGGAATGCCGCCGACAAAGCCGATCACCAAGATGCGCCCGCCCCAGGCGAGTGAGGACAGCGCCTCGTCAAACAGATCGCCGCCGACCGGGTCGTAGCACACATCGGCGCCTTCGCCATTGGTCAGTTCGGCAACTGATTTCTTCAGGCTGTTGCGCTTATAGTCGATCAATTGATCGGCGCCGCGTTGGCGCGCGATTTCGAGTTTTTCGGCGCTCGACGCGCCGGCGATCACGCTGGCGCCGAGCGCCTTGCCGATCTCCACCGCGGTCAGGCCGACGCCGCCCGAGGCGCCGAGCACCAGCATGGTCTCGCCGGCCTCCAGTTTGGCCTGCCAGCGGATGGCGACATGTGACGAGATATAGCCGATGAGAAAGGCTGCGGCGGTCTCATCGTCCATTTCCGCCGGCACGTGAAAACAATCTGTCTCATTGGCGATCGCCTGCTCGGCAAAGCCGCCAAAGCCCAACAGCGCCATCACCCGGTCGCCCGGCTTGAAGCGGCTAACGGCGCTGCCGCATTGAATGACCTCGCCCGCCGCTTCAAGGCCCGGCGCAAAGGGAAAGTCGGGCCGGGTTTGATAATGGCCCTGGATCATAATGGTGTCGGCATAATTGACACAGGATGCCGTCACTTTGATCAGCACTTGGTTCGCGCTTGGTTGGGGCGGCTCGAATTCCTCGAGGCTTAGTTGATCCGGCGCGCCCCAGGCGCGGCAAATTATCGCTCGCATTGTCTCTCCTTAATTGCGGAACGCATCCTGGTCTTAATTGCGGAACGCATCCTGGCCTTAATTGCGGAACGCATCCTGGCCTTAATTGCCTAACGCATCCAGTGCCTGCTCGACCGCTTCGCGGTTGGGGCCGTCTTCAGGCAACAGGTCGAGCAGGCGATTCCAATAGCTCCGCGCCGCCGCATTGTTGCCCGCCGCCGCCTCGGCATAACCAAGGAACCACAGTGCTTCGCGCTGCTCCGGGTCGAGCCCGATTATCTGCTGATAGAGGGCGATCGCCCGGGCGGGAAATTGAGTGGCATCACCGGCGGCATTCATCACCGCGCGGGCATAGTCGCTAAGCACGGCGGTATCCTCCGGCGCCAGTTCGGCCGCCCGGGCATAGGCATCGCGTGCCTCGGCGTGGCGCAACAGCACCGAATAAGAGCGGCCAAGACGCATCCAGCCTTGCAGATCATCCGGATTTTCCGCAAGGCGCTCGGCCAGGCGCGCCACCATGGTGGTGATCATCTGCGTCCGTTCCTCGGCGCTCATCTCGTCCGCCATGGCGACATCTTCGGCGCTCGGGCCGGACGGTTTAGCGGTGCTGCCTTCAAGCTTGGCAATGCGCGCCTCGGCCGCTTCCGCCTTATCGTTCTCGCCGAGCACGCGGTAGGCATTGGCGAGGCGCTGCCAGCCGGCCGGGTCGTTCGGGTTTTGCTCCAGGCGCTCGGCCAGGCGGGCGACCATCGAGCGGATCATTTCCTGGCGTTCCCCGGCCGTCATATCGGCGGCTGCCGCCATATCCTCCTGGCTTGGCCCCGGCGCCGCATCCTCGGCGCGCAATGCCGGAGCTGCCGGGGCGGCGGGGATTTCACCGAGCTCGATACCGCTTTCTTCGGCAGCGCGGCGCATCAGGGTGACGAGATCCTGGCGCCACGGCGCGTTGGGCGGCGTCTGGGCCGCCAGCTTGCGCCACATATCGAGTGCTTCGCCGGGCCGGCCTTTCTGCGCCAGCGCCATGCCGAGATAATATTGCGCCGCCGCGTCGTCGCCGCGCAGCTGCAACACCGATTCGAATGCGCTCTCGGCTTCCGGTGTCACAATCCCTTCGGCGGCGAACACCATCGCCTCGGCCATGGAACTCAGAATATCCGCATTGTCGCGCGACAGTTTGGCGGCGGCCCGGAGCGCCTGAACCGCATCGCTGTAGCGCTCGATGGCGATCAGCGAACGGCCGAGCAAGACCCAGTCTTCCATATTGTTGGGGTTCTGCTCCAAACGCTTGGCCAGATTGGCAATCGCCGCCTCGACGCTCTGCCCGGCCATATTTCCGCCGGCCACGCCGCTGCCGTCTTGCGCGACGCCCGAGAAAGGCACCCCCGGCATGCCGGGCGATCCCCAAGCCAGATAAAGCACCAGCGCCAGGGCCGGGATCGCCGCACCGATGGCGGCCATCAGCAGCCATGGCCGCGCGCCGCCGCCGGCCGCCGCCGCTTGTGCCGGAGCGCTGCCTTTTTTGCTCGCCGCCAACATGCGGCGTTGAATCTCGAGGCGTGCCGCGTCGCTCTGCTCGGTGCCGATCAAGCCACGCGCCTGGTCGCTCTCCAATTCGTGCAGTTGATCGCGGTAGATCGCCAGGTCGAATTCCATGCGGCGCGGCGCGCGGCGATGACTGCGCACCAGCGGCAGCAATACCAGCGCCAGCGCCGCCACCGTCATCAGCGCGGCGATAAGCCAGAAAATCACGCCGGGCTCCTGTCTTTGTGCTTACTGGGGATCATCGCGGCTCAAGCTTTCCAGTTCCTTGCGCTCGGCTTCGCTGAGCGGCGTCGGCGCGCTTTCCGCCGCCGGCCCGCGGCGCCGGCGAACGAACATCCAAAGCCCGCCAACGCCGACAATGAAGACCAGCGCCGGGCCAAACCACAGCACATAATTGGTCGGCTTGACGCGCGGCCGGAGCAGGATGAAATCGCCGTAACGGTCCGAGAGATAGTCGAATACCGCATCGTCCGAATCGCCGGCGGCGACGCGCTCGCGCACGATGCGGCGCAAATCCCGCGCCAGCTCGGCATTCGAATCGGAGATCGCCTGGCCCTGGCAAACCGGGCAGCGCAGTTCATCATGCAGCTTCAGCGCGCGCGCCTCCAGCACCGGATCGTCAAGCGCATCGTCGGCGCTGAACGCCCACGCGCCAGACCCCAAGAGGGTAAGCAGCAGCACGGTCGCGACAAGCAAGGCGGCGCGCATGGTCAATTTTTCAGGTCGTTAATCAGCGGCATGATTTTCTCATCCCAATCGATGCGTGTGAGCACGCCGATATGCTTGTAGACGATGCGCCCCCCGGCATCGATGACGAAAGTCTCCGGCACGCCATAGACACCCCAGTCGATGCCGACCCGGCCGCTCAGGTCGGAGCCGATCTGGGTATAGGGGTCGCCAAGTTCGCCGAGCCAGCGCGCCGCGTCCGCCGGCTGGTCCTTATAGTTGAGGCCCCAGACCGGAAGAATATCCTCGGCGGCGATATCCATCAGCAGCGGATGCTCAATGCGGCACGGACCGCACCATGAGGCGAAGACATTAACGATCGAGACGCCGCCCTCTCTGATATCGGCGCTCGACAACCCTTTGTCCCAGCCCGGAATGGGCGGCAGGTCGAACTCTGGGATCGATTTGTCGATTAGGGCGGAGGGAATTTTATCCGGCGACCCGGTCAGCAATTGCCACGCCAATACGGCAGCCAACACGGCAAAGGCGGCGGGCGCCAGGATAAAAATCAAACGCCGGCGCGGCGCGGCGGACTGCCCGGGCGCGGCGCCGGGAGGCGTTTCGTCATTTTGTTGGGTCATATACTGCCCTGACTATCTGCCGACTGGGGCGGTTGAGCGGGTCCGGATTTCTGCCGGGCGCGGTTTGGCGCGCCGACGCGGTGACGCCGGTCGCTGAGCGAGACCAGCCCGCCCAGTACCATGATCAAGGTGCCGAGCCAGATCCACGGCACCAGCGGATTGTGATAAATTCTGACCGCGAGGCCGCCGCCCGGCGCCGGATCGCCGATCGCGACGTAAATATCGGCAAGCCAGGTGGTGCGGATCGCCGCTTCCGTGGTGTCGCTGCCCTGCACCCAATATTTGCGTTTTTCCGGATAGAGCGTAGCGAACAATTCGCCGTCCTGCTCAATGCGGAATTCGCCGACCCGGCGGTCATAATTCGGCCCCTGCCCATTTTCAAGCGAGACCAGGGTGAAGTCATAGCCGGCAACATGGGCGCTCTCGCCAACCTGCATGACCTCGACATGTTCGGTCTGCCAATTGGTGGCGCCGACCGCGCCGGCAATCAGAATGGCGATGCCGGCATGGGCCAGGCTCATGCCCCAGGCCGAGCGCGGCAGCACCCGGGCGCGGCGTAAGGAGTCCATGAGCGGCACGCGGAAGAGACGGACGCGTTCGAAAAATTCCGCCGCGACGCCACCGATCAGCCAGGCGGCGATGGTCAATCCAAGGATCGCGCCCCACGGTCCGCCTCGGATCGCCACCAGCAGAATCGCCGCCACTGCCGCCGCGACGAAGGCAAGCGTCAGGCGCTGGGCGACGCCGGCGATATCGGCGCGCTTCCACGCCATCAGCGGCCCGGCGGCGGCGAGCAGGAATAACGGCGCCATGATCCAGACAAAGGAGGATTCGAAGAAGGGCGGCCCGACCGAAACCTTATCACCCGAGATGGCGTCGAGAATGAGCGGGTAGAGGGTGCCGATAAAGACCGCCGCGCAACCCGTCACCAGCAATAGATTATTGACCACCAGGGCGCCCTCGCGCGAGATCGGGCGGAAGCGTCCGCCGGCACGCATGGCCGGCGCGCGCCAGGCATAAAGCGACAGCGAGCCGCCGATGACGAGCACCAGGAAGCCAAGAATATAGACGCCGCGCGCCGGATCGGCGGCAAAGCTATGCACCGAGGTGAGCATGCCGGAACGCACCAGGAAGGTGCCCATCAGGCTGAGCGAAAAGCCGAGAATGGCCAACAGTACAGTCCAGCTTTTGAGCGCGTCGCGCTTCTCGGCGACGATTGCCGAGTGCAAAAGGGCGGTTGCCATCAGCCACGGCATGAAGGAGGCGTTCTCGACCGGGTCCCAAAACCAAAAACCGCCCCAGCCGAGTTCGTAATAGGCCCACCACGAGCCGAGCACGATGCCGGCGGTGAGTGCCGACCAGGATAACAGGCTCCACGGCCGCACCCAGCGCGCCCAGGCGGGATCGACCTTGCCTTCGATCAGCGCCGCGACGGCAAAAGAGAAGGCGACCGAGAGGCCGACATAGCCGAAATACAACAGCGGCGGATGGAAGGCGAGGCCGGGATCCTGCAGCAGCGGATTGAGATCGCGGCCATTCAAGGGCGCCGGATCGAGGCGCAAAAAGGGGTTGGAAGTGGCGAGCAGGAAGACAAGAAAGCCGACGCCGATCAGGCCCTGAATGGCAAGCACCCGCGCTCTTAAGCCAGGCGGCAGATTGCCGCCAAAAGCGGCGATGGCGGCGCCGTATAATGCCAAAATCCACACCCAGAGCAGCATCGAGCCTTCATGATTGCCCCAGACGGCGGTGAATTTATACAGCAGCGGCTTGGCCGAATGTGAATTCGCGACCACATTGGCGATGGAGAAATCCGAGACCACATAGGCGTACATCAGGCAGGCGAAGGCGAGCGAGATAAAGACGAACTGGCCGGCCACGGTGGGCCGCGAGACGGCCATTAGAGCATCATTGCCGCGCCACGCGCCGATCAGCGGCAGGGTGCCCTGCACGACAGCCAGGACAAGCGCCAGAATGAGCGCGAAATGCCCAATTTCAGCGATCATTCTTCAGCCTCCTCGCCCACATTGCCCTCTGTGCCCTGCCATTGGCCGGATTTCTTTAGCGCATCGGCAACCTCGCGCGGCATGTAGTTTTCGTCATGCTTGGCCAATATTTCGTTGGCGACAAATCCGCCACTCAACATATGGCCCTCGGCGATCACGCCCTGGCCTTCATCGAACAGGTCCGGCAGCACGCCCTTATAGGTTACGGCCACGGCGGTCGAGAGGTCGGTGATATTGAAGCGCACGGTGAGGCCGTCATCATCGCGGACGACGCTGCCTTCCTCGACCAGGCCGCCGATACGCAGGCGCTGCTCAGCCGTGAATTCGCGTCCTTCGACCTCGGTCGGGCTGAAGAAGAACACCAGATTGTCGTCGAAGGCGAGCAGGATCAGCGCCGCCGCCAGGCCAAGCGCCGCCAGGCCGAGGCCGACAAAAAGCAGGCGGCGATTCTTTCGTTTCACGTTGCATCCTCATCATCGCCATTATCATCGCTGGGATCGCCGCGTCCGCGCCGCCCGCCGCCAGCCGCCTCAAGCCGCTGCAATTCAGCCTCCCGGCTCTTAAGGCGCTGCAGGCTGAAAATCAATAGAGCAATCATCACCACGGCGCCGATGCCGAAGGCGGGCCAGACATAGGCGGCGTAACCGCCCATTTCGAAAAAAGACATGGTGTTTTAAATCCCGTCGTAAACCGGTTTCATCGATTCCGTCCGCTGAGGTTAAGGGCTGGTGCTCGGCTTTTCATATTAAATTGGCGTGATCTGTCCGTTATCCAACGTTTTTCGCAACTAATTACCGGTTTGCGCCAAACGCAGATTGCGGATGCGCCGTGCCGCGATCTCGGAGCGGAGGCGGATTATCAGCACAACCAGGTAAAAAGCGATGAAGCCGACCACCATCAGCAGCAGCGGCGCGATCATCGAGGCGTCCATCGAGGGCCGGTCGAATTTCGAAATCGTCGCCGGCTGATGCAGGGTATTCCACCAATCGACGGAAAATTTGATGATCGGAATGTTGACCACGCCGACGAGAGCGAGAATCGCCGCGGCGCGCGCCCCTTTGGTCGGGTCGTCATAGGCGCTGTGCAGGGCAATATAGCCGAGATAAAGGAAGAACAGCACCAGCATTGAGGTGATGCGCGCGTCCCACACCCACCAGGTGCCCCACATCGGCTGACCCCAGAGCGAGCCCGTGACCAGGCTGATCAAGGTGAAACAGGCGCCAATCGGGGCGCTCGATTTGGCCACCAAATCGGCCAGCGGATGGCGCCAGATGAAGCCGGCGGCGGAAGCAACGGCAATGATGACGTAAATCATCAAGGCCATCCATGACGACGGCACATGGACGAAAATGATGCGGTAGGCATCGCCCTGGCGGTAATCGGCCGGCACCACGGCGAGGCCGAGCACCAGGGCGGCGGCGATGCAGGCAATGGCGATAATCGTCACCCACGGGAATATTTTCCGCGCAAAGCGCAAAAAACGCGCCGGATTGGCGAAAAAATGGATGCCGATACCGGCTTTTTTCTTCTTTACAGCCATTTTGTTCTTATGCGTCCCAATCTATTCCGGAGCCATTCATCTATTCCAGAGCCATTCTAAGTGCTGCCGCACTGGCCGGTGGGGTTAATACGAGAAAGAACAGGAATCCGCCAGCGAGAATAAGCAGATTCGCCTCGGCGCCCAAGCCAAAGATTGCCCCTTCCACCGCGCCGACCGCGAATATTAATACCGGAACATAGAGCGGCAGGACCATGAGCGAGATCAACACGCCGCCGCGTTTCAGCCCGACCGTGAGCGCCGCGCCGACCGAGCCGATCAGGCTGAGAATGGGCGTGCCGAGCAGCAGCGAGATCATTAACACGGCAAAACCCTGCGTGCTCATATTGAGCAGCACCGCGAGCACGGGTGCGGCAATAATGAGCGGCAGGCCGGTGGTCAGCCAGTGGGCGAGAACCTTGGCCAAAACCACCAGTTCAAGCGGCAGTGGCCCGAGCGCAATAACCTCAAGGCTGCCATCGTCATAATCGTCCTGAAACATGCGGTCGAGCGACAGCATGGTGGCGAGCAAGGCGCAGACCCAGAGCACGCCCGGTGCGATGCGTTCGAGAAGGGCGCTTTCCGGCCCGACGCCGAGCGGAAACAGCGAGGCGGCAATAACGAAAAAGACGACCGCCACCAGGCTGCCGATGCCGCCGCGCATGGCGAGGCGCAGATCGCGCCCGACGAGGCTGAAAAAAGCCGTCACCATTCGCCGTAATCTCTCTCGCCGACGGCAGTTTCGGGTGTTCGCACCAGCGTCTCGATAGCAATGCCATATTCGGCCATATCGATGCTCTCGGCGCCGGGCAGGGCAATTTCGGTATGGGTGGCGACAATTGCCATGCCGCCCGTGGCACGGTGCGCCGCCAGCATATCTTCGAGGCGCGCCGCCGATTGGCCGTCGAGGGTGACGCTCGGCTCATCGAGCAGCCACAGCGTGGCCGGTGTTGCCAACAGGCGGGTCAGCGACAGGCGGCGTTTTTGCCCGGCCGAAAGAAAACGCCCGGGCACATCGGCGAGCGATTCGAGATCGAGGGCCTGAAGAATATTCCCGGCCGGCTGTTTGTAGCCCTTGGCGCGGGCCCAGAATTCGAGATGCTCCTCCACCGTCAGGGCCGGCTTGATCGCTTCCATATGGCCGACATAATGGGTGCGGGCGCGGTGTATTTCGGGCGTCTCGGCGCGGTCGAAATCGCTCCAGCCGAGACTGCCGCCGACCGGCTTCAGGAATCCGGCAAGGATGCGCAGCAGGCTCGATTTTCCCGAACCATTGTGGCCGCGCAAAAGCAGCCCGTCACCGGATGCCAGATCGAAGGACAGGCCGGAAAATACCGGCCGTTCTCCCCGGATACATGACAAATCCACCGCTTCGAAGCGTCTCTCGCCGCCGCTCATTCATTCCTCGCCGTTGCGCCGCCCGCTCCACGCGCTTAATAAATACGGCGCCGAGGGCGAATGAGATAAGCTATCGGCGCATCTCGGTATCGGCAAGACATTGAAGAGCAGACGTGGAGAGCGGACGGCAATATGTTGAGGCGTTTATTCAGCCGTAAATCGATGTCTGGGAGCGTATTGCGCCCCGGTCTGGTCACCGGGCACAAGGAAGCCGACCCGGACGATTCGCCGGTGCTGGAAGTGCGTGCCGACGGCCATCTGGTGCGCGCTGTCTCTTACGGCCTCGGCCCGCGCTTCGGCCCGAGCCTGGTTTTCCTGCATGAGGGCCTTGGTGGCATTGCCCAATGGAAGCATTTTCCCGATACCCTGGCGCGCGCCGCCGGTTGCAACGCGCTGGTCTATGAACGCTGGGGCCATGGCGGCTCGGATCGGCTACTCGGCAAACGCAAGGCCGATTTCATGGCGCGCGAGGCGGAGTTCGCTCTGCCGCAAATCCTCGATTCCTTTGGTGTCGACAAGGTTATTCTGTTCGGCCACAGCGATGGTGGTTCGATTGCATTGCTGTTTGCCGCACTTTTTCCCGAGCGCACGCTCGGCGTGATTACCGAGGCGGCGCATGTGTTCGTCGAGGAGGCCTCTCTGGAAGGTGTGCGGGCGGCCGAGGAGCGCTTCGAGACGAGCGACATGGCAAAGCGTCTCAGGCTCTATCATGGTGACAATACCGAGAGCATGTTTCACGGCTGGGCCGATGTCTGGCTGTCGCCGGCGTTCCGCGATTGGGCGATCCCGCCCGAGACACTGGGCGCCATCCAGGCGCCGGTGCTCGCCATGCAAGGCGCTGATGATGAATATGGCACGCCGGAACAATTGGAAAGAATTAAGGCCGGCGTCGGTGAGGCCGCCAAGACCGTCCTCATCCCTGAATGCGCCCACACCCCCCATGTCGAGGCGCGCGAGACGGTCATGGACGAGGCTATTAACTTCATCCAGGACATAAAGAAAGCGGCGGAAGAAAAGCCGGAATCCGAGGCGCCAGAACCTCTTTGATGGGTCCCTCAATCGCCGGGCGGGTGTATCCGCACCCTTGGCTACCTCGTATTAACTCGGGCGCATTCTAAATATAGCCCCTCAATCGCCGGGCGGGCGCATCCGCACCCTTGGCTTGGCACGCTTGCCGAAAGGCGCTTTGACTTAACCAATTGAATGTTACACTCCGCGCCCCATTTTTTATTTAGTTTCATCCCGAAAAGATAGGAGACGCCATCGTGATCGCGCTTGGCCAGGATTCGCTCAACACCCGCCGTACCCTCAATGTCGGCGGGCGCAGTTACGATTATTACAGCCTTGAGGCCGCCGCCGACGCTGGCCTCGGCGATATTTCCCGCCTGCCCTATTCGCTCAAGGTGCTGCTCGAAAATCTGCTGCGCTTTGAGGATGGCAAAAGCGTCACCGTCGACGATATCAAGGGCCTCAGCAATTGGCTGAAAGAGCGCCGCTCAAGCCAGGAGATCAGCTACCGCCCGGCGCGCGTGCTGATGCAGGATTTCACCGGTGTGCCGGCGGTCGTCGATCTCGCCGCGATGCGCGCCGCCATGGCGGCGCTCGGCGGCGATCCGAACAAAATCAATCCGCTCTCGCCGGTCGATCTGGTGATCGATCATTCGGTCATGGTCGACCGTTTCGCCAGCTCGACCGCGCTCAAGGACAACACCGCGATCGAGATGGAGCGCAATGGCGAGCGCTATTCCTTCCTGCGCTGGGGCCAGCAGGCGTTTTCCAATTTCCGCGTCGTGCCGCCGGGTACCGGCATTTGCCACCAGGTCAATCTCGAGCATCTCGCGCAAGTGGTGTGGACGGCGGAGGCCGACGGCACCACCATCGCCTATCCCGATACGCTGGTCGGCACCGATAGCCACACCACCATGGTCAATGGCCTGGCCGTGCTTGGCTGGGGTGTCGGCGGCAT
This sequence comes from Rhodospirillaceae bacterium, assembly GCA_018666805.1. Taxonomy (GTDB): domain Bacteria; phylum Pseudomonadota; class Alphaproteobacteria; order UBA828; family UBA828; genus PTKB01. The sequence goes on along the minus strand of JABIXB010000013.1, from coordinate 409 downwards.
CGAGGCCGAGGCGGCGATGCTCGGCCAGCCGATTTCCATGCTGGTGCCCGAGGTGATCGGCTTCCGCCTCACCGGCAGCCTTGCCGAAGGCACGACGGCGACCGATCTGGTGCTGACCGTGGTGCAGATGCTGCGCGAAAAAGGCGTGGTCGGGAAATTCGTCGAGTTTTACGGCCCCGGCCTGGATGAGCTGTCGCTCGCCGATCAGGCGACCATTGCCAATATGGCGCCCGAATATGGTGCAACCTGCGGATTCTTCCCGATCGACAAGGAGACGCTCCGCTATCTGCGGCTGACCGGCCGCGAGGATCAGCAGATCGAACTGGTCGAGGCCTATGCCAAGGCGCAGGGCATGTGGCGCGATGCGTCCTCGCCCGATCCGGTATTCACCGACACGCTGGAGCTCGAT
>JABIXB010000074.1 GCA_018666805.1 Rhodospirillaceae bacterium | reverse complement strand
CCGAAGCGGAGAAGACCAACAATACGGTCAAAAGCCTCTCCGAAGCGGGCCAGAAGATCGGCGATGTGGTGCAATTGATCAACGATATCGCCAGCCAAACCAACCTCCTCGCGCTCAACGCCACAATTGAGGCAGCGCGCGCCGGCGAGGCGGGCAAGGGCTTTGCCGTGGTCGCCTCCGAGGTCAAGAGCCTGGCCAACCAGACGGCCAAGGCGACCGACGAGATCGGCACCCAGATCGCCACCCTGCAAGGTGCGACCGGCGATGCGGTCGGCGCCATCGAAGATATCGGCACCATGATCGGCGAGATTAGCGAGACGTCGATCACCATCGCCTCGGCGGTCGAACAGCAGCGCGCCGCGACCGGTGAAATTTCGCGCAATGTGCAGGAGGCCGCGTCCGGCACGCAGGAGGTGTCTTCGACGATTTCCACGGTGCATGAGGCGGCGCAAAATACCGGTGCCGCGGCTGGAGATATGAAAGGCGCTGCGGGTGAATTATCGCAGCAGTCGGAAGAGTTGCGCCACGAGGTCGAGGCCTTTCTCAAGGATATCCGCGCCGCCTGACAGCGGGAGGCAAGGCGCATGAAATTCACCCCCCGGGCAATTTGTCCGGGGGGTTTTTCATGCTTGTCCTTACGAATCCCGCTTCACCAACGGCGCGCGGCGGGTTAGGTTCGGGCGCCGGCCGGGAGGGGCGGGTGAACCGGAATATCAATCAGCAAAGAGGCTGCCATGAAGATCGCATTTTCTGAAATTTCCGTGCCGTCAACGGGCACGCTAATTGTCGGCGTTATGGCCGATGGCGCGTTGACGCCGAGCGCCAAGGATGTCGATGAACGGATGTCGGGCGCGCTCGCCAGGGCGGTCGCGGCCAGCGTCCGCTTCAATGGCAAGAAAAACACCACGCTGCTGTTGAATGCACCGGCTGGGCTCGACCTCGCCCGGGTGCTGCTGATCGGCCTCGGCAAGGCCGGCGAGATCGATAAATTGCAGTTGCAGGCGCTCGGTGGGCGCGTTGTCGGCGGCCTCAACAAAATGGGCGAGACCGAAGCGTCGCTCGCGATTGATGCACCGGATGGTTGCCCGCTCAGCCTTGAGGAAATGGTTGGCGAAATTGCTTTTGGTGCGCATCTCGCCGCCTACCGCTTCGATAAATACCGCACCAAGCAAAAGGAAGAAGACAAGCCGACGCTCGAGACGCTGACGCTTATGTCGGCTAATACGGGCGCCGCCGAGGCCGCCGCCGCGCCGCGCCAGCGCGTCGGAGACGGGGTTTATTTGAGCCGTAATCTGGTGTCGGAGCCGAGCAATGTGAAATACCCGGCGACCATTGTCGAGGATATCGAGGCCCTCTCGGCAATCGGCATCGACGTCGAATTGCTACATGAGGACCGCATGCGCGAACTTGGCATGGGCGCCATACTGGGTGTCGGCCAGGGCAGCCGGCGCGAATCCTATATTGCCATCATGCGCTGGAACGGCGCCGAAAATCAGAACGAGCAGCCGATCGCCTTTGTCGGCAAGGGCGTGACCTTCGATACCGGCGGCATTTCCATCAAGCCCTCTGGCGGCATGGAAGAAATGAAATACGACATGGCCGGCGCCGGTGCGGTGATCGGCCTGATGAAGGCGCTTGCCGGGCGCAAAGCACGTGCCAATGTGGTCGGCGTGGTCGGCCTGGTCGAGAATATGCCGGACGGTAATGCCCAGCGCCCGGGCGATGTGGTGACCACCATGTCGGGCCAGACCATTGAAGTGATCAACACCGATGCCGAGGGCCGGCTCGTGCTGTCGGACGCGCTGTGGTACACGCAGAAAACCTTCAAGCCCAAATTCATGGTCGATCTCGCCACCCTCACCGGCGCCATCATTGTCGCGCTCGGCACCTATCAGGCCGGCCTCTTCAGCAATAATGACGAACTGGCCGAACGCCTCACCGCCGCCGGCAAGGCGTCGGGCGAGGAGCTGTGGCGTCTGCCGCTGGGTCCGCGCTACGACAAGGACATCAATTCCGAGATCGCCGATATGAAAAACGTTGGCAAGGGGCGCGAAGCCGGCAGCGTCACGGCGGCGCAACTGCTTGAGCGCTTCGTCGAGGAGACGCCCTGGGCGCATCTCGATATCGCCGGCATGGCGTGGATGAAACGCGGCGACGACCCAATTGTGCCAAAGGGCGCCTCCGGCTTCGGCGTGCGTCTGTTGGATAAGCTGGTGGCGGATTATTACGAGAGCTGAGTTCTGAAATATGGCTGAGGTCGCGTTCTATCAACTGCGCACGACGGCGCTCGAAAATGCCCTGCCGAGGCTGTTGCAAAAGGCCTTCGATGGCGGCCACCGGGTGCGCGTGGTCGGCGCCTCGGAGGAGCGCATGGCGGCATTGAATACGGCGCTATGGACGTACGATCAGGACTCGTTCCTGCCGCATGGCGACATCAAGGACGGCGACGGCGAGCGCCAGCCGATCCTGCTCTCAAGCGAATCCGCCGATGCCTCGGCGAATGAAAACAACGCCGATATCGTGGTCACGATTGATGGCGTCGAGCCGGTTTTTCTGCCCGGCGTGACGCGCTATCTCGATATGTTTGACGGCAATGACGAAACCGCGCTCGGCGCCGCACGGCAGCGCTGGACCCGGCGCAAGGCGGAAAACCACGATGTCAGCTATTGGCAGCAGGGCGAAGGCGGCGGCTGGGAAAAACGCGCCTGACAGGGGCTTTGAAACGCCCATTGATGCGACGGTTGATGCGCGGCGGCGGAGCGTCTATAACGCGCCATCTTGAATTTTAGGAGTTAACCAAATGGCGGTCGAGAGAACGCTTTCCATTCTCAAGCCGGATGCGACCCGGCGCAATCTCACGGGCGCGATCAATCAGCGTTTCGAGGAATCGGGCCTCAGAATTGTTGCCCAACGCCGCGTGCGGCTAACGCTGGAACAGGCTCAGCAATTTTATGCGGTTCATGCCGAACGCGCCTTTTACGGCGATTTGTGCGCCTATATGACCTCCGGCCCGATCGTGGCCCAGGTGCTCGAAGGCGAAAACGCCGTCGTGCGTCACCGCGAGGTGATGGGCGCGACAAACCCGACAAATGCCGATGAAGGCACGATTCGCAAGGATTTCGGCGAATCGGTTGAGGCGAATTCGGCGCACGGCTCCGATTCTCCCGAAAATGCGGCGATCGAGATCGCCTATTTCTTTTCAGAAACAGATATCGTCGGCTAAGCCGCCGGCAGGGCCCGACATCGGGCCGTGCCCATATCGGGCCGTGCCCATATCGGGCCGTGAATAAGCCGGCCAGGCAAGCACACGCTTGTTTGGCCGGCTTCTCGCCCCATATTGCTAGAGCGAAGGGAATTTGGCCTGGGCCATATCTTGGCTTAGATCAAAGAAACACAACTGCTCTATGTTAATGTTTTCAGGCTAAAATCGCACTTTGGATGGGCCGTTCTGGGCTATGTCGCTCAGCTTGGCTTTGCCCTATGGGTGCCGGCAGCTATGCTGTAAATTGTCCTGCGGATCAATTTGGAGCTCATTGCGAAGAGAATATGACGGACAAGCGCAAAATCGGCAGGCCGGGCGAGGATACCGGAACCCTCACCAAGACGAAGCCCAAGACCAAAAAACCGTCGATGTATAAGGTCTTGTTGCTCAACGATGATTACACGCCGATGGAGTTTGTGATCTTGGTGTTGATGCGAATTTTCGGCATGCCTCAGGAAAATGCGACGGAAGTGATGATGCATGTCCATCGCCGTGGCGTCGGCGTGTGCGGCGTTTATCCATTCGAAGTGGCTGAAACGAAAGTCACCCAAGTGGTGGATTTCGCCCGGCGCAACGAACATCCGCTGCAATGCACGATGGAAAAGGACTGATGCGGAAAAAGACGAAGGCGCAAAAATAATGCTCTCAACGGAACTTGAAAAAACACTGCACCGCGCCCTGGCCCTGGCCGGCGAGCGCAATCATGAGCTTGCCACGCTTGAGCATTTATTGCTCGCGCTGTGCGACGATACGGATGCGGTGGCGGTCCTCAAGGCGTGCGGTGTCGATATCGAGAAGCTGCGCCAGGACCTAACCGCCTTCCTCGACAATGAGCTCGAAAATCTGGTCGGCGATCCGTCCGAGGACGCGGCGCCGACCACCGGTTTCCAGCGTGTTTTGCAGCGCGCCGTGTTGCACGTGCAATCGTCAGGCCGGGGCGAGGCGAGCGGCGCCAATGTGCTTGCCGCCCTCTTCACCGAACGCGAATCGCACGCCGTCTATTTCCTGCAGGAGCAGGATATGACGCGCCTCGATGCGGTCAATTACATCTCCCACCGCATCGCCAAGGTGCCGGGGCTGTCGGGCGAAAGCAGCGAGGTTTCCGGCGTCGATGAGGAATTGGACGGCGAGAACGATGTCAAACGCGGCGGCGAGGCGCTCGATGCCTATTGCGTCAATCTCAACGCCAAGGCCGAGAGCGGCAAAATCGACCCGCTGATCGGCCGCGAGGATGAGATTGAGCGCACCATCCAGGTGCTGTGCCGGCGCACCAAGAACAATCCGCTCTATGTCGGCGAGGCCGGCGTCGGCAAGACCGCCATCGCCGAAGGGCTGGCGCGCCAGATCGTCGAGGGCAAGGTGCCCGAAGTCCTCTTGGAGGCCACCATCTTTGCCCTCGACATGGGCTCGCTTCTCGCCGGCACGCGCTATCGCGGCGATTTCGAGGAGCGTTTGAAGGCGGTGGTCGATGAGTTGGAGGCGCATGACGGCGCCATTCTGTTCATCGATGAAATTCACACCGTGATCGGCGCCGGCGCCACCTCGGGCGGCGCCATGGATGCCTCGAACCTGTTGAAGCCGGCGCTGCAAAGCGGCACGCTGAGCTGCATCGGCTCGACCACCTATAAGGAATACCGCAATTATTTCGAGAAGGACCGGGCGCTGGTCAGACGCTTCCAGAAGATCGATATCAGCGAGCCCTCGGTTGAGGACACGGTCAAAATCCTGCGCGGCCTGAAGCCCTATTACGAGGAATATCATGCCGTGCGCTACACCAATGAGGCGCTGCGTGCCGCGGTCGAACTGTCGGACCGCTACATGGGCGACCGTAAACTGCCCGACAAGGCAATCGATGTGATCGACGAAGTCGGTGCGGCGCAACGCCTGAGACCTGAATCGAAGCGCCGCAATCGCAAGACCATCGGCCTCAAGGATATCGAAACGATCATCGCCAAGATGGCGCGCGTGCCGGCCAAGAGCGTCAGCCACAGCGACAAGAAATCGCTCAAGACGCTCGAGCGCGACCTGAAGACGGTGGTGTTCGGCCAGGACGATGCGCTGCGCCAGGTCGCGGCGGCAATCAAGCTGGCGCGCGCCGGTTTGCGCGATATCGAAAAGCCGATCGGCTGCTATCTCTTTTCCGGCCCGACCGGCGTCGGCAAGACCGAAGTGGCACGCCAGCTCTCGCACACCATGGCGATCGAGCTGATCCGCTTCGATATGAGCGAATATATGGAGCGTCATTCGATCTCGCGCCTGATCGGCGCACCGCCGGGCTATGTCGGCTTCGATCAGGGCGGCCTGCTGACCGACGCGGTCGATCAAAATCCGCACGCGGTGCTGTTGCTCGACGAGATCGAGAAAGCCCATCCCGATCTGTTCAACGTGCTGCTGCAGGTGATGGATTACGGCAAGCTCACCGACCATAACGGCAAATCAGTCGATTTCCGCAATGTCATCATGATCATGACGACCAATGCGGGTGCGGCCGATCTGGTCAAGCCGGCGATCGGCTTTGAGCGCGGGGTCCGTACGGGTGATGATGAAGAGGCGATCAAACGCATGTTCTCGCCCGAATTCCGCAACCGGCTCGACGCGGTGATCGGCTTTAACAGCCTGCCAACTGATGTGATGGCGCGCGTGGTCGATAAATTCGTCATGCAACTCGAGGACCAGCTCGCCGACCGCGGCGTTGAAATCGAGCTCACCAAAGCGGCCAAGGGCTGGCTCGCCAAGAAGGGCCATGACCCGGCCTTCGGCGCCCGCCCGCTCGGGCGCACCATTCAGGAGCATGTCAAAAAACCGCTTGCCGATGAGTTGCTGTTCGGCAAGCTGACCGATGGCGGGCGGGTCAAGGTCGATGCCGTCAAGGGCAAGCTCAGCTTCAGCTTCCCCGATCCGGAAACGCCGAAAAAACCGCCCGGTAAGAAAAAGGGCGGGCCCAAGAAAGTCGACGAACTGGTGCGCTAATCAACGCGTCTATTGACGCTCAGGCTTGAGCGGGTTCTCCTGTTGCAGCCTGAATCAATAGAGAGTGTTTCGTGTCCTATTCCTTTCTCGACGGCATCCGCGTCCTCGACCTCAGCCAATATGTTCCCGGCCCCTATGCGACCCTGCTGCTCGCCGATATGGGCGCCGAAGTGGTGCGTATCGAGCCGCCCGGCGGCGAGCCGATGCGGCGCTTCGGCCCGCCCGATGGCGACGGTATCTCGGCCTGGTACAAGGTCGTCAATGGCTCGAAAAGCGT
>JABIXB010000073.1 GCA_018666805.1 Rhodospirillaceae bacterium | reverse complement strand
GGAACAACAACATTGACACCGCAGTACGGCATTACCGGATACTCCACCGGCACAACATCCCGAAGAAAATATACTCGATCATTAAGCATTGATATCCGCGATATCGATTCTGGAGATAATGTGTGGGAGGGAAAGGTTGTTAGTGCCGGCAGTTGCGGTGTGATAGCTGAAGTAATTGACGAAATGATCGAGATCGCGTTTTCCGAATTTACGCACAGTGGCTCTGGCCGTCATCGCATCCATTTTGCGGACGCTGATTGTTAGGACACGCGCTTTAAAGAATTACTCGCCCAGGCTCTAAATCTCGGGAGAGTAGGCTGTGGGGGCGCCAATTCCACCGGCCTTTGCGCAGTTTTCGGAAGAAAGGTTCACAGAACAAACGGTTAGACAAGATTGAATTCGGGGATATTTGGTCTGCCGTAGGCCATGCTAGCCAGTAAACTCACATCTAACCAAAGCTTCAAATCCAGCCTGTTCATTTTGGGTCCTGTTGGGCGGTCTGGCGCCGGCCAGCTACTCCGCCGCAGCAACCTCGCCCGGCGCGTACTTGGCAATCCAGCTTTCTTCGAAGCCGTAATCCTCGGCCGCTTTTTCGCGGCTGATATAGCCCTCCAACACATCTTCGACGATCGCTGCGTGATCGCGCTTGGCTGGGCTGCCGAAGCCGCCGCCGCCCGGCGCTTTTACCGAGACGCGCTCGTCGGGGTGGATCGGGACGTTGGAATATTTGCTTGAGGAGACCTTGCCGAAGGCCTGCTTGATGGTCTGCCAGTCATTGGCGCCCTTGGCCTGGAACAGCGTTGCGCCGGAAATCGACTCCTTGCCCTCTTTCAGGCCCCACGAGGTGCGGATGTGCTTGTTGGTCATCTGGCTGATCATCACATCGCCGGTACACAGCATGGTTTTGGAAATGCTGAGGCCGCCGCGGTGTTCGCCGGCGCCGCCTGAATCCTGGCGCAGGGCATATTCCTCGACGATCCACGGATAGCGCGTTTCGAACACTTCCGTGGGCGTGTTGGCGCAATTGCCGTTGATCGAATCGGTGGCGTCGTTGCCGTCGGCAAATTCGCGCCCGCCATAGCCGACATAGGTGAAATCGAAGGCGCCGAACGGTTCGTCATTCTCCTCGTCAAAGCCGCCGAAGACGAAGCAGCCGTGGGTGGTGCCTTCAGACGCCATCACCCGGTGCGGCGCGCATTCCGACATGGCGCCGAAGATGCAGGCGACGATCAGCGGGTGGGTCTCGGTGTTGCCGCCGACTTCGGAGCCGGGGTAATTGACGTTCATCACCGTGCCGGCCGGCGAGATGATGCGGATCGGGCGGAAGCAGCCGGAATTTTTCGGGATCGTCTGGTCGGTGAGATGCAGCATGGCGTTGTAGGAGGCCGACCAGGCGACGCCGAGGGTGGCGTTGATCGGCCCCTTGGCCTGCGGCGAGGAGCCGGTGTAATCGATCACCACCTCATCGCCCTGCACATTGACGGCGACGCGGATCCAATATTCCTTGGCCTCGATGCCGTCATCCTCAAGGCAATCCTCGAAGGTGTAGCGGCCATCGGCGAAGGCCGAGATTTCGGCCCGCATGCGCGATTCGGAATAATCCATCAGGTCGGAAACGGTCTGGCGGAAGGTCTCCTTGCCGTATTTCTCGATCAGCTCGACCATGCGCTTCTCGCCCATATCGACGGCGCTAATGAGGGCGCGGAGATCGCCATAATTGCCGCGCGGCGTGCGCACATTGGCGAGCAGCAGCTTCCACACCTCGGGCACATCCTTGCCGCGCTTGATCAGCTTGACCGGCGGCACGCGCAGACCCTCGTGGAAAATCTCGGTCGCCTCGCCGGGGAAGCCGCCCGGCACCATGCCGCCGACCTCGACGAAATGGCCGATCGAGACGGCAAAGCCCATCAATTCGCCGGCGACGAAGATCGGCTTGAACATGGTGTGCTCGGGGGTGTGCAGGCCGCCGCGGTAGGGATCGTTATGGACGATCACGTCGCCCGGCTCGATATCGGTGATTTCCTGCACCATCGAGCTCACCAGCAGCGGCACGCCGCCGATTTGCGCCGGGCAATATTCCGCCACCGAGATCATATGACCTTCCGGGCTGGCCAGCGCGCAGGTGAAATCCTCGGCCTCGCTGAAGATGGTCGAATAGGCCGTCTTTTGGACATTCACCCCCATCTCGCGGCAAATGGCGACCATGGCGGAATCGATGATGTTCATCGTGACCATATCCATGATGCGTGTCTCCTCTAAATTAAGACGCTGGTGTGCCGGCGATGTCGCCGAGCAGTATATTTCCGTATTTATCGACCCGCACCTGTTGGCCGGGCCGGATAATCGTAACCGACGCCGGCTCCTCGATCACCGCCGGGCCTTGCAGGCGGTGGCCGCTTAACAGCTTGGCGCGGTCATAGATGTTGCTGTCATGCGCGCCGTCATCGAAAACCACCGAGCGCGTCGCAATCGGTTCCGGCGCGCCGCTGGCTTCCGGCAATTCGGGCAGGGCGAGCCGTTCGGCGGCGGAGATCGCCGTCACCTTGATGCTGATCAGCTCAATCGTCTCGCCCGGAATGTCGAAATTATAGCGCGCCTGATGGGCGGCATGAAAACTCTGCCAGATCGAGGCAATCGTCTCATCGTCGAAGCGCTCGAAATCGATTGGCACCTCAAGCTCGTGATTCTGGCCGAAATAGCGCATCTCGAGCGAGCGCTGGATTTCGATTGAGCTGGTATAGCCCTGGTCGCTCAAGGCGGCGGTGGATTCGCGCACCAGATCGGCCATCACGTCGTTGGCGTGATCGGGCCGGAAGGCTTTCGAGGTCATCGGCGCGGTGCGCTCCACATCGATGCGCGCATCGGTCATGGTGAAGCCGAAGGCCGAGAACTGGCCGGGATGATT
>JABIXB010000012.1 GCA_018666805.1 Rhodospirillaceae bacterium | reverse complement strand
AGCGACCTGGGACGCGGTGCAGCCGGCGGAAGGCGGACTCGATTGGGTGCGCGTCACGATACGCGGTAAGATCGCCCATGCCGGTTGGCGCTACAATGCGGTCTACCCGCAAGCCGAGACGGCTGATCGCCCCAAGCCCGGCGTCAATGCGCTCGAGCTCGGCGTTAAATTCATCGCCGCCGTGCAGGAGCTTGAGCGTGACTGGGGGCGGCGCAAGTTTCATCCGCTGTTGCCGCCCGGCATTACCACCATCAATCCCGGCGTGATGATTGCCGGTGCCGGCATCGGCGAAGACGGGCGGCCGCAAGTGCTGAGCAATCCGGCGATTATTCCCGATACCTGCGTGATGGAATTCGACCTCAAATACCTGCCGGATGAAAACCAGGAAGATGTGCGGCGCGAATTCGAGGAATTCGTCCACCACTGGGCCGCGACCGACAGTTGGCTGCGCGACCATCCGCCCGAGATCGAGTGGGAAATCGGCGGCCTGCGCTTTCCGCCCGTCTCAACACCGGAAGACCATCCTTTAGTGCAATCCATGCTCGCCGCGCGCAAGCAACTCAGCCGCACGCCCGAGCTTGGCGGCTATATCGCCGTCAGCGACGCCGCCCACTATGCCGGCGCCGGCGTCGATTGCGTCATCTTCGGCCCAAGCGGCGACGGCTATCACGCGACGGACGAACATGTCGAAGTGGAAAGCCTGATCGATTGCAGCAAAGTGATCGCGGCGGCGGTGTTGGAGTGGTGTGGGGTTAAGAGCTGACGCCTATTCCACCGGTTGCCATTCCGCGGCCATGCGTTCGGCCTTGGCGATTTCTTCCGGCGACATGCGCTGGGCGATGCGGGCGCGGTTTTCTTCGGCGTTTTCGGCGTCCTCCGCGACGGCTAACGTCGACCACATATAGGCTAGGACGAAATCGCGCTCGACGCCGAGGCCAAGGGCGTACATGCCGGCGAGATTATTTTGCGCGTCGATCGAGCCCTTGTCGGCAGCACTTTGGTAGAATTGGGCGGCCTTGGCGTAATCCTCTTCGACCCCCTCACCCTTGAAATAGAGCACACCGAGATTGTATTCGGCCTCGGCAAAGCCCTGGTCGGCGGCCTTGCGGTACCAACCGGCGGCGGTGGCGGCGTCAATCTCGACGCTCCGGCCCTTGGTGTAGATCAGGCCAAGCATATATTGCGCGCTGGCATAGCCGCGCTCGGCAGAACGGGTGTACCAATCGATGGCGGCGGCCATATCCGCCTCCGCGCCCCAGCCATGCTCATGCGCGAGGCCGAGTTGATATTCAGAACCGGCATGCTCTTGCGCCGCCGCCTTCAGCCACCAGGCAACGGCTTTGTCGGAATCCTGCTCTCCGGTCCAGCCCTGGGCGTAGAGCAGGCCGATATTATATTGTCCGCCGGCAAGGCCCTGCTCAGCCGCTTTCATGAACCATTTTTCCGCCTCGTCAAAATCCTGCTCGACCCCTTCGCCATTGACGTAGAGGTTGCCGAGGCCCAACTGCGCATCCGCCTCGCCGGCTTCAGCCGGCGCGCGCCATTCCTCCAGCGCCGCCGCATAGTCGGCGCGCTGATAGGCCGCGACCCCGGCGGCATAGTCGGCGGTTGCCGGTTGGATAAAAACCGCCGCCAGCAATAAGGTAATAGCAATCCCTCTCATGCCCGCCAGCTTGCCACTTCTCGTGCCGTTTGGTCAAAAGAAGAGGCGATTTACGCCTGTGGAGATGCCGCCGTGAAACGGCTACACTGAAATCTTTCCAAATCAAAAATGGCCGGAAAATGCACACCCTCGCCGATCCCTTGCGCCACGCCGCGCGAAATTATGCTGGCTCCCCCGCCACCATTTGCGGCGATGTACGCCTCAATTTCCGCGAGCTGACGGCGCGCTGCCGCCGCCTCGGCGGTGCGCTCCAGGGGCTTGGCCTCAAGACCGGTGACCGCATCGCCATTCTTGCCGCCAACTCGCATCAATATATCGAGACCTATATGACGGTGCCGGCGGCGGGCTATGTCGTGGTGCCGCTTAATACGCGTCACGCCGAGGCGGAGCTTGCCTATGCGCTTGAGGATTCGGGCACGAAAATATTATTGACCGATGTCGATCCGGGCGGCCTCGCCGATATCGTTGAGCGCGTCATTCGCATACCGGACGACTATGAAGCGCTGCTTGGCGAGGCAGAAGAGATTGAGCTCGGCACCGAGATCGACGAACAATCCCTCGCCGGGCTGTTTTATACCGGCGGCACTACCGGTGCCTCCAAGGGCGTGATGCTGAGCCACCGCAACCTGATTGCCAACAGCCATAATTGGACCGCCTTCGCCCAGCCACGGCGCGATGATATTAAAACCGTTATGGCGCCGCTCTTTCACGCCGCCGGCTCCAATTCGGTGATCGCCAGCATTTGGAGTGGCGGCGTGCAAATGATCATCCCGCAATTTATTCCGGCGCAGATTCTGGATCTAATCGAAAAGGAACGCGCCACGCAGATGCTTGGCGTGCCAATCATGATCGCCGCGCTGGCCGAGGAACAGCACGCCAATCCGCGCGATGTCTCGTCTGTCCGCTTTGTCGCCCATGGCGGCTCGCCGATCACCACCGAAGTGGTGCGCCGCGCTATCGCGGCCTTTCCGGGGGCCGAATTCGCCCATCTCTACGGCGCGACCGAAACCGGCCCCTTAATCACCGGGCTGCACCATGAGGAGCGAATACCGCATTCGGATCTGTTGCGCTCCTGCGGCCAGCCGCTGCCCGGTATCGCCATCCGCATCGTTGACCGCGAGGGCAATGAGATCGCGGCGGGTGAGGTCGGTGAAGTCGAGATCGGCGGCCCCAACATCATGCAGGGCTATTGGAACAAGCCGGAGCAAACGGCGGCGGCGCTCCAGGGCGGCTGGTATCTTTCCGGCGATCTCGGCTATGTCGATGATAACAATTACCTGTTCCTGATGGACCGGGCCAAGGACATGATCATCACCGGTGCCGAGAATGTTTATTGCACCGAGGTTGAGGAAGTTTTGCACAAACATCCCGCGGTGCTGCAGGCCGCCGTATTCGGCATTCCCGATAAGAAGTGGGGTGAGGCCGTCCATGCCGCCATTCAGTTGCGCCACCCAACCGAGGCCGAGGAACTGATCGCTTTTTGCCATGAACATATCGCCGGCTACAAAGTGCCGAAGGGTATCGATTTTTGGGATAAGCCGTTGCCGCTCTCCGGGCCCGGAAAAATATTGAAGCGCGAACTGCGCAAGCCTTACTGGGCTGAAGAGGGCAAACAGATTAGCTAAATTCAAGGAGCAGGGAGGAGAAAAAAATGAACGGTATTCATGATATGGGCGGCATGCACGGCATGGGGCCAATTAATCCGGAGATCGACGAGCCGGTCTTTCACGCAGACTGGGAGCGCCGCATGTTCGCGCTCTGGACCGCCGCCTTCGCCGCCGGCATGTACAACGACAACGAGTTCCGTTTCGCCATCGAAAGCCGCTCAGCCGAGGAATATCTCAGCGAGAGCTATTATCAGCATTGGCTAGTCTGCATGGAAAAGGTGTTGATCGACAAGGGCCAGTTCACCCGTGCTGATCTGGAAGCGGTATGGGCCAACGCGCCTGGTACGGGCGCCAGCGGCGGTGGGGCAGGCAGTGGCCAGGCGCTGCCGGCGGATCAGGTCATTCCGGTGTTCATGGGTGGCGCGTCGGCCCGCATCGATGCCGATGTCGCGCCCAAATTCAAAGCCGGCGATGCGGTTGTCGCACGCAACATCAACCCGGCGGGCCATACGCGCCTGCCGCGTTATTTGCGCGGCAAAGGCGGCACGATTGAGAAGGATCACGGCGTCTTCGGCTTTCCCGACAGTATGGCGCACGGCGAGGGCGAGACGCCGCAGCATGTCTATTGCGTGCGCTTCGATGCGCGTGAAGTTTGGGGCGAAAGTGCGCCGGCGCGGGACAGCTTTTATGTCGATATGTGGGACGATTATCTCGACCCGGCTTGACGCTCCTGCCGGGTATGGCGAAAATTGCCCGCAGACAATCTGGGAAGCGACTGAGGGAAAATATAACATGGCCGATCACGACCATACGGAGCCGCCATCCGATACAGCGCTCCGCGTTAAGGCGCTCGAATCATTGTTGCTGGAAAAGGGATTGGTCGAAGCCGACACGCTTGATGCCATCATTCAGCTCTACGAACATAATGTTGGGCCGCAAAATGGCGCCAAGGTGGTAGCGCGTGCCTGGTCGGACCCGGACTATAAAGCGCGCCTCTTGGCCGACGCGACGCCGGCGATTGCCGAATTGGGCTATGGCGGCGTTCAGGGCGAGGACATGGTGGTGGTCGAAAATACCTCCGACGTGCATAACCTGCTCGTTTGCACGCTCTGCTCCTGCTACCCGTGGCCGGTGCTCGGCCTGCCGCCTGTTTGGTACAAGGCCGCGCCCTACCGCGCCCGCGCCGTCAGCGAGCCGCGCGCCGTATTGAAGGAATTCGGCGTCGAGATCCGCGAGGGTGTCGAGGTCCGCGTCTGGGACAGCACGGCGGAGCTGCGCTATATGGTTCTGCCCGAGCGCCCGGCCGGCACGGAAGGCCTCGGCGAGGACGAGTTGGCGGCGCTGGTGACGCGCGATTCGATGATTGGCGTGGCGCTGGTCGAGAGCACCTAAGATGAACGGCATTCACGACCTTGGCGGCATGCACGGCATGGGCCCGGTCAATCCTGAAACCGACGAGCCGGTTTTTCACGCCGACTGGGAGCGCCGCGTATTTGCACTGATGATGGCGATCCCCGGCAGCGTCTACAATATCGATGAATTCCGCCATACCATCGAACGCATGGAAGCGGCCGAATACCTCTCGACCAGCTATTACGAACATTGGCTCCATTGCCTGGAGGTGCTGATGATCGAGAAGGGTCAGTTTGAGCGCGCCGAGCTTGAAGCGGCATGGTCGAACGCGGCCAGCGCTGCAAACGGGTCCGCATAATGCCAGCGCTTGCCGCAGATATGGTCGTTCCCCTGTTCGCGGTTGGTAGTTCGGCCCGCGTGGATGCCGACATCGCGCCAAAATTTAAAGCCGGCGACACCGTCACCGCGCGCAACATCAATCCGACCGGCCACACCCGCCTGCCGCGTTATTTGCGCGGCAAGAGCGGCACCATCGAGAAAGATCATGGCGTCTTTGGCCTGCCCGACAGCATGGCGCATGGCGGTGGCGAAACGCCGCAACATGTCTATTGTGTGCGCTTCAGCGCGCGCGAGGTGTGGGGCGCCAGTGCCGCGCCGCGCGACAGTTTCTATGTCGATATGTGGGACGATTATCTCGATCCCGCTTAAACAGGAAGGAAACAGCTCAAGATGGTAGAAAAAGCCCAACTAACGGCGACACCGTCCCTTCCCATCGGTGAAGACGGCCCCCTGTTCGCCGAACCCTGGCAAGCCCAGGCCTTCGCCATGACAGTCCGCCTCTCAGCCGAGGGCCATTTTACCTGGCCCGAATGGGTGAAATATTTGAGCGTCGAGATCGCCGCCGATAAAGACAAGGTTTCGGATAACAATTTGGAGACCTATTACAATCAATGGCTCGCGGCCTTGGAAAAGCTGGTTACCGACAAGGGCCTGGCGTCGAGCGGCGAAATGTCGGGACGCAAGGATGAATGGCGCCGCGCCTATCTCAATACACCGCACGGCAAACCGATCCATTTGAGCGCCGCTGAAAGCAAGCCGGATTAGCTCAACGCATCGCAAACGCTTCGCGCAGCGCCGCGCAGGCCTCATTGCGCGCCTCATAGGCGGCGTCAATACGGCCGGTAAAATTCCAAAAGCCGTGGATCTGCCCGGGATAATCCGTATGCGTCACCGGAACGCCGGCGGCGCGTAATTTGTTGCCGTAATTGATGCCGTCATCGAGTAGCGGATCGTGGCTGGCGGTAATGATCAGCGCCGGTGGTAAGCCGGCCAGATCGGCGGCGCGGATCGGTGCGGCTGCGGGGTTGGTCTTCTCTTCGTCAGTGTTGAGATAGAGGCGCATAAACCAGCGCATCATATCGGCGGTGAGATTGTAGCCATCGGCGAAGCGGCGGTAGGAATCGGTATCGTCGCTCATATCGGTGACCGGATAGACCAACAGTTGGAAAACGATGTTTGGCCCCTCTTCGACGGTGGCGCGCTGGGCGACAACGGTGGCGAGGCAGCCGCCGGCCGAATCGCCGCATACCGCGATGCGATTGGCATCGCCACCTAACTCGGCGCAATTGTCCGCCACCCATTTGGTCGCCGCCCAGGCATCGTCCGTGGGTTTGGGAAATTTATCTTCCGGCGCCTTGCGGTAATTGACCGCGACGGTGATGCAGTTCGCCCCCTGGCTGAGCTCGCGGCAGGCATTGTCGTGGCTGTCGAGCCCGAGCACGACAAATCCACTGCCATGAAAATGAACGAGCACGGGCAGCGGTCCGTCCGCAGGTTCGTCCGGCCAATAAATACGTACCGGGATCGGGCCGTGCGGGCCGGGAATGTCACGGTTTTCCACGCGTTTCAGTTGCGGCCCCGGGCTTTGCAGACTGATCACCAATTCGTTGAAATTTACGCGCAATTCATCGAGCGGCTGCTCCCATGCGGGCGGCGCCTCGACCTCGTTCATCTGATCCAGGAGTTCTTGAGTTTGCGGGTGCAATTCCATCATGGCCTCCTCAAGCCTATCTTAAATAGTTAAATTACAGCCCTTTGCGTGCTTGGCAAGGCGGATGCGGGAGCAGGCCGGATCGCGCCGGTTTGGTAGAATGGGCGCATCTTCATAATTTGTTTGCCAAAATCACCTAAATTGTCGCAAATAAGGCGGAGACCAGACGAGGAAAGAGTCGTGAAAGCCGCGAAATTTGCCATCGGACAGGTCGTTCGGCACCGGGTGTATTCATTCCGGGGCGTTATT
>JABIXB010000072.1 GCA_018666805.1 Rhodospirillaceae bacterium | reverse complement strand
CCCGTGCCATCGCTTTTCTTGCTCCCTTGGACATTCAGTGCAGCCGCAACCGGCCAGAATTTTGTTGGCTCTAATTTAACGCCGCGTCCCTCTATTGTCACTCGACGGATTGCCACATTCCGGGGAATCTGTCTCTCGCGGTGCCCCCCCATCCGTGATAGCTTGCGGCAAATTTCTAGGAGCGAAACACGATGGGTAAGAAAATCGCTGTATTTCCGGAGCCCGGCGCCATCGGCCCGGTGATGAATCTAGTCGGCATCTGTCAGGGCCTGAAGGAAATGGGCCATGATCCGGTATTTGTCTTGGAACCCGGCCTCAAGGGCACGGTCGAGAGCTACGGCTTTGAAGAACGCCATGTGTCGTGCATGGAGCCCATGAGCCCGGAAGCGCAAGCGACCTATTGGGACGATTTCATGATCAAATATATGCCGACCTTCAAGACCAGCGCTTACGAGCAGGTCGCGACCTATGTGAAGGGCTGCTGGGAGGCGATCATCTACACCTCGGAATGGTCGGTGAAAAACGGCCTCGACAAGGTGTTCGCCGAGATCAAGCCCGACCTCATCATCAACGACAATGTGGCGCTCTACCCCGCCACCGAACAGGCCGGCTGCCCGTGGGTGCGGATGATTTCCTGCTCTGAAAACGAGATCATCGATCCCGATATCCCGCCCCACCTTTCCGGCTGCAGCGAGAATGATAAAGCTGGCTTCGAGGCTTACCGGGCCGAATTCGAGAAGGAAGTCAAACCTTTACATGACGGATTTATGGATTTCCTTGAAGCGCAGGGCTGCAAGCGCCTGCCCTTCCCCGAATTCGTCCTGCCCTCGCCCTATCTCAATATGTTGCTCTATCCCAAGCCACTCCATTTCAAGCGCCGCAATCCGCTCGACCCGGAGAAATTCATCTATCTCGACGGCTGCGTGCGTCAGGAGAGCGAGGGCTATGAGGTGCCCGAGTTCAAGGCCAACAACGACAAGCCGCTGATCTATTTCAGCTATGGCAGCCTGGGCGTATCGGATGTCGATCTCATCAAGCGCATCATCGCCCTTCTTGGCAACGCGCCCTACCGGGTGCTGGTCAATGTCGGCGACTATATCGGCGAGTACGACGCCCCGCCCGATAATGTGATCCTCAATTCCTGGTATCGCCAGACCGCCGTGCTGCCGCATGTCGATGTCTTCATCCAGCATGGTGGCAATAACAGCTTCAACGAAAGCCTCTATTACGGCATCCCGCCGATCGTCATGCCCTTTGTTTGGGACGGCCATGACAATGCAACGCGGGTCAATGACCGGAATCACGGCATCGGCATGCACCGCTATAATTGGAGCGATGAGGAAATGCTCGGCAATATCGAACGTGTGCTCAATGACGAAGAAATGCGCGCCAACGTTAAAGCGACGAGCGAATATATGCAGGCCCAGGACGGCCGCATGCGCGCCGCCAACGCCATCAACGATTTGCTAGCGGGGCTCTAGAAATGCCGGCACATATTCTCGAAAACGCCGCCACCCTTGATCCCGCGACCTTCACCGATTGGGGCACTGTCTCGAAGCCAATCGGTGAACCGGTCTCGAAACAGAGCGGCCTGATCTTCTTTCAGAACGACGACAAGACTTCGGAGATGGGGCTGTGGCAATGCACGCCGGGGACCTGGCGCTGCGAGGTAAGCAAGGATGAGTTTTTCTATGTCCTTGATGGCAACGCCGTTTACACCGAAGACGATGGCACCGTAACCGAAATCAGCGCCGGCATGACCTGCGCCTTCCCCGCCGGATGGAAGGGCGACTGCACCGTCGTCGAGACCATCCGCAAAGTTTACATGGTGCGCTAATGGCTAGCAGAGTATCGGTGCTCGACGGCACTATTCGCGCGCTCGGCGCGGAAATGGGGCCATGGAACGACATGGATGTTGCCATGGCCTATCCCGGCGATATGAATGCCGAGCATGACGCGGTTCGTGAGGCCGTTGGCATGTGGGACACCTCGGCGCTGAAAAAAATCTGGGTGCGCGGGCCGGACGCCTGCGCCGCGCTCGACTATCTCGTCACCCGTGACATGAACAAGCTTTATATCGGCAAATCGGCCTATGTGCCGATCCTGCAGGACAACGGCCATTTCTGTGACGACGGTTTCATCTTTCACTTCGAAGAAGATGTCTATCTCGCCGTCACCAGCATCGGACCGACGCTGGAATATTTGCAGAGCTGGTCCAAGGGCAGAAATGTCAGCGTCGAGCTCGACGAAAGCCTGCATATGATCACCCTGCAAGGGCCGAATTCAGGCGCACTGCTCGATTCCTGCACGGCGATGGATATGTTCAGCCTGCGCTACTGTCATCAGGAAAAAACCGAACTGTTCGGCACCGAACGCATCATCTCGCGCACCGGCTACTCCGGCGAACGCGGCTACGAGATTTTTGTTCCGGGCGAAGATGCGGTCGAGCTCTGGCAACGACTCATGGAGCAAGGCAAAGACTATGGACTGATGCCGATCTCCTTCTCCGGGTTGGAGATGGTGCATATCGAAAGCGGCCTGATGGCATACGGCGCCGAGGCGACGGAAGAGAACACCCCGTGGGAGATCGATTTCGGCTGGGCCGTTTCACGCACAAAGAAAGATTTCCGCGGATGCAAGGCGCTGTTTGCCCTCGAAGGCAAAGAGAAAGTCAAGCTGCGCGGCATCGTCGCCGATCATGACGCCGTGGTCGAACATTTCGCCGAGCTTCAGATCGATGGCGAAAAGGTCGGCTTTGTCACCACGCCGGCCTATTCAAAACGCCTCGGTCAATCACTCGCCTTGGTCCATGTCGCCCCGTCGGCCGCCGAGCCCGGCACCCGCGTCGATCTCGTCGGGCCGACAATCCAGTGCGCGGCGACGGTTGCCAGCATTCCCTTTGTTGACCCCAAGCGCGAGCGCATGCACGCCATGTAAGGCCCAGCCTTACGCCTGGTCTAGAATATCGATCAAAATGCCTGCGGCTTTCGCCCGGCCGTCCTGCTTTTGCATGTGCGCGCTGACGTCAGCCAGGCGTGCCGCCATCGCCTTGTCGTTCAGCAATCGTTCCAGCGTGCTGGCATATTCTTCATCGCTCCAGGCATAGCGCCGCAACTGCGCGCCATAGCCCTTGTCTTCGACGCGTTGGGCATTGTCATGGCCGTCCCAGCAAAACGGCATGATGATCGCCGGTTTGCCGAAATAGAGCGATTCATTGAAGCTGTTGTTGCCGCCATGGTGGATAACGAGATCGACTTGCGGAATGACCGAAGGCTGCGGGAGCCACGGTTCAAGGTGCACATTGTCGGGCACGTCGCCATATTCATCGACCATATTGCCGACGCTCATCAAAGCGCGGTAGGGCAGCTTGGCAAGCAAAGCGATCTGGCGCTTGTTGAGCTCGACATCCGCCTCGTTCATGCTACCTGATCCAATATAAATCAATGATTTATCATTGTTTTCTAAGAATTTAGGTAAGACATAGGGCTCGTCCTCGCGCACACATCCTTCGAGATATTGAAAGCGCGCCGGATCTAGCGGGTTACGGCGATTAAATTGCAGTTGCTCCGGATAGAGCAGCAGATTCATGGTCGGCGAGGTCTCGAGAAACTGCCCGAGCGGATAGGGCCTCTCGCCGACAGATTCGAGAAACGCGTTGAAACGCTCATGTGCCGGTTTGATGCATTCCAAAAAGCGTGATCGAAAGACCTCAAAGCAGGCCTTGTCATTCTCTCCACAACCGGAGAGATGCGGCGGAATATCCGGATCGGTAATTTCATTCTCCGAGCAGGAGACGATACGCACCCAGGGGCAGCCTGCCCGCTTGATGGCCGGAAACAGCACCACATTGTCGAGGCAAATGAGATCGGGCTGGATTTCGCCCAGCGCCTGGCCGAGTTCTTCTTCCACAAAGACCGCCGTGTTGACGATTTCGTCCCAGCATTCGAGGACATAATTGGGAATTTGCTCAACCGCCGAAAGCTTAAAATTCGGCAGGTGCCTGGCGATGAAATCGCGCCATTGTTGGCTCGCCGCTGCCTCTTCCATGGGTTCCGACATGGCGACCATTCGCTCGGGGAAGCCAAATTTCTCGAATACCCCCTTAAAAGAGCTATCGGCGATGAAGACCGGCTTGTGCCCGCCCTCGCGCAGTCGTTGAGCAATACCGACACAATTCATCGAAGGCCCAAACGTCGCCTCCGGGAAAAAAACAATGGTTTTACCCTCCGTCACCGGTCACCTCTCTTGCCAAACGAAACCTCACAAAGCATAACATTGCACAGCCTTATCGCCGACAAACAAGGTAATAAGAATGGCGGATTTCGACCCCTTCGCCCGGCAAATCTTTTCCGGCAATGATTACGTCAACATCGACAGCGGCAACGCCATCGACGTGATTAATCCGGCAAGCCTGGAGCCAGTGGGCAGGATTGCCGATTGCGACGCCGCCACCCTCGACAAAGCCATTCAGCAGGCCCGCGCGGCGCAACGCGAATGGGGTGGGCTTGATGCCAAGAGCCGCGCCGCCGCCCTGCATGATGTCGCCCATTCCATCGCTTCCGCCGATCCGGCACCAGTGTGCGAGCTAATGACGCGCGAAGTCGGCAAGCCCTACCCGGAATCGACCGGCGAGTTGGCCAATGTGGCACCCGCCTTTCACTATTTCGCCGAGATCGCGCGCGACGATGCCGGGCGCATTGCCGGGCCGATCCAATCGACCACTTTTCAGTATGAGCGCTACGATCCTTACGGCGTCAGCGTCCATATCACGCCCTATAACTATCCGCTGCTGATTCTCACCATGTCGGTCGCCGCCTCACTCGCGGCGGGCAACGCGGTGATCGTCAAGCCATCGGAGATCAGCTCGCTTTGCACCCTGGCTTTCATGCGGCATTTCAAAAACCTGCCGCCCGGTCTCGTCACATGCGTCACCGGCGGCGGAGCTGTGGGCGCGCATCTGGTCGAATCAGACGATACCAATGTTGTCGCCTTTACCGGCTCGGTCGAGACGGGCATCAAAGTCAATATAGCCTGCGCAGCAAAGATGAAACCGTGCGTGATAGAAGCGGGCGGTAATGACCCCCTGATTGTGAGCGATTCGATCGATCTCGATTTTGCCACCGCCGCGACGACCTGCGCCGCCTTTCATCTCTCGGGGCAAATCTGCACCTCGGCGGAGCGTATTTTTGTTGTCGATGGTATCCATGATGAATTTGTCGCCAAACTGAGCGCCAGCGCAAAGACCCTTCGTGTCGGCGATGGTTTCGGCAAGCATGAGATCGGCCCGCTCGCGACGGAGGCGGCGCGCGACAAGGCGGCGCGCATGGTAGATGCGGCAATCACCGCCGGCGCCAAGGCCGAATGCGGCGGGCGCATTCCGCCCGATCACAGTACCGGTTGGTATTACGAGCCGACAGTCTTGAGCGGCGTCACGCCCGATATGGCGATCATGCAGGATGAGATATTTGGCCCGGTCGCTTCTGTCTGCCGCGTGGCCGATGTCGATGAAGGCATCGCGCGCGCCAATCAATCGCGCTATGGCCTCGGCGCCTCGATCCTGACAACCAACATGGATGAGGCCATGCGCGCGGTTGAGAAAATCGACAGTGGCATGGTCAATGTCAACAATCCGCTGGTCGATAGCGATGCGCTGCATTTCGGCGGGCGAAAATTTTCCGGTATCGGCAGCCTGTTTGGCCGCGCCGGCTTGAACAGCTTCCGCCAGATTAAAATGGTGACCATCGACCCCAAACCAATCATGCATGATTGGTGGTATCCCTACCCCGATGACTGGTTTCATCCGGGATCGAATTAGGATTTGGATATGCCGCGCGACGCAAAGTTTGACCCGCTGTTCGAGCCCCTGCAAATCGGGCCGAAAACAATGAAAAACCGCTTCTACCAAGTGCCGCATTGCCTCGGCGCCGGCTCGGAGCGCCCCGGCGTCCAAGCGGCGCACCGTGGCACCAAGGCGGAAGGCGGCTGGGCCGTGGTCTGCACCGAAGCCTGTTCGATCGATCCAGAAACAGATACCGAGCCTTCCACCGTCGCGCGTCTGTGGGACCAGGGCGACGTTATCAATCTCCGTCACATGTGCGATGCCGCGCACGCGCACGGCACCCTCGCCGGGGTTGAGCTCTGGCATTGTGCCCAGGAGGCCGGCAATCTCGACACCCGCATCGCGCCGATGGGTGTCGGCCCATTGCCCTCCGATGGCGCTTTGCAAAGCTACGCCCATCAGGCGGATGAGGATGAAATTCGTTTTCTCATTAATCTTTATGGCGAGGCCGCCAAGCGCGCCCGCGATGCCGGCTTCGATATTCTCTATGCCTATGGTTCCCACCGCGCGCTGCCGATGCAGTTTCTCTCGCCGCGCTTTAACCAGCGCAAAGATAGCTATGGCGGCTCGTTTGAAAACCGCGCGCGCTTTTGGATCGAGACCTTGGCCGCGCTTAAGAATGCAGCCGGAGATGATTGCGCCCTTGCGGTGCGTATATCGATAGATCAGCTGCTCGGCCCGGAAGGCGTCGAGACCTTCGAAGACGGCCTCAAATTTGTCGAATATGCCGAAAGCGAAGGCCTGGTCGATGTTTGGGACGTCAATATTACGCAATATATGGAATGGGGCGAGGACGCTGCCCCTTCGCGCTTTCAAAAAGCCAACCATCAAGCGCCCTGGTCCAAGCATGTGAAATCGGTCGCTAAGAAGCCGGTGCTCGGCGTTGGCCGGGTAACCAGCCCCGACGATATGGTGCACATTCTGAGCTCGGGCCAGGCCGATATTATCGGTGCGGCCAGGCCCTCCATCGCCGATCCGTTCCTGCCCAAGAAAATCGAAGAAGGGCGGCTTGAGGACATCCGCGAATGTATCGGCTGCAATGCCTGCATTTCGCGCTGGGAGCGCGGCGCGGCGTTGGTGTGTAGCCAGAACGCCACCGCCAACGAGGAGTTTCGCCGTGGCTGGCATCCGGAAAAATTTACAGCCGCACCAAATCCCGGCGGCGTGTTGATTGTCGGCGCCGGCCCGTCCGGGCTTGAATGTGCGCGGGTTCTGGGCGAACGCGGCTATGATGTGCATCTCTGCGAAGCGGAAAATGAGATCGGCGGGCATATGCTCGATGTCATGCGCTATCCCGGCTATTCGGAATGGGGCCGGATAATCAGCTACCGCCAGACGCAATTGCACAAGCTCGCCAATGTCGAAATCCACACCAGCGCGCGGCTCAACGCCAACGACATCCTGAGATATGGCGCCGAGAAAGTGGTGCTCGCGGTTGGCGCCCATTGGGCGGAGAACGGCTTTAATGTGGTTGCCATGGGGCCATTGCCCGGCGCTGACGCAAGCCTGCCGCAAATTTGCACGCCGGAGCAAATTATGGCCGGCAAGGATGTCGGCGAGCGCGTGGTGGTGGTCGATGGCGACGGCTATTTTACCGGCGTCGGCATGGCCGAAATGATGGCCGATCTCGGCAAAGAGGTTTCGATCCTCAGCCAATATGACAGTATTGCGCCGATGAGCGAGTTCACCCTGGAAAAAAGTAATTTGCAGCGCATGATGCATGAAAAGGGCATTCGCCAATATACCAACCAGTGGGCTGAATCGATTGAGCCCGGCAATATCACCAAGGTCGCGGCGCATTCGATCTGGCGCGATGGTTATCAGCGAACGGCGGGGCCGAAGAGCGGCGAAATACCACGCCGCGCCGGTGATGACGTAACCATGCTCGAATGCGACACGGTGATTTTGGTGACCGGGCGCGTTGCCAATCACGAACTTTATGGCGACCTGAAATCGCGCCGCGATGAATGGCAGGGCGAAGGCATCGAGGACATCTTTCAAATCGGCGATTGCTACGCGCCGCGCATGTTGGCCGATGTGGTGTTCGACGGCCACCGCCTGGCGCGCGAATTTGAATCGGATAATCCGGCGCGCCCGCTGCCCTTCATCCGCGAACGCTACATTCAGGGCCAGCCCCTGCCCCCGGTGAACGGATAGGCGGCGCCTTTAGCCATGGAGACACGCGAACTTTTCTGGGATATCGGGCCGCTCAGCTACACCCTGTTTTATGTTGTGGCGTGGAGTGCCATCGCCCTTTTCGTAATCGGCTTCGCGCGCCATTTCGTTAAATATTTCCGCGCCCGCAAAAGCCCGGTGCCGCTTCACCTCGGGCGCGGCTTCGGTCGCATGGTGGTGGATATTTTCAGCCACCGCACATTGGTGCGGCGCGACCGCGCCGCCGGCGAGGCGCACCGGCCAATCTTTTATGGCTTTGCCATCCTCTTTATCGCCACCTCGATCATTACCGTCGATTCCGACATCACCGGCCCCGCATTCGGCTCGTTCTGGAACGGCACCTTCTATCTCGCCTTTAGCCTGGTGGTGGATTTGGCCGGCGTCGGCCTCTTGGGCGGCATCTTCTTCATGATGTGGCGGCGCTTTCGCCAGCGCCCGGCCAAGCTTGATTACGTCCGCGCCTATGCCGGCGAGGAGAGCCTCAGGCCCCAGGCGCGGCGCTGGATTGCGGAGGACTCGCTTTTCCTCTGGGCGCTGATTCTGATCATTCTCACCGGCTATTTACAGGAAGGCGTGCGCCTGGTGCACGAGCAGCCGCCGTGGGCCGGTTGGTCGCCGGTCGGCTGGTTGCTGGCGGAAATATTCTCCGGCCTCGGTATGGACCCCGACAGCGCCGCCGCCGTCCGGCGCGCCAATTGGTGGGTCCACGGTGTCTTGGCGCTGACCTTCATCGCCGCCCTGCCGTGGAACAAGGCCAAGCATATGATCGCCGTGATGGGCTCGCTCGCGAGCCGCGATGTGAACGCGCTCAGCCGCCTGCCGCGTGTGGCAACAGAAACCGAAGGTGATATTGGAATTTCCGCCATCAACCAGTTCGCGTGGAAGGATCTACTTAATTTCGATGCCTGCACCAAGTGCGGCCGTTGCCACGAAGCCTGCCCGGCACGGGCCAGCGGCGCGCCGCTCAGCCCGCGCGATCTGATCCTCGATTTGCGCAGTTTCGCCGAGCGCACCCAGGGCAAAGTGAAAGAAGGCGGGCCGCAATTGGTTGGCGATATCATCCCGGCGGAAACGCTGTGGTCGTGCCGCTCGTGCGGCGCCTGTATGGAAATTTGCCCGGTCGGTATCGAGCACCCGACCATGATTGTGCAGATGCGCCGCCATCTGGTTGAGCGCGACGAGATGGAAAGTCAGTTACGCGATACATTCGGCATGATTGCGGATCGTGGCAACAGCTTCGGCGAAAGCGCGCGTCAGCGCGCGGCTTGGACCGAGACCTTAGAATTCCCAATCAAAGATATCCGCGAGGAAGCGGCGGACAATCTCTGGTTTGTCGGCGATTACGCCTCGTTCGATCCGCGCAACCAGACGGTTTCGCAAACCGTGGCGCGACTGTTCCAGGCCGCCGGGATGGATTTCGCTATTCTGCGCGAGAGTGAGCGCAGCGCCGGCAATGATGTACGCCGCGCCGGCGAGGAAGGATTGTTCGAGAGCCTGGTCGAGCATAACCAGGCCGCCATGGCGGCGGCCCAGCCTTTTACCCGCTTGGTGACCACCGATCCGCACAGCTACAACACCATCCGCAATGAATATCCCGACTTCGCCGAAACCGCGCCGATCAATCATTACAGCTCGGTTCTCGCCGCCATGCTGGAAGATGGCCGGCTCAAGGTCACCACGCCGCTCAAGCGGCGCGTAACGCTGCACGACCCCTGTCATTTGGGCCGCCTCAACGGCAATTATGATGAACCGCGCCGGGTGCTCGAATTGATCGGCTGCGAGCTTGTGGAAATGCCGCGCAACCGCGACAATTCCTTCTGTTGCGGCGCCGGTGGCGGGCGCATATGGATGCCGGACCCGCCCGGCAAGGAGAAACCGGCCGAGAACCGCATGCATGAAGCGGCGGCGCTCGGCAATATCGATAATTTCATAGTCTGCTGTCCCAAGGATATGACGATGTTTGAAGACGCAAGAAAAACAAGCGGCCATGAGGGCGATTTCGAGGTCATGGACCTCGCCGAACTGGTGGCCGAAGCAATCGAGCTCAAATCCATTGACCTCAAACAGTTGCCGCCGCTCATTGATCGCATTACCGAGGCCGCGGCCAAACAGGTGGCGGAAATCGCCGCCGAGCGTATCGCCGATGTGGTGGCTGAGAAGGTCATGCAGCGCCTCGCCGACAATCCGGAACTGGCGCGGCAATTGGCGGCGGCGCCGCAAGCAGATGCGCCACAAATTACTGCGCCATCGACCGTTACAGAGGTCGGCGGCCCGGTAACGGCGGCCGAGCTGCCGGCTTATGACATCCCGGCCAAAGAAGGCCCGCGCATCCTGGTTGCGGTCAAGCATGTCGGCGAGCTGGGCGATGAATTCAGCATTGCCGATGACGGCCTCAGTATCGCCGCCGAGCATTTCGAATTTGCCCTCAATGAGTGGGACGATGCCGCGCTCGAACAGGCGCTGCTGTTACAGGAACAAATTGGCAGCGGCGAAGTGGTCGCCGTCACCATCGGCCCTGAGGAAGCGGAAGAAACGCTGCTTAAGGTTCTCGCCAAGGGCGCGCATCGCGCTGTTCGAGTATGGGATGATAGCCTCGCGGCAACCGATTCGGTGACCGTAGCGCGCGCCCTCGCCGGTGTGGCGACACGCGAGGAGGCGGATTTGATCCTCGCCGGCGTGCAATCGAGCGACCTGGCGCAAGGCGCTACCGGCACGGCCACAGCGCGCATCCTCGGCCTGCCCCATGCCGCCGCAGTGCTGGAGGCGGAATGGGATGGCGGCGCTACGTTGACCGCGACGCGCGAGCTCGAAGGCGGCATGCGCCATCGCTTTGAACTGCCCGCCCCTGCCCTCTTGACGGTACAAACCGGTGGCCATACACCACGCTATGCCACCATGCGCATGATCAAACAGGCGAAGAAAAAAACTATCGACGTGCTTGACGGTGCTTCCATCGGCCTTGACCAGGCGGGGGCGCAGCTACGTGCCCTCACGGTGCCGGTCAAATCCGGCCAAGCGGAAATGCTGCAAGGCGACGCGGCGGAGGTGGCGAAAGCCATCGCCGATATCGTGCGCAAGAAACGGGGAGAATAGACATGCCAGGAATTCTCATTGTTGCCGAACATTTAGATGGCGCCCTGCGCGATATCACCGGCGAGATGATCGGCGCCGCCGCCGCACTCAAAGACCCGCTCGGCGGGCCGCTCATGGTAGCGGTGATTGGTGACGAAGGTGGGTCGCTCGCTGAAGCCGCCAATCTTGAGGGCGTTGATGAAGTGATCAGCGTCAAAGCTCCGCATGCCCATTTTGATGCGGCGCTTTATGAAGAGGCGGTGTGTACGCTGGCCGAGGAACGCGCGCCTAGCACCATCCTTATCGCCCACTCCGCTGCCGGCATGGCCTATGGCCCGGCGGTCGCT
>JABIXB010000071.1 GCA_018666805.1 Rhodospirillaceae bacterium | reverse complement strand
GGCCAAATTCCCGCCGGAATCGCTCAAACCCGGCGATGTGCTGGCGACCAACGATCCCTGGATGGGCACCGGCCATATGTACGACATCACGGTGATGCGCCCGGTTTTCCAGGGCGAAAAGCTGGTCGCCTATACCATGAGCATCACCTATCTGCCGGATATCGGTGGCGCCGGCTTCGGCACCACGGCGACGGAAATTTATCACGAAGGCCTGCGCCTGCCGCTGTGCAAGCTGCTGCGCGAGGGCGAAGTCGATCAATATCTGCTCGAACTGATCGCCGCCAATGTGCGCGTGCCGGAGCAGGTGATCGGCGACGTGATGGCCAATGTTGCCTGCAACGAAGTCGGCGGGCGGCAGGTGCTCGAATTTATGGACGAATATGATCTAGACGATCTCAGCGAGATCTCCGCTGCGATCCGTGGCCAGTCGGAGCGCATGACGCGCGAGGCCATCGTCAATATCAAGGACGGCACCTACCGCAACAGCATCCGCATCGAAGGCATCGACGCGCCGATCACACTCGCCTGCCGGGTCGATGTCGAGGGCGATAGCGTGCGCATCGATATGGAGGGCACTGATGCGGCGGTGCGGCGCGGTATCAACGTGCCCTATTGCTACACCAACGCGATGTCGCTCTATTCGATGAAATGCCTCACCGTGCCGTCGCTGCCCAACAATGAAGGCTCGACCAAGCCGATCAGCGTGGCCGCGCCGAAGGGCTGTATCCTCAATGCCCAGCCGCCCTCGCCGACCGGCGGGCGGCATATTATCGGTCATTTCGTCTCGCCGCTGATCTTCGGCGCACTGGCCGAGGCGGCGCCGGAAATCGTGCAGGCCGATACCGGCATGATCGATCTGATGAATTTCGTCGGTACGCACAAGAATGGGCGCGGCGTCTCGACGATATATTTTGCCGCCGGCGGCTTCGGTGCGTGCGCCGATCATGACGGCCCGCCGACGCTGCCGGGCCCGTCCAATATGGCGGTTGTGCCGACCGAAGTATGGGAAGGCGTGACCAGCACCCTGATCGAGAAGCGTGAGTTGCTGGCCGATTCAGGCGGTGCCGGCAAGGCGCGCGGCGGGCTCGGCCAGGAGATCGTCATCCGCAACGATAGCGGCCATCCGATGACCATCTTCTCGATGGCCAACCGCAGCGAGTTTCCGCCGCTTGGATTGTTGGGCGGTGAGAACGGCCCGCTGCGCGAGCACCGCGTCAATGGCGCGGTGATCCATCCCAAGGGCCAGCAGACCTTGGCGCCGGGAGACCGGGTGACGATGCACGAGCCCGGCGGCGGCGGCTTTGGCCCGGCGAAGGAGCGCCCGCGTGAGAAAGTGCTGGCTGATGTTAAGAATGGATTTGTCTCGCCCGAAGGGGCGTGGCGCGATTATGGTGTGAAAGTGGCGGGGTAGGCCGCGCATGGCCGGAATTATCTTCAGCAATTGCCGTATATTCGATGGTGCCGAGGCGGCGCTGGCCGAGGATATGGCTGTGCTCGTCGAGAAAGGCCAGATCAAGGAGATTTCCGATCGCCCCATCGCTACCTCGGGCGCGCGCGTCATTGACGCGGCGGGCCGGGTGCTGATGCCGGGTCTGATCGATGCGCATTATCATGCGCTGCTGGCCGATCTCAATGTCGCCAATCTCGATATCATGCCGCCTTCGCTGTTGCACCAGCATGCGCATGCTAATTTGCGCGCCGCGCTCGACCGGGGCTTTACCAGCGTGCGCGATGCCGGCGGCGCCGATATCGGCCTGGTGCGCGCGGTCGAGCAGGGTTTGATCCGGGGGCCGCGCATTTTCCACGCCGGCAAGGCGTTGAGCCAGACCGGCGGGCACGGCGATATGCGCCCCGCCACCCATTTCGAGCCCTGCGCCTGTGCCGCCTATCACGGGCCGATCTGCGCCGTTGCCGATGGCGTCGATGAGGTACGCAAAGCGGTGCGCGAGGAGCTGCGCAAAGGTGCCGCGCAAATCAAGCTGATGGTCTCGGGCGGCGTGCTGTCGCCCTCCGACCCGGTGTGGATGGATCAATATTCCGAAGCGGAAATCCGCGCGGCGGTGGAAGAGGCGGCGACACGCCGCACCTATGTCATGGCGCATGCCCATACCGCGAGCGCGGCGCGGCGCTGCGTCGATTTCGGCGTGCGTTCGATCGAGCATGGCACGCTGATCGACCGCGAGACGGCGGAATATGTCGCGGCAAGCGACGCCTATGTGGTGCCGACGCTCTCGACCATTCACATGATGAAGGAAAAGGGCCCAGCGCTCGGCTTGCAGAAAATTTTTGCCGATAAGCTCGGCACTTTGTTTGAGGATGCGCAGCGCGCCGTGGCGATTTGCCAGGATGCCGGGGTAAAGCTCGGCCTCGGCAGCGATCTGATCGGGCCGCTGCATGAATATCAATCGACGGAACTGTCGCTCCGCGCCGAGATAACTTCGCCCTATGATGCGCTGCATGCCGCGACACGCACAAATGCGGCGCTCCTCATGCGCGCGGGCGAACTCGGCACGGTTGCCGAGGGCGCGATCGCCGATCTCCTGTTGGTCGATGGCGATCCGCTCGGCGATATCGATTTGCTGCAGCATCAGGGCGCGCATCTTTCGGTGATCATGAAGGGTGGCAAATTGCACAAGTGCACGCTGTGAGCATCGACCCGGTCACGCTTGCCGTCCTGCAGGGCCGCCTTGAGCAGGTCGTCGATGAGATGGATGCGACGCTGTTCAGGAGCGCCTTCAATCCGATCATCGCCGAGGCGCATGATGCATCGCATGGCATTTACGACCGTCTGAGCGGCGCCACTTTGGCGCAAGGCAAATCCGGCCTGCCGATATTCGTTGGCGCCATGTCGTTTGCCGTGAAAATGGTGATCGACAAGGTGGCCGAGAGTGGCGGCATCAAAGACGGCGATGTCTATATTTTCAACGACCCTTACGAGGGCGGCACCCACCTTTCCGATTTCAAACTGGTGCGCCCGGTGTTCCGCCAGGGCGAGCTCTATTGCTATATGGCCTCGGTCGGCCATTGGCACGATGTCGGCGGCAACGTGCCGGGTAATTACAATCCGGCGGCAACGGAGAGTTTTCAGGAGGGCATGCTGATCCCGCCGGTCAAGCTGTTCGATGGCGGTGTGCTCAACCAGGATATTATCGAAATTCTCAGCGCCAATTCGCGCCAGCCGGTGAGCCTCTATGGCGATCTCAACGGCCAGATCAACGCACTTGATTTGGGTGTCGGGCGCTTCTCGGAACTACTCGACGAATATGGCGATGCGCTGGTCGCCGAGGCGTTCGAGGAGCTTTGCGCGCGCGCCGCACGGTTGATGCGATCCAACATCGCCGAGTTGCCCGACGGCGATTACGCCTGCGATGATTGGCTCGATAATGACGGCATCACCGACGAGCCGCTCGCCATCGCGCTCGATATGAAAATAAGCGGCGAGCGGCTGGTGCTGGATTTCTCACGCTCGGCGTCCGCCTGCGCCGGCCCGGTCAATATTTCGCGCGCCACCACGATTGCCGCCTGTTATGTCGCGCTCAAACATATCTTCCACGATGTGCCAGCCAATGCCGGCGTGCTTGAGCCGATTGAGTTCGTCATCCCCGAAGGTTCGATCCTGCATGCGACACGCCCCCGGCCGGTCGGCGGCTATACCGAGACCATCCTGCGCCTGATCGACGTTACCTTCGGCGCCCTGGCCAAGGCGGCGCCCGAGCGCTCCAACGGCTGCGCCTATGGCACCATCAACGCGCTCTCGCTCGCCGGGCACCGCGAAGATGGCCGGCGCTGGGTGATGTTTTCCTTCTTCGGCGGCGGCCATGGTGGCCACCCGGAAGGCGATGGCCTCAATCACGGCAACGCGCCGATCTCGACCGCGACAATTCCACCGGTTGAGATTTTGGAAGCCGCCTATCCGGTGATGTTCAGCCAATGGGCGCTGCGCCCGGACAGCGCCGGGCCGGGCCGCCAGCGCGGCGGTCTCGGCGGTCTCTATGAGCTCGAATTGTTGGAACGGTCGGCCGATGTTTTTCTGTTCGGCGAGCGCGGCCGCTATCCGCCGCAAGGTGTCGCCGGCGGTGGGCCGGGGGCGTGCAACATTTTCGAATATGACAATGAAGACGGCAAAGGCACGCCGCCGCTCACCTCCAAAATGACTGGGCTCAGAATCGCGCGCGGCCAGCGCCTGCGCCTCGAGAGCCCGGGCGGCGGTGGCTATGGGGTGGCTTTCGAGCGTGCCGTTGAGTTCGTGGCGGAGGATGTCCGCCTCGGTTATGTCAGCCGCGACGCAGCAAAACGCGATTATGGCGTGGCGCTTGATGGCGAAGGCGCTGTCGATGCGGCGGCGACCGAAAAGCTGCGCAAGGCGGCGGCGTCATGAGCGCGGCGGTCATTGTCGGTGTCGATGTCGGCGGCACTTTTACCGATGTTTTTGCCATCGACCGCACCACCGGGCGCGCCTCAATCGCCAAGGTGCCGACAACGCCGAACAACCAGGCGGAAGGCTTTGCCCACGGCGTACAGCAAGGCGCCGGCGCAGCGGCGCAGCTGGATACCATCGTGCACGGCACCACGGTCGGCACCAACGCGCTGCTGCAACGGCGCGGCGCCCGCGTTGGTATGATCGTGACGTCGGGGTTTCGCGATGTGCTTGAAATGCGTCGCCGAGATCGGCCCAAGACCTGGGGGTTGTGGGGACAATATGAGCCGGTGGTATCGCGTGATTTCAGCATCGAGGTAGCTGAGCGCACGCTGGCCGACGGCAGCGTGCGCGATCCGGTCAAGGCCGAGGAAGTGCAGGCGGCGGCGCGGCGCCTGGCTGAAATGGGCGCCGAGGCGCTGGTGATCTTCTTCGTCAATTCTTACGCCAATAATAGCAACGAACAGGCCGCCGTGCTGGCGGCGCGCGCGGTCTGGCCGAATGAATTCGTCATGGCATCGAGCGAAATTCTGCCCGAGATCCGCGAATTCGAGCGCGCCTCGACCGCCGCGCTCAACGCCTATCTGCAGCCGGTGCTCGGGCATTATTTGCAGCGCCTCGAAACGGCACTGGCGGCGGATGGTTTTGCCGGCGAGGTGCTCATACATCAATCGAATGGCGGCGTTATGCAGGTCGGGACGGCGCGCCGTCTGCCGGTGCGTACCGCGCTTTCGGGGCCTGCGGCAGGGGTTGTCGCGGCTGGTCATATTGCCCAAGCCGCCGGCTTTGAAAATGTCATCACCTGCGACATGGGCGGCACCAGTTTTGACGTTTCCGTCGTTGCCGGCGGCGCGCACGCCATCAGCCCGCAAACCTCAATCGATTTCGGCCTCGTCATCCGCACGCCGATGGTCGAGATTACCACCATTGGCGCCGGCGGCGGTTCGATTGCCGCAGTGGATCGCGGCGGCCTGTTGCGCGTCGGGCCGGAATCGGCCGGCTCCGATCCGGGCCCGGCCTGTTATGGCCTCGGCAACAGC
>JABIXB010000011.1 GCA_018666805.1 Rhodospirillaceae bacterium | reverse complement strand
GGCGGCACCGGCGCCGGCACCTGTCGCGCAACCGGATGATACACCCGTGCTGTCACCGGCGGTACGCAAGCTGATCGAGGAAAACGACCTCGACCCGAGCACCGTCACAGGAAGCGGCAAGGATGGGCGAATTCTAAAAGGCGATGTGCTGAGCCTGCTCGAAGCGCCGGCGCCGCAAGCGCCCGCGATTGAAGCGCCCGCCGCACCCGCTGCACCCGCCGCACCCGCCCGTAAATCCGGCGAAGCAGAGCGCGAAGAGCGCGTGCCGATGTCGCGCCTGCGTCAACGCGTCGCCGAGCGGCTGAAAATGGCGCAGGACACCGCCGCCATGCTGACCACCTTCAACGAGGCGGATATGAGCCAGGTGATGGCGGCGCGCAGCCACTATCGCGATGCGTTCGAGAAAAAACACGGCGTGCGCCTCGGCTTCATGTCGTTCTTCGTCAAGGCGGCAATCAATGCGCTGAAGGAAATTCCCTCGGTCAATGCCGAGATCGACGGCACCGATATCGTCTATAAAAAATATTATCATGTCGGCGTCGCGGTCAGCGCGCCGCAGGGCCTGGTGGTGCCGGTGTTGCGCGATGCCGATCAGTTGGGCTTCGCCGAGATCGAGAAAAATATCTCCGCCCTCGGCGTCAAGGCGCGCGACGGTAAGCTCTCCATGGCCGATCTTTCGGGCGGCACCTTCACCATCTCCAATGGCGGCGTGTTCGGCTCGCTGATGTCGACGCCGATCCTCAATCCGCCGCAGTCGGGCATTCTCGGCATGCACAAGATTCAAGAGCGGCCGATCGTTGTCGACGGCCAGATGGAAATCCGCCCGATGATGTATCTGGCGCTGAGCTACGATCACCGTTTGATTGATGGGCGCGAGGCGGTCACCTTTCTGGTGCGTATCAAGGAATCTATTGAGGAACCCGAGCGCCTTTTGCTAGACCTCTAGAAAATAAAGCCAACCCGAGAGGCAAAGCCAAATGAGCGAGAATAATTTCGACGTCGTTGTGATCGGCTCGGGACCGGGCGGCTATGTCGCCGCCATCCGCGCGGCGCAGCTTGGCCTGAAAACCGCCTGCGTCGAAAAAGACCCGACGCTTGGCGGCACCTGCCTCAATGTCGGCTGCATTCCCTCCAAAGCGCTGCTGCAGGCGTCCGAGGAATATGCCCATGCCGGCAAAGCGCTCAAGCGCCACGGCGTGATGGTCGAAAATCTGCAACTCGATCTGCCGGTCATGATGGGCCACAAGGACAAGGTGGTGGGCGACCTGACCAAGGGCATCGCGCATCTGTTCGATAAGAACGATATTAGCCGCATCACCGGCTTAGGCGCGCTTGGCGCCGCCGGCGAGGTTATCGTCACCGACGGGAGTGGCGCCAAGACGGTGCTCAATACAAAATCCACCATCATCGCCACCGGCAGCGCATCGGCCAGCCTGCCCGGTATCGAGGTCGATGAGAAGCGCATCGTGAGCTCGACCGGGGCGCTGGCACTGGACCAAGTTCCCGGCCATCTCGTGGTCATCGGCGCCGGTTATATCGGCCTTGAAATGGCCTCCGTCTGGGGCCGCCTCGGCGCCAAAATCACGGTGATCGAATTTCTCGACCGTATCGTGCCGGGTATGGACGGCGAGCTGGCAACCAATTTCCAAAAAATGCTGCGCCGGCAAAAAATGAAATTCAAACTCTCGACCAAGGTTACCGGAGCAGAGCTAACCGAAAACGGCGTCGCGCTCACCATGGAGCCGGTCGAGGGCGGCGCAGCCGAAACCCTGGAAGCCGATGTGGTGTTGGTCGCGGTCGGGCGCAAACCCTACACCGAAGGCCTTGGCCTCGAGCAAGCCGGCGTCAAAACCGATGGTGGCGGGCGTATCGAAGTGAATGAGCATTTCGAAACCAGCACCGCCGGCGTCTACGCCATCGGCGATGTCATCGCCGGCCCGATGCTGGCGCACAAGGCCGAGGATGAAGGCGTTGCCGCGGCGGAGATCATCGCCGGCCAGAAGAGCCATGTGAATTACGATGCCATTCCGGGCGTCGTCTACACCCATCCCGAACTGGCCTCGGTCGGACAGACGGAGGAACAGCTGAAAGAAGCCGGCATCGATTATAACGCCGGCAGCTTCCCCTTCATCGCCAATGGCCGGGCGCGCGCCATGTCGGCGACCGATGGCTTCGTCAAGGTGCTGGCCGATGCCAAAAGCGACCGCATTTTGGGCGTGCACATCATGGGCGCCGATGCCGGCACCATTATAGCCGAAGCGGTGCTGGCGATTGAGCTCGGCGCCTCAGCCGAAGACCTGGCCCGCACCTGCCACGCTCACCCGACCCTCAACGAGGCCCTAAAAGAAGCGGCTCTCGACGTCGACGAACGCGCGATTCACGTTTGAGCGTTTCGCGGCACTGATCAGCCCTTCTTCCCTGGAGGGGAGGCAAGGGTTAGGGTTGGAGGGGCGAGCCAAGCGCGCGGCGCGCGCTACGGATATTTGCGCTTCCCGCTTTGCCCCGAAAAGAGGTCGTCATATAACGATGGCTCCAATTTTCGTTGTTTGCCATGTGCAGACCCGAGCCGCTCGGCAACCGCACTTCCGCTCATGACGACGCCGATGGGTGGAAACCGACCATCACATTAAGAGAGAAAAACTGATATATAGACTGCTCATGCGCCTGCAATTACGGCCTTTGGTATGCCTTCTGCACCGGTAGCCAGCAATTTGCTTAGACTCTTGCCCTGCAACGATTCGATCGCCAATCCCATTGATGGTGCCAGCATTGACCCGAAACCAAACTCCGTCTGACCGTTCTCGTCCTCCCATCCTTTGCTCACCACACCATGCACATAGATTCGTTCATCATCAAAAATAGGGCTACCACTCATACCGGGCGAGTATTTCGCAGAGGCAGAAAAACATGGGCCCGGAGTTGGCACACTTTGCGTTTCCAAGTTGTCGGGAAATCGTTCCAAAATCTGTCCTTTGGAAACATGTAGGTTGAGCTTGAAATCACCCGAAATCACATCATCCGCAACCTGAGAAAGTGTAACATCGTTCATTCCAGCGTAACCAACGGCGATGGCGGTTTTTCCGACTGCCATACCGGTTCCTATCAAACCTGAATGCACAATCGCTAAAGGCTGATGCGGCACCCCGCCGTCAATTTGTGCGACCTTGCAAATTGCAATATCCGAAGCGAGGTTTAAATCCACACCGTGGATCAAAAGCGGTCTGTTTCTGCGCTCAGTGAGAAATTGGACCCACTCGATTTCGAAATACCTAAAACCAGGAACCTCAAATATCGGATTGCTGGGAACCATTACACCAAGGTTTAGGCGTCGCGAGTGATAAGTTAGATCATTGAACGTCGATACATCACCATATTTCCGATCAATTGGATCTGTTATCACGTGCGCCGCCGTTATCAGTAGACCTGTACAACTTATGAAAAAGCCCGTACCTAAACACCGGAGTCTGTTCTGACCTGCCACATTCGCCACAATCGGAACTATGCTCTGCCCCATCAACGACTTAATTGTGCCGACGTTAGATCGGTCGACGAGGAAAACATCGTTCTTTACCTCGTAGAATTTTGAATCGGTTTCATCGACTGCGTTAAGAGGTATCCAATTCAAACTTTCAATTTGCCACGTCCCATCATCGCGCTGAACGAAGAAAGACTTGAAGATTTTCATAATCTGCGAATCTCTTGACTTAAATTTCTCTGCAAACTAGCGCTACGCGCTTGGCTCGCCCCTCCAACCCAAACCCTTGCCTCCCCTCCGGGGAGGAAGGGCTGATCACGTTTGCGCATTGGCAATGTGGCAATCTACCCCCTCGCCCTTGGGTGTGCCGCGTTATACGCCGCCATCAGGCTCGCCTCATCCACCTCCGTATAGCGTTGCGTGGTGGTCAGGCTGGCGTGGCCGAGTAGTTCCTGGATGCTGCGCAGGTCGCCGCCATCGGCGAGCAGGTGGGT
>JABIXB010000070.1 GCA_018666805.1 Rhodospirillaceae bacterium | reverse complement strand
TGCCGGCGCGCACCGCTGCCAGCGCATTCCGTCCGGGGCCGTAGATGCCGGCCAAGCGAAAAATATGAACGGGGACACCGCGTGTGCGCCAGAGGTCGAGCCAGGCCTGCTCTGCCGCCAGCCGGTGGCGGCTGCGTTCATTACCCGGCTTCGGCGCATCATTTTCCGCGACCCAGGCGCCGCCCCTATCGCCGTAGACGCCGGTGGTTGAGAGATAGCCGAGCCAAGTGAGCTCTTTCGCGGCGGTAATTTTATCGGCTCCGGCGAGGAGCACCGGGTCGCCGGCGGTGCCGGGCGGGATGGTCGAGAGAATATGGCGGGTGCCAGGCGGTATTTCGGCGTGTTCCAATTGTTGGCCGGCGATGCCATGTATTTTCAGCTCGTGCAGCGCCGCGTCATCGCGTGAGGTGCCGGCGACCTGCCAATCCAAAGCACGCAGTGCCAGTGCCAAACGTGCGCCGCTATAGCCGAGGCCAAAACAGAATAACTGGCCAAGCGGAAGCGCACTATGATAGGGGGAGCTCACGCCGCATAATAGATTATCAGGCCGATAATTGTCACAATTCCTGAGGAAAGCTTCGCCGCCATGCTCCGCCCTGCACTGATTATAACTCTGTTCGCACTGCTGTTCTGGCCGCTTTGGCCGGAGAGCGCGGCGGCGGAGAATCTCGTTCAGGGGCGCGAATATGATCAATGCATTGAGCTTGCCATGCGCCAGCCGGAGGTCGGATTCGAACGCGCGATGGCGTGGCGTGACCTGGGCGGCGGTATCGCGGCCAGGCATTGCGTCGCCGTGGCGCTATACGGCCTTGGCCATTTCGGCGAATCGGCGCTGCGTCTCGAGCGCCTGGTGCAGGAGAATGCCGATGCGGGCCTGCGCATCTCTCTTCTCGGCCAAGCGGGCAATGCCTGGCTCATGGCGGGCGAGATCGAGCGCGCCAATGCGGCGCTCAGCGCCGGCCTCGAATTGGCGCCGAATAATCTCGACCTCCTGATCGACCGCAGCCTGGTTTTGGCCGCGGCCGAGAATTATTGGGAGACTGTCGATGATCTCAACCGCGCCCTCGATATCGATCCCAATAGTTCAGACGCGTTGATCTTCCGGGCCAGCGCCTACCGCTATCTCGACAGCCTCGATTTGGCGGCGGATGACGTCAACCGGGCGCTGGAATTAGATGGCGACCACGTCGCCGCCTATCTGGAGCGCGGCAATATCCGCCGCCTGCGCGGCGACAACAGCGGTGCGCGCGAAGACTGGCTGCAAGCGATCAAGCTCGCGCCCGATTCGCCGGCAGCCGATGCGGCCCGACGCAATCTGGAAAAGATGGATATCAAGCCCGAATAGCGCGCCACTCGGCGCGTATCTCGGCATCCTTCTCTTGCGGCAGATGTTGCGCCTTGCATTGTTCGAAGCGCGCCCCGGGTGCGAGCCGGGCGAGCGCCCAGACGGCCATGGCGCGGACCAGGGGCGATTCGTCGCGTAACCGTTTTTCGGCCACATCGGCGAGCGCCGCGTCGCCGCTATTTCCAATCGCGATCATCACGTTGCGCACGAAGCGGTCACGCCCGGTGCGTTTGATCGGCGAGCCGGAAAAAAATTCGCGGAAGGCGCTGTCGTCAAGCTCGGCCAATTGCGCCAGACGCGGCGCGGTCAATTCGGCGCGCGGTTGGAAGGCGTGCGCCGCCCCGGTTTGCGCAAATTTGTTCCACGGACAAGCGGCGAGGCAATCGTCGCAGCCATATATGCGGTTGCCCATGGCGGCGCGGAATTCCGCCGCGATATGGCCTTTATGTTCGATCGTTAAATAGGAAATGCAGCGCCGGGCATCCAAGCGGTAGGGCGCCGGAAAGGCCGATGTGGGGCAGCTATCCAGGCACGCCCGGCAGCTGCCGCAATGGTCGCGGGCGGGCGCATCGACCGGCAAATCGAGGGTGGTGAAAATCTCGCCGAGAAAGAGCCAGGAGCCGAAGCGGCGCGATACCAGATTGCTGTGCTTGCCCTGCCAGCCGAGGCCGGCACGCGCAGCCAATGGCTTTTCCATCACCGGCGCGGTATCGACGAACAGCTTCACCTCGCCGCCAAACTGCTGCGCCATATCGCCGGCCAGGCGTTTCAGCCGCTTTTTGAGGATTTTGTGATAGTCGCGGCCCCGGGCATAGACGGATATGGCGCCCGCCAGGGGCGCGTCCTGAATATTGCCGGGTGGCTTGTCGGGGGTATAGTGCGCGCCCAACATGATGATGCTCTGCGCATTCGGCCACAGAATGGTGGGATCGCCGCGCCGCGCCGCATGGGCGCTCATCCAGGCCATATCGCCGTGATAGCCCTTTGCCAGATATTCGCGCAAGGCTTCACGCTCCGGCCCGGCTTCCGCCTTTGTGACGCCGAAGGCATCGAAGCCGAGTGCGCGCGCCTGCCGTTCGATCTCGGCCCGGAGCGCCACGCCTTCCAGCGCAGCTTGCGGCTCAGAAATCGAGGTCCGCATAATTTTTGGGCGGGGGGAAGCCGGGGATGTAATCCTCCAGCAAAGGCCGGAAGGAGGGCCGCGACTTGATCCGCGCATACCATTCCTTGGCCGCTTCATGACGGCTCCACGGCACGTCACCCATATAATCGATGGCCGATAGATGCGCGCCGGCGACGATATCGGCGAGCGAAAACTCCTCGCCCGCCAGCCAATTGCGGCGGTCGGTGAGATAGGCGATGTAGTCCAGGTGCGTGCGGATATTGGCGAGGCCGGCGCGGACCGCTTGCGAATTCGGCTCTGCCTTGGTGAGAAAGCGTTTCACGAATTTTTCTTCGAGGATGAAATCGCTCACTTCGCGGCCGAATTTATCGCCGAACCAGGACACCAACCGGCGCACTTCGGCGCGCTCGATCGGTTGGCTGCCGATCAGCGCTGGGGCTGTATAGACATCCTCGAGATATTCCAAAATAGCGCCCGCACCGGCGATCACGCTACCGTCCGACTCGACCAGGATCGGCACTTCGCCAGAGGGATCCAAGGCCATGAATTCGGCCCGCCGCTCCCAGGTTTTTTCCAGCACCAAGTCAAATTCCAGGCCTTTTTCGGCCAGGGCGATACGGACGGCGCGGCAGGCGGGGGTCAACCAGAGATGATAGAGGGTTCGCACAGAGGATTGCATGGCGGCAGTCTATCTCATTGTAAATCGCCGCCCAATAACGGAGATGCCGCTCCCGGGCGCGCCACCGGGTCACTGAATTGTGATCGGCCTTGTAGGGTGACCTAGCTTTAGCATGGTATATTCCCGAGCGGAAATCTCATGAAGAAACGCCCTTTATATATCCTGCTGTGCTTTGCCGCTGCCGTGGCCTTTATTTTTGTGGCCGAGCGTCAAGCGCGCGCCGAATCGGATGCACCCCTTGTCGTGGTTGAGCTCTATACTTCGCAGGGTTGCTCCTCCTGCCCCGCCGCCGACGCTTTTCTCGGCGAGCTGATCGAGATGCGCGACGATATTCTCGGTCTCGAATTCCATGTCGATTACTGGGACAATCTCGGCTGGAAAGACCGCTTTTCGAGCGCCGAATCGACAGCGCGCCAGCGCGCTTACGCCAAAACCCTCGGCCTCACTTATGTCTACACGCCGCAAATGGTCATCAATGGAAGTGCCAACGAGGTCGGCTCGGACAAGATGGGGGTGATTGCGGCGATCGAAAGCGCGCGTAAGAGCTATGCCGTCCATCTCGATATCGCTGTCGCGGCAAACGGTGCGGGCGGAGTGGAGGTTTCGATACCGGCGGCGGTGGGTGGCGGCGGTGGCGCGCCGGCGACGGTGTGGCTGGTCAATTTCGACCGGCATTTCGTTACTGAGGTCACCGCCGGTGAAAATAACGGCCGGAAAATGAACAACAACCATGTCGTTCGCGGCCATAAAGCGATCGGCACCTGGACCGGCGAGGCGCTCAACATCTCTGTTGCCGCCGATCAATTGGCCAGCGCCGATTCCTCGGATGGCTGCGCCGTTATCGTCCAGTCAGGCAAACACGGCGCCATCATCGGCGCTGCATTGCTGTGGCTCGATGGTGCCGGCTGAGCCATATAGCGGCTGATTCTCCCTCCCTCAAATACGTCTGCGTCATCACCGTCGGAATGTCAGGTTTGCGCAAACATCCTGGCTCTAATAGCCTCTTTCCAATGTTGATATTGGCCGTAAATATCAAAGAGGATTTCGGCGGTGCGAAAAGTTTTATTAATTGGCATTGGGGCAGCAATTTGCGTGCTTTTGATAGGCTATGTGTATGGCTTTTTTTCTCACCGCAATAATTTGTTCCCCTATCCGCAGGCGAAGCTGGCCTATTCGAACCTCAATCAGGATTACAGCGCCGACCAGCTGCATGGCAAAGTCGAGCAGGCGGATTTCGATCCAAATTCAGTACCGGCAATAGAGAAAGGCCTGGAACTCTCGACGCTTATTTCCGAGCGCCGGGTGCTCGAAACTATAACCGTTCCCGTTCTTGCGACCGTTATCGATGTCGGTTCTAGGGAGGGTTTTGGCGAACCTTCGAGCAGAGGGCCCAAAGGCGGTCTGTGCAGTATGGGGTCTTCGCTTGTGGTCTTCGACGGCGCGGGCAACGGCCTATTGGTCGAGATGAATTCGATGACGATTGCTGGCCATATTTCTGTCGCCAGCTTTGAAAATGAACTTGGCGGCGAATTTGTCCGGGTCAATGACGTTGCGTGTAACCAGTCGCACGACCCCACGCACGCTTATATCTCATACGAAATCATGTACCCCGATGCGACGGATCCGCTGGCTCAATATCGGACCGTAATCGGCAGAATTAACATTCAGGAATTTCAAGATTCACCCGTTATCGAGCTATGGTCGAGCGAGCTGACCGGCGAGAATGAAGCGGGGCGGATGGCGCTACTTTCCGACAGCCAATTTCTTATTACCTTCTACGACACCTCCGCGGGCGAGCGGCAGGCCAACGGGCTGTTTGGACCCGAGGATAGCGCCTCGCTCATGGGCAAGGTCATTTTGGCCGACGCGTCAACCGGCGGGCACGAAATATATTCAAGCGGCCACAGGAACCCGCAAGGGCTGTTTGTCAGCAGCGAAGGCTGGGTATTCGAAACCGAACATGGGCCGAAGGGCGGGGACGAACTTAATTTCGTCGAAAAAGGCGGCAATTACGGCTGGCCCAATGAATCCCATGGCGTTGATTATACCAGTTATCGCTGGAAGCAAGGTGAGCCTGGGCGGCACGACAATTATGACCGGCCCGTTTTTGCCTGGGTGCCGTCCATCGCGGTCTCGAACTTACTCCGGGTTGAGAATTTCCATGCCACGTGGAATGGCGACATTTTGATTTCCAGCCTCAAGGCTCAATCCATTTTCCGCGTCAGGCTTGATCGCGAGCGGCGGGTGGAATTCGTCGAGCGGGTTTGGATCGGCCCGAGAATACGGGATATCGAGGAAACCAGCGATGCCCGGTTGGTCTTATGGACAGACGATTCGAAACTGATATTCCTATCCGTTGCGGCGGATTTCCTGGCTGAAAACAGGCGAACCAATGTTACCTACACAACCGTTCCGGTGATGCAGCCGTGCCTGACCTGCCATCATTTCGGGCCCACCAATGTTACCCATATGGCGCCGTCGCTCAGCCGGATTTTTTCGCGCGAGATGGCGAGCGATAGTTTCAAATATAGTGAGGCGCTGGCGGCTCAGGTAGGCAAGTGGGAGCCGGAAACACTGAAGCAGTTCATTCTCGATCCGCAGTCGGTGTTGCCCGGGTCAACCATGACCTACCAGGCCGAAAGCGAAGATGCGGCTGATGACATCGTCGAATTGCTGGTCAAATTGGGCAATATGAACGAGTAGTATCGCGGCGCTAGATCGGAACATAGTTAAACGGAACCACGTCGTGGTTCCATTTAACTATGTGAATCTGATCGCTATCAAATAGTTAGAGCAGATTCACATGGTTTGTCGGATCGCCATGGCGATTCCGACAAACCATGTTCTGCTCTAAGCGGTTAGCGTTTTTGTTAGCAGGCTGGCCAGGCGGCGGCTGAAGGATGCCGGGTCGGGCAGCGATTCACCCTCGAGAATACGCGCCTGGTCGAGCAGCAGATGGGAGGCATCCTCGAGCGCCTCGGAGGCGCCTTCCTTGCCAACCAGGGTGGCCAGCGCAGTGGTGAGCGAATGGCCCGGATTGATTTCGAGCACGCGTTTGTGCCCCATAACGGGCTGCTGATGCTGGCGCAACAGGCGCTCGAAATGCATATCGACATCGCCCTCATCGGCGACCAGACACACCGGGCTCTCGGTCAGGCGTGACGAGACACGCACATCCTTAACCTCTTCGCCGAGGGTGAGCTTGACCATGGCGATCAGCTTGTCCATATCGCTGTCGCTCGCCTTCTCCGCTTCCGCTGCGCTGTCGTCGTCAGCTTTGGCGGCTTCGAATTTATCGAGATCGGCCGAGCCCTGGGTGATTGAGCGGAACGGTTTATCGTCGAAATCCGCCGCGGTCGGCAGCCAGAATTGATCGACCGGGTCGGTCATGAACAGCACATCGATACCGCGCGATTTGAAGCCTTCGAGCTGCGGGCTTTTTTCGAGGCCGCTCTGGGCATCGCCGCTGAGGTAATAGATCGCCTCCTGGCCCTCGGCCATGTTGGCGACATAGTCGGCGAGCGAGATCCATTTGTCTTCTGAGTTGAGCGAGTGGAAGCGCGCCAGCTTCATCAGTTTTTCGCCCTGGTCCGACGCTTCGTAGATGCCTTCCTTGAGAACCGCGCCGAAATTGCGCCAGAACAGATCATAGCCCTCGCTGTCGTTCTTGGCCTTCTTCTCAAGCTCGGAGAGGATGCGCTTGACCAGGCCGGAGCTGAT
This sequence comes from Rhodospirillaceae bacterium, assembly GCA_018666805.1. Lineage (GTDB taxonomy): Bacteria > Pseudomonadota > Alphaproteobacteria > UBA828 > UBA828 > PTKB01. Next base: position 15,979 of record JABIXB010000070.1, on the reverse strand, counting down.
TTTGGCGAGGATCGGATTGTGCTGTAGCGTTTCGCGGCTGATGTTGAGCGGCAGATCGTTCGAATCGACGATGCCGCGCATGAAACGCAGATAGCCCGGCATCAGGCCTTCGCAATCATCGCTGATGAAGACCCGTTTGACGTAGAGCCGGACGCTGTGTTTGCGCGCCGGGTCGAACAAATCGAACGGCCGCATGTCAGGCACATAAACCAGGCCGGTATATTCGATCCGTCCCTCGGCGCGCATATGCACCGTCAACCATGGTTCGCCCGGCAGGTGGGAGACGTGGTGATAAAATTCCTTGTGCTGCTCTTCGCTGATATCGCTCGCCGAGCGGGTCCAGAGGGCCGAGCCCTCATTCAGCGTTTCGCCGGCAAGCTCGATCGGCAAGGCAATATGGTCGGAATAGGTGCCGACGATATGGCGGATGCGCGCCTCTTCGGCAAATTCCGCTTCGCTCTTGCGCAAATGGAGGACAATGCGCGCGCCGCGCGTCGCGCTGTCGTCCTGGGTGATGGAGAATTTGCCGCGGCCCTTCGATTCCCAGCGCCAGCCGGTATCTTCACCGGCGCGCCGGGTGAATACCTCTACTCGCGTCGCGACCATGAAGGACGAATAAAAACCGACGCCGAACTGGCCGATCAGGCTCGGATCGTCGCCTTCCTCGCCTTTAATCTGCTTGAGAAAGGCCTCGGTTCCCGAGCGCGCGATGGTGCCGAGATTTTGCACCAGATCGTCATGGTTCATGCCGATGCCGTTGTCGGCGATGGTTAAAGTGCGCGCCTCCTTATCGAGTGCAAGGCTGACCTTGAGGTCGCTATCGCCGGCCATCAGGTCGGGCTCGGTGATCGCCGCGTAGCGCAGCTTGTCACAGGCATCCGAGGCATTGGCGATCAATTCGCGCAAGAAGATATCCTTCTCCTTGTAGAGCGAGTTGATCATCAGATCGAGCAGTTTGCTGACCTCGGCCTGGAATTCGTGCGTCTCCGCTTTGTTGGATTCTGTAGCCGACTCGGCTGTGCTGCCGCCCGCGGATTTTTCGTCTCCTGCGGGCTTTTCGTCTACCGGGGCATCGCCCATGCGTATCTCTCCTGACAACAAATATAATGACAACAAATATAAACTTGGGCGCAATATGTGTCGCGGAAGGGGCCTGTTCAAGCCCCCCTTTCCGTCTTTTTGCCTGCCAATGGGCGGATTGGCTTGCATTCCCGCTCTGGAGGTCTGATTCTTAAGCCATGGCGGATAAGCGTAGCGGGGAACGTATAGTCACGGCGGTCCTCGGCCCGACCAACACCGGCAAAACCCATATGGCGGTGGAGCGCATGCTGACCCATGGCTCGGGTCTGATGGGCTTCCCCTTGCGTCTTCTGGCGCGCGAAATTTATGACAGAGTGGTGGCGATCAAAGGCCCGCGCGCCGTTGCCCTGATTACCGGCGAGGAAAAAATCCTGCCCGCCAATCCGCGCTATATCCTGGCGACGGTTGAATCGATGCCGCTCGACCGCTCGGTCGATTTTCTCGCCGTTGATGAAATTCAATTGGCCGCCGACCGTGAGCGCGGCCATGTTTTCACCGACCGGCTGCTGCATGCGCGCGGCCGCTTCGAGACCATGTTCCTCGGCGCCGATACCATTCGCCCGCTGATTCGCCGCCTCGTTCCCGAGGCCTCCTTCACCGGCCGGCCGCGTTTCTCCGAGCTTTCCTTTAGTGGCCACAGGAAACTGGGCCGCCTCGCACCGAGGAGCGCCGTGGTCGCCTTTTCGGCCCAGGATGTCTATGCCCTGGCCGAGGCCATGCGGGTGCAGCGCGGCGGCTGCGCGGTGGTCCTGGGCGCCCTCAGCCCGCGCACGCGCAACGCCCAGGTGGCGATGTATCAGGCCGGCGAAATCGATTATCTGGTGGCGACGGACGCCATCGGTATGGGCCTCAATATGGATCTCGATCATGTCGCCTTCTCGGCCGACCGCAAATTCGACGGTCACCACATGCGCCGCCTGAACGCGGCGGAACTGGCGCAGATCGCCGGGCGCGCCGGGCGCTACCTGACAAATGGCAGCTTCGGCACAACGGCGGGTCTGGCCGAACTTGATGCCGAAACTGTGGAGGCGGTCGAACAGCACCGCTTTCCGAAGATAAAGGAGGTTTTCTGGCGTAATTCGGATCTCTCTTTCCGCAGCCTGGAGCGCCTGTTGCACAGCCTCGACAGGCCGCCGGATCAGGCCGGGTTGCGCCGCGTGCGCGATGGCAACGACCATCTCACCCTTCTCGCCCTGGCGCGCGACGATGCGGTGCGGGCGCAGGCCGGCGAGCCCGAGTTGGTGCGCCTGCTCTGGGATGTGTGCCAGATCCCGGATTTCCGCAAGACCCTGGCCGACAGCCATATCAGCCTGGCGCGGCAAATTTATCTGCACCTCGCGCGGTCGGGCGCAATTCCCGAGCCGTGGATTGCCAAGCGGGTTGCCAGCCTGGATCGCCCGGACGGCGATATCGATACCTTGACCGCACGCATCAGCCATATCCGTACCTGGACCTACATTTCGCACCATGCCGCCTGGCTGGCTGATGCGCGCCACTGGCAGGAACGCACGCGCGAAGTTGAGGACAGGCTCTCCGACGCCCTGCATGAACGCCTGACCCAACGCTTCGTCGACCGCCGTGCCGCCGCCCTGGTGCAGCGCATGCGTGATTCCGATACGCTCCGTGCCGCCTTTGGCGACAGCGGCGAAGTGTTTATCGAGGGCCACGCGGTGGGCCATATGGTGGGCTTTCGTTTTCTGCCGGACGACCCCGAGGATGACAGCAAGGCGACCTCGAGCGCGGCGCAGAAGGTTCTCGGCAGCGAAATTCAGCGCCGGGTTGGGGCGCTTGAGCAGGATGGCGACGATGCCTTCCGCCTCAATTTGGACGGCGCTCTTGAAAGCTCTGTGGAAGATTCTGCCGAAAGCGGCGTGGTCGCGGAGGCCGGGACGATCTGCTGGCGCGACGCGCCGGTCGCCGCCTTGACGGCAAGCGATAATGTGCTCAAGCCCGGCCTGCAAATTCTCCATGGCGAAATTCTAAGCGGCCCTCAGCGCGAGCGGGTGAGGCGGCGTTTGACCGATTGGCTGGGGCGCCGTATTGCGCGTGGCGCGGCACCGCTTCTAAAGCTGCGCGATGCACAATTGAGCGGCGGCGCGCGCGGTCTCGCTTTTCAATTATCCGAGGCGCTCGGCTGCCTGCCACGGCGCAAGGTCGAAGCTCAGATCGCTGACCTCGATAAGGCGGCGCGGGCGCAACTCGCCGCGCTTGATGTGCGCATCGGCGCCGCCAGCGTCTATTGCACCCAAATGCTGAAATTCGCCCGCTCCGAATTTGCCGGCCTGCTGTGGGCGGTGCATCAGGGTGGCGCTGCGCCGAGCCGCGGCGCCAGTCCGGCGGCGGTCGGCTTCGCCCGCAATCCGGCCACACCGGCTGAGGCCTACAATGCGCTCGGTTTTGTCGTGCTTGGCGCGCGGGTGTTGCGTGCGGACATGGCCGAGCGCTTGATCGCCGGCATGTCCAAGCGCGCCTGTAGCGGACCGTTTGCCGCCGACACGGCACTTTTTGCCATGGCCGGATGCGCCAAAAAGCAGTTTCCCGAGATCGCCGTGGCGCTTGGCTACCGCGTTGTGGAGGCGGACGTGGACGTGGACGGTGGCGGCGCGGGCAGTGCACCGCACTATGCCCGTGCGCCGCGCGCGAGGAACGCCAAGCGGCGCAAGAAAAAGCCGCCCGTTAAGGCGGATCCCAATTCACCATTTGCGGCCCTTGGCGAACATGCGCTGTTCGGTGCCAACAAAGGCGGCTCGTGAGCGAGACGCAACGGCTCGACAAGTGGCTCTGGCAAACGCGCTTTTATAAGACCCGCGGCCTGGCCCAGCGCATGTGCGGCGCCGGTAAGGTGCGGATCAACAGCCGGCGCGTACGCAAGGCGCATTACGCCCTAAAGGCAGGCGATATTTTGACCTGTCCGCAAGGCTCGCGCATTCGCGTGGTGCGCATTCTCGCCATGCCTAAGCGGCGCGGTCCGGCGGTCGAGGCGCAGCTTTGCTACGAAGATGTCGAGAGCGAAGAGGCGCCTGGCATGGATGCAAATCTGTCTCTTCGGGACGCCGGCGAGGGGCTAGAAAGCAAGACATAAACTGTGGTTGAGTCCGCCGCTTCAGCTGTGCTACGCATCTTGAATGATCAATCGTATCAAAGCACTTTTCGCAGCGCCGGAGGGCGCTGGCGAGGACGCCGGCAAAACGGCACATAGCGTCGATGAGCTTCATCTCGCGGCGGCGGCGCTGCTGGTTGAGGCCGCCCATCTTGACGAATCCTATGACAAGGTGGAGCGCCAAGCGGTGGCGCACGCGGTCAAGCAGGAATTCGAGCTAACCGATGAGGAATGCGAGACGCTTTTGCAAGAGGCCGAAGCGGCGCAGCACGAAGCCACCGACCTTTATCGCTTTATCCGCAAATTCGATTCGAATTTCGGCCGCGAAGAGCGTTTGCGGCTGATTGAAATGTTATGGCACGTGGTCTATTCGGACGGCGAGCTGCACCCCTATGAAAGCAACCTGATCCAGCGTATCGCCGGAATGTTGCACGTGACCGACCGGGAGCGTGCGGAGGCCAGGCAACGGGTATTGGCGGCAGGGTAGGATATTTTGCATTCCCCGCACCCGAATGGGGCGTTTGCGGGGCAGTTTTGAAGCTAACTATCGCCTTGGCGGTGGATTGCCGCGGGCAGAGAGGAAGACATGACCTATTTGGTGATCGAAAGTTGCATCAAGTGCAAATATATGGATTGCATCGAAGTATGCCCGGTGGATTGCTTCTATGTGGGTGAGAATATGTTGGTCATCCATCCTGACGAATGTATCGATTGCGGCGTGTGCGAGCCGGAATGCCCGGTTGAAGCCATCATTCCCGACACGGGCGGTGATGATGAAGCGGCTAAATGGCTGGAAATAAATACGAAATTCGCCGAAATCTGGCCCAATATCACGCGTAAGGGCGAGCCGCCGGAAAATGCCGACGATTTCAAGGACGAGCAAGGAAAGTTTGAAAAATACTTTTCTGAGAAACCAGGTGAGGGAACTTAAGACGAACCAAGGCAGTGCATAATAGGAACAAAACGGCTTTTCCCGAGTCGTTTTGTGCTTTTGCGCCAATTGCGCGCCGCTACCCGACTTGGGCACTGTATTTAAACGCGATTTTGTGATATGGTCGTAGACCTTCCGGGTAAATGGGTGGGAATTTCCCACCCATTTCTTATTGGTGCGGGTTGCTTTTAACCATTAATTCAATAGCACCCAAATCCATCTTGCTAGATATGCCGGACCGTATCTGTTTTTTTATTTTATGCCGATGCGGGGCCGGAGTGTGAATACACAATTTGATATCGCGAATAATTGCATTCTAACAACGGCACGGTAACAACGACCATGGCAACAGCAAAATCATCTCCAGCGCGTAAATCGGCCGCAAAAACTTCGGCCAAGAGCAAACAGGCTGTCGTGTCGAAGAACAAGAGCGCAGCCAAGAAAACGGTGTCTGCGGCCGCGACCAAGTCTAAAGCCAAGGCGCCGGCTGCCAAGCCGAAGACGCCGAGCAAGGCGAAAACTGCAAAGAAAACCGCAGATAAATCCAAAGATAAAACTAAAAAGACGGTGGCAAAGAAGGCAAAACCGGCCGTGAAAGCAACCGCAAAGACAGCCGTAAAGGCCGCTGCACCGGCAAAAGCCGCTAAAAAGACCGTGCCGGCCAAACGGGCTGCAGCCAAGCCTGCCACAGCCAAGCCTGCCACAGCCAAACCGGCCGCAGCTAAACCGGCCGCTCCCAAGCCTGCCGCTCCCAAGCCTGCCGCTCCCAAGCCCGCCGCAGCCAAGAGCGCGGCGCCAAAAGCTGCGCCGCCAAAGGAAACGCCGGTGAAAGCGCCCGCCAAGGCCAAGGCGAGTGAACAGCACGGTTATACGATCAAGGACTATGTGGTCTATCCGTCGCATGGCGTCGGCCAGATTACGGCGATTGAAGAGCATGAAATCGGCGATCTGACCTTGCGCGTATTCGTCGTCGTGTTCGACAAGGAAAAAATGACCTTGCGCGTGCCGCTCGATAAGGCGAGCACGTCGGGCATGCGCCGGCTGAGCTCGCAGCAGACCATGGAACAAGCCATTTCCACGCTGAAGGGCCGGGCGCGTACGCGCCGCGTCATGTGGAGCCGCCGCGCTCAGGAATATGATGCCAAGCTCAATTCCGGCGATCCGGTATCGATTGCCGAAGTGGTGCGCGATTTGCACCGCGACGAGGGCCAGCCGGACCAATCCTACAGCGAGCGGCAAATGTATGAAGCGGCGCTCGAGCGTCTGGCGCGCGAATTTGCGGCGGTGGAAAATACCGATACCGAACAGGCGGCGGAAAAACTGGAGAACGTGCTCCGCGCCGCCTAATACAGCGGAAAGGCCATGTTGGCGGGCGTTGACCGGGATAAGTTTGCCGTCCTTCGCGGCGCGCGCCGGGTCTGGGCGGTTGGCGCCATTCACGGCGAAGCGGCGCGTTTAACGGCATTGCACGAACAGCTTGGCGAGCGCTTTCTCGCCGGCGACCGGCTGGTCTATCTCGGAAATTATATCGGCCATGGCCGGGCCGTTCTCGAAACCATCGACGAATTGCTGCTGTTCCGCCGCCAGCTCATCGCCGCGCCCGGCATGCATGTTTGCGATGTTGCTTACTTACGCGGCCAACAGGAAGAGATGTGGCATAAGATGCTGCAGCTTCATCTTGCCGTCGGGCCGGCCGAGGTGCTGACCTGGATGCTTGAGCAAGGCTTGCGCGAAACCCTGGCCGCCTATGGCGGCGACGAGAAAACGGCGCTGCGCCGGGCGCGCTCCGGTGCGCTTGAATTGGCCCGCTGGACCAACGGATTGCGCCAGAATATGCAAGCCCGCGACGGCCATGTAGAGCTTACCTCGAGCCTAAGACGGGCGGCGCTGAGCGATGACGGCGCGCTGCTGTTCGTTCATGCCGGGATCGACGCGGCGCGCCCGCTCGATGCCCAGGGCGATGCATTCTGGTGGAACAGTGCTGATTTCAGCGCCTTGGAAGCGCCGTTCGCCGGCTATGTTCGGGTTGTGCGCGGCTTCGATCCGGAACATGGCGGTGTTCAGGTCGCACCCTTTAGTACCACCATCGATAGCGGGTGCGGCTTTGGCGGTCCGCTCACCTCTGTGTGTTTTGGCCTGGACGGCGAAGAGGTCGAACGTATTGAAGTTTAGTGGACGGGTCCGTCCTGTTCCGGCTCCGCCGCCGCCGGGGTCTCGTCGGCCTTGAGGTCGAGATTCCACTTGGCCTGCGTGGTGCTTGAAATCAACAGGTCGCACAGCGAATAGAGCAGTTTCTTTTCCAGATTGAGATTGATGGCACGCCCGTCCTTGGTTTGCAGCGTCAACTGGGTGCCTTTCTCGCCCGCCGTGGCGCGCACGCCGGTGAGCAGGCTGGCCGTCTCGCCGAGCGGGCGCTTGGCCTCGGAGTCTTCAAAATCCTTGGAATAATCCGCCGTCTGGCGGGCCTCTTCGCGCTGGAAGGACTTCACCGCCTGGCGCGTCTCCGGCGCTGCCTGGGCACGCACATCGGGCAGGCTTTCGACCGATTTGGTCAGTAGTTTCCACAGCATTTTGACATAGCGCCGTGTCAGCCACAGACGGTATTCGGTCTTTCCCGTGGTGTTGATGCGCAACAACATGCGGTCTTCCTCGGGCGAGTAGCCGAGGTTGATTTGGTGCAATCGGTCTGGTTCTGCCATGGCTTGCGACTCAGGCGTAACTCGCCGCGCGTTGCAGGTGCCGGGCGTAGAGCCGAAAGCCAATCCACAACATTCTGGTGATGGTTTTCCCCAATATACCCTGTGGCTTGATTCCGGCGGATTTGAGTGACATTCCAACACCGAGTTGAACATGCTCAAAGCGGTAGAGCGGCAGCGTGCGCGCCATACAATCCGTGTTGGCCTGTTTGCGCACATAAGGCTTGGTGTCGCCCGAGCCGCAATAATAGGCAAAGCTCAGTTCGTCGTCGCCGGTTTCCAGAAAGCGGCCAAGCGCGATTTTAAAGCGCGCCCAGCGGCTGAGGCGCTCGGTCTCCTGGAAATGCTTGGCGTATTTGTAAAACAGTTTGAAGTGGCGGAATTCATCGGCCGCGATGTTGCGGCATATTTCGCGCAGCACCGGCTCATCTATCGAATCCCGGAGCGCGCTGTAATAGGACGAGGTGCCGACCTCGACCGCGCAACGCGCCACCATCTCGCCGCAGAGAGAGCCGCGGATCGATTGTTCCGCGGAGATATCAATGGGGTGGCCCTTGGTGAAGCGGGCAAACGCATCGTCGAAATCGAAATTCGGATCAGCCAGTTCGGCATAACGGCGCAGCGCTTTGCCATGCTGAACTTCTTCCTCGGACCAGGTTAAGGCATCTTCGCACACGCCCGGTTCTTCGTTGAAGATGGCGCAGAGATATTGTCCGTAGGCGCTGCTGTGATGCTCGATCATACAGGCCGCCTTCACCAGTTTGAGCAGTTCCGTATCAACCTTGTCAGGCTCGAAACTGTCCCAATTGATGTCGTCGAGTGTCCAATGTCCCATAACTTCTCGCCCGTGTTCCCTGGGTGCCAGCTTTTTTTAAGGATTATAAACGGGTAGGCGAGCCCGGCAAGCCCGCTGATCGCACATCTGGCGCGCAATATTCTCAATCGTTATGGAGTTTGGTGGCGGATCCGGCCTAGGAACAGGCGGCCACCAGAGCTTGTGCCACTTCCAGTGCTTTTTCGGCCTTTTCGCGCTCGCCGTCGGAAGCGGCGTCGTTCAGATCGCGCTCCGCCGTATCGAGACGTGCGCGCGCCGCGCTTTCGTCAATTTCGGCCAGATTTACCGATTCCGTCGACAACACCGTGCAGCGCTCGGGCGTGACCTCGGCAAAGCCGCCGCCGACAAAAAAGCGCTCTTTCGGCTTGTCGTTTTCGTGGATTTCAATAATTCCAGGCCGCACGGTCGAGAGCAACAGGGCGTGGCCCGGAAGCACACCGAAATCGCCCTCGGCGCCGGGGACGACGACAAACTCGATATCGTCCGAAAAAATCAGCTTTTCCGGCGCGACCAGCTCGAATTGGAATGTATCTGCCACGATCTTTCCTATCCGTCCTACTAGGCTGCTTCAGCGGCCATTTGTTTGGCCTTATCGACGGCTTCCTCGATTCCGCCCACCATGTAGAAAGCGGCTTCCGGCAGATCGTCATATTCGCCGGCGGCGATCGCCTTGAAGCCCGAGATGGTGTCCTTGAGATCGACCAGCTTGCCCGGCGTGCCGGTGAACACTTCGGCGACAAAGAAAGGTTGCGACAGAAAGCGTTGAATCTTACGCGCCCGGGCGACGGTGAGTTTGTCCTCTTCGGAGAGCTCGTCCATGCCGAGAATGGCGATGATGTCCTGCAATGATTTGTAGGTTTGCAGAATGCGCTGAACTTCACGCGCCACTTCGTAATGCTCGTCGCCGATGATGCGCGGGTCGAGCATGCGCGAGGTCGAATCGAGCGGATCGACCGCTGGATAAATGCCGAGCTCGGCGATTTGGCGCGACAGCACCGTGGTCGCATCCAAATGCGCGAACGAGGTTGCCGGCGCCGGGTCGGTGAGATCATCGGCCGGGACGTAAATCGCCTGCACCGAGGTGATCGAGCCTTTTTGCGTTGAGGTAATGCGCTCTTGCAGATTGCCCATTTCGGTCGCCAGCGTTGGCTGATAGCCCACCGCCGACGGCATGCGGCCGAGGAGCGCGGACACTTCCGAGCCGGCCTGGGTGAAACGGAAAATGTTATCGACGAAGAACAGCACGTCCTGACCTTCTTCGTCGCGGAAATATTCAGCCTGGGCGAGGCCGGAGAGGCCAACCCGCGCACGCGCGCCGGGCGGCTCGTTCATCTGGCCATAGACCAGCGCCACCTTGGAGCCGTCACCGTCGAGTTTGATAATGCCCGAATCGATCATCTCGTGATAGAGATCATTGCCTTCACGGGTGCGCTCACCGACGCCGGCGAACACCGAATAGCCGCCATGCGCCTTGGCGATGTTGTTGATCAATTCCATGATAATCACGGTCTTGCCCACGCCGGCGCCGCCAAACAGGCCGATCTTGCCGCCCTTGGCATAGGGTGCCAGCAGATCGACGACCTTGATGCCGGTTTCGAGGATTTCCGATTCGGTCGATTGGTCGACAAAATCGGGCGCCGGGGCATGGATCGGGTTTTTCGCCTTGGTCACCACCGGCCCGCGCTCGTCGATCGGATCGCCGACCACGTTAATGATGCGGCCGAGCATTTCCGGCCCGACCGGCACCAAAATGCCGGCGCCGGTGTCGCTGACCTCTTGGCCACGCACCAAGCCCTCGGTGGTATCCATGGCAATGCATCTGACATTACTCTCGCCCAGATGCTGCGCCACTTCGAGCACCAGGCGGGTGCCGTGATTGTCAGTCTCCAGCGCGTTCAGAATCGCCGGCAATTCGCCTTCGAAGTGAACGTCCACGACGGCGCCCATAATTTGGGAAATGCTGCCTTTTGTATCTGTACTGGCCATGGCCTGGCTCCTGTCGAGCTTGAATTCACAATGATGCTTCGTCTGCGACGAAGCGTGATTTACGTCTTTCGCCTAGGTTGCCTCGGCGCCGGAGATGATCTCGATCAGCTCCCCGGTGATCTTGGCTTGGCGGGTGCGGTTGAAGTTGAGTGTCAGCTTGTCGATCATTTCGCCGGCGTTGCGCGTCGCGCTGTCCATCGCCGTCATGCGCGCGCCTTGCTCGCTGGCGGCGCTTTCAAGCAGGGCGCGGAATACCTGGATCGACAGATTATAGGGCAGCAATTCTTCAAGAATTTCGGCCTCTTCGGGCTCAAATTCATAAATCGCGCCGCCATGGTCGATCTGCTCCGCTTCGTCGTCGTTGGCGGCGTCAGGCGCCGAATCGGCGAACGGGATAACCTGCTGGAAGGTGACGATTTGCGTCATCACCGATTTGAAATGATTGTAGACCACCGTGCAGATATCAAACTCGCCCTGCTCGAACAGGTCGGTGATGGTCTGGCCGATGGTGTCCGCTTCGTCGTAGGACGGGCCGCGTTTGCCGACTTCGGCGGCGCTGCCGATGATCAGCGAGCCGAATTCGCGCGACAATTGCTCGCGTCCTTTACGGCCGATACAGAATATTTTGACCGTCTTGCCATCGCTGGTGAGTTGGCGGATACGCAGACGTGTGGCGCGGGTGATCGAGGAATTGAAGCCGCCGCAGAGGCCGCGGTCCGACGTCGCCACCACGATCAGATGGGTTTTGTCGGCGCCATTGCCGCGCAGCAGCACCGGCGCGTCGTCGCGATCCTGCAGGAGCTCGGCCAGGCTGCCGACCATGCGCTCCATGCGCTGGGCGTAAGGCCGCGCCGCTTCGGCCGACTCCTGCGCCCGGCGCAGCTTGGACGCCGCGACCATCTTCATCGCCGAGGTGATCTTTTGGGTCTGCGTGACGCTGTCGATGCGCGTGCGCAGGTCCTTGAGAGTGGCCATCTGCCGCTATGCCCCGTCTTGCCCGAAGTTACCGTAATGCCTAAGCGAATTTCTTGACGAATTCGTCAAGCATGGCGGTGAGCTTCTTATCGGTTTCGTCGCTCAATAGGCCGCTCTCGCGAATGTCGCTCAGGATTTCGCTATGCGCGCCGCGCACTTCGCTCAGCAATTCCTGCTCGAAGCGGCCGATCTGCTCGATTTCGATGCCATCGAGATAACCGCGCACACCAGCAAAAATCGCCACCACCTGCTCGTCGATCGGCAGCGGCGAATATTGCCCCTGCTTGAGCAATTCGGTGAGCCGCGCACCGCGCGCCAGCAGGCGCTGGGTCGCGGCGTCGAGATCGGAGCCGAACTGGGCAAAAGCCGCCATTTCACGGTATTGCGCAAGTTCCAGCTTGATCCGGCCGGCGACGGACCGCATCGCTTTGGTCTGTGCCGCCGAGCCCACCCGGCTGACCGAGAGGCCGACGTTAATCGCCGGGCGGATGCCCTGGTAGAAAAGGTCGGTCTCAAGGAAAATCTGGCCATCGGTAATCGAGATCACGTTGGTCGGGATATAGGCCGACACGTCGCTCGCCTGGGTTTCGATCACCGGCAGGGCAGTGAGCGAACCACCGCCCAATGAATCATTCATCTTGGCGGCGCGTTCCAGCAGGCGTGAATGGAGATAGAACACATCGCCCGGATAGGCTTCACGGCCCGGCGGGCGGCGCAGCAACAGCGACATCTGCCGGTAGGCAACCGCCTGCTTGGAGAGATCGTCATAGATGATCACCGCGTGCATGCCATTGTCGCGGAAAAACTCGCCCATGGTGCAGCCCGTATAGGGCGCCAAAAATTGCAACGGCGCCGCTTCCGAGGCGGTGGCCGAAACCACGATGGTATATTCCAGCGCGCCGTTTTCCTCCAAGGTCTTCACCACCTGGGCGACAGTGGAGCGTTTCTGCCCGACCGCCACATAGATGCAATAAAGCTTCTTCGATTCGTCGGTGCTGGCGTTGACTTCTTTTTGATTGATGATGGTATCGATGGCGACGGCGGTTTTGCCGGTCTGGCGATCGCCAATGATCAGTTCGCGTTGGCCACGCCCGATCGGCACCAGCGCATCAAGCGCCTTGAGGCCGGTCTGCACCGGCTCATTGACCGATTGGCGCGGAATAATGCCCGGCGCCTTGACCTCAATGCGCTTATTTTCCGATGATTCGATCGGGCCCTTGCCGTCAATCGGATTGCCGAGCGCATCGACCACGCGGCCAAGCAGGCCCTTGCCGACCGGCACTTCAACGATGGCGCCGGTCCGTTTGACCGTATCGCCTTCCTTGATCGCCCTGTCTTCGCCGAAAATCACGACGCCGACATTGTCGGTCTCGAGGTTGAGCGCCATTCCGCGAATATTGCCGGGAAATTCAACCATTTCACCGGCCTGGACATTATCCAGCCCATAAACGCGCGCAACACCATCACCCACCGAGAGCACTTGCCCGACCTCGGCGACATCCGCCTCGGTACCAAAGTTGGCGATTTGCTCCTTGAGGATTGCCGATACTTCGGCGGCGCCAATATCCATTCTCAAATCCCTTTCATGGCGAGCTCAAGATTCTGCAGCTTCGTCCGTAATGAATTGTCGATCATGCGGGAGCCGACCTTAACGATCAGTCCGCCGATTAAACTTGGGTCGACCTTGGTTTCCAAGGCGACATCGCGGCCCACGATTTCTTTGAGCGCATTTTTTACAGCGTCCAAATGGGCCGGTTTCAACGCGTTCGCCGATGTCACTTCGGCGGAAACTTCACCGCGATGTTCGGCCAGCAAGGCCTGGAACGCTTCGATCGTGCCTTCCAACGCAAACAGGCGGCGGTTTTTGGCCATCAGCCCAACCAGATTGGCGACCAAGCCGGACATGCCGGCGCGCGCGATCAGCGCCGCCATGGCGGCGCCCTGGTCGGCGCGCGAGACGATGGGGCTGCGCACGAGGCGTGATAAGTCGGCGCTGTCACGCATCAAATTACGTAAATCGCCCAATTCCCCGGCCAATTGATCGACCTGGTCCTGCTCGAGCGCAAGATCAAAGAATGCCGTTGCATAGCGCTTGGCAAGATCGCTCTGGCCTGTGGTTTGGGCTGCCACCGAACTTCGTCCCCTTAAGCTCTGCCGCCTCATCGTTGGCGGCGGCTCTATCTAGTTTTTGTTTGTTGAAATGGCCGTCAAACAGCGCTTCCGGCCAGTTGCCCCGTCCGAAAAGCAGGCGATAAGTAACATACTCGTTATGGTCACGCAACTGACTCCGAAAGTCTAGTTTGTGACAATAATTTCAATGCTTTAGTCTTATAGAAAGCTGTAAGGATCGACGTCTACCCGAAGCGTTACCCGGGAAGGCGCGTCCAACTCGGCGAGCCAGCTGCGCAGCCAGGGCTGGGGCAGGGTGGCACGCGCGCATTTGATCAGCAGGCGGTAGCGGTAGCGGCCGCGCAGCAGCATCAGCGCTGCCGGCGCCGGGCCGAGAATTTCGATGCCACTGTCGCGCGGCAGAGAATTGCGGGCAATACGGGCCAGTGCGCGCGCGGTGCCGGCGACACTCGCCTCGTTGCGGCCCGAGAGAATCACTGCCGCGAGGCGGCCCGCCGGCGGTTGGCCGTGGTTCTCGCGCGCTTCCGCCTCGCGCGCCAGAAAGGCCTCGCGCTCGCCCGAACAGAGCGCCGCCATGACCGGATGTTCCGGCATATAGGTTTGCAGCAGCACCCGCCCGGCATGCTGGGCCCGCCCGGCGCGGCCCGCAACCTGATGCAGGAGCTGGTAGGTGCGCTCGGCGGCACGCAAATCGCCGCCCACCAGGCCGAGATCGGCGTCGATCACGCCGACCAGCGTAAGCATCGGAAAATGATGGCCCTTGGCGATGATCTGGGTGCCGATCAGGAGATCGACTTCGTGCTTCTCGATGCGCGATATAAAGCCCGCCGCCTGTTCCGGCCCGGCGATGGTGTCGCTGGTGACGATTTCGCTGCGCGCCTTGGGGAACAAGGCCGCCGCTTCTTCCGCCACGCGTTCGACGCCCGGCCCGCAGGCCGCCAGCTTGCCTTCGACCTCGCATTCCGGGCAGGCCTCCGGCGGGCGCTGGTGATAGCCGCAATGGTGACAATTGAGGCTATCGGTAAAGCGATGCGCGACCAGCCAGGCGGTGCAATTGGGGCATTGCAGGCGGTGGCCGCAGGCGCGGCAGAGGGTGAGCGGCGCATAGCCGCGCCGATTCAGAAAAAGCACCGCCTGTTGCCCGGCGGCGAAGCTTTGCTCGAGCGCTTCGCGCAATGGCGGCGAGATCCAGGCGCCGCGCGGCGCTGGGGTGGCGCGCATATCGACCATTTCGACCTGCGGCAATTGCGCGCCGCCATGGCGGTCAGCGAGATCAAGGCTTTGGTAGCGCCCGGCGCGCACATTGGCCAAGGTCTCCAACGATGGCGTGGCCGAGCTCAATATCAGCGGGCAGCCTTCCAGGCGGGCGCGCATCACCGCCATGTCGCGCGCATGGTAGATCACACCGTCCTCCTGCTTGAAGGCGCCGTCATGCTCTTCATCCACCACCATCAGGCCGAGTTCGGCGAACGGCAGCCAGAGAGCAGAGCGCGCGCCGACAACGATGCGCGCCGCGCCGTTTGCCACGGCGCGCCAGGTCTCACGCCGCGCACGCTGGCCAAGCTCCGAATGCCAGATCGCCGGCGCGGTGCCGAAGCGGGCGCGGAAGCGCTCCAGCCATTGTGTCGAAAGCGCTATTTCCGGCAGCATCACCAGCACCTGGCGCTCGGCCTCGAGCGCCGCCGCCACCGCCTCAAAATAAACTTCCGTCTTGCCCGAGCCGGTCACGCCGTCCAATAGGGTGACGTTGAACGCCGCGTCGCTGACGCGCGCCGCCAGGGCTTTTGCCGCGCTGCTCTGGTCGGGCGAAAGTGTGGCGCGCGGATGGCGCCAGTCCGGCGTTTCGGGCGTGAGCTCGGCGGGCAGCGATATCTGCCGGAGCGCGCCACTATCGGCCAGGCCCTTTACCACGCCGGTGCTGACTGCGGCCTCGCGCGCCAATTCCGCCGCACCGCGCGGCAGGCCGTCGGCGAGCAGGTCCAATATTCGCTGGCGTGCCGGGGTCAGGCGCTCCGGCTTGTTGCCGGTGGCGAGATAGGCGGTGCGCATTTTGGCCGGCTCGAGCGCGGCGGGGACACTCATCGCCATGCGCAGCACCGCGCCGCGCTTGGCGAGGGTATATTCCGCCACCCAATCGACCAGCTTGCGTATCGATTCCGGCATCGGCGGTGCCGGCAAAACCGTATTGATTTCCTTCAGGCGGGCGTGCGCCACGCCGCCCTCTGCTTCCGCCAGGCCCGGCCCCC
>JABIXB010000069.1 GCA_018666805.1 Rhodospirillaceae bacterium | reverse complement strand
GCCCAGTAATTCCGAACAACGCTAGCCCCCTCCGTATTACCGCGGCTGCTGGCACGGAGTTAGCCGGGGCTTCTTCTCCTGTTACTGTCATCATCATCACAGGTGAAAGCGCTTTACAACCCTAAGGCCTTCTTCACGCACGCGGCATTGCTGGATCAGGGTTGCCCCCATTGTCCAATATTCCCCTCTGCTGCCTCCCGTAGGAGACTGGGCCGTATCTCAGTCCCAGTGTGGCTGATCATCCTCTCAAACCAGCTACCGATCGTTGCCTTGGTGAGCTTTTACCTCACCAACAAGCTAATCGGACGCGGGCCCATCCTTCGGCGATAAATCTTTCCCCCGTAGGGAATATACGGTATTAGCCGCAGTTTCCCGCGGTTGTCCCGTACCGAAGGGCAGGTTCCCACGCGTTACTCACCCGTTCGCCACTGCCCACCATCCCGAAGGATGGCTTCTCGTTCGACTTGCATGTGTTAGGCCTGCCGCCAGCGTTCGTCCTGAGCCAGGATCAAACTCTCAAGTTGAATGTTTTATCCTGTATTAGATCCCGAAGGATCAATCGTGGGATAAATTGACGTGATCCCACGCAAACGCACGCTCGCTGCACCTTCGTCCAAGACTGACGTCCCAAACAAAGGCACATCGAACCGTTTGCGTCGGCAGCGTTAAATCAACGCCGCCCACGCATCTCTTCCAATTCACAATGTCAAAGAGCATCACGCGCCACGGCCCTTCCGGCCCGCAGCGCGTGGTGGTTTAATACGCCCGCCCCCCATCTAAGTCAAGCACATCTGGTTACTTTTTATTAAAATTTGGCTGCGAATGAAAATTAATTTGCGCCATATATAGAGTATCGCATCGCGCCCATTCCGCCACCCTCTGGGAGAGCGCCAAGCTTTGACAACAAAACCGCCTCAAAATGCCACTTCACAGCATTATTTTCCCATCTAATCGAACAAACTCCGCGAAGTGCAAGAATTTATTGACAAATTTAAACGACACTCGCATGGTTAACGGGATTGAGGAGTCGTCTTGAACCCGTGTTGAGCGAGGGGTGGGACGCATGTTGAATTTATTAATACAGCTCCTGTGTCGCGTGCTGGACAACTCTAATTAGGTAACTATATCAACACGATGCGACATATCAGATCAATTCTTATGCCACGCACAACGATTGTTTTCGCTGCTTTTATTGTGGCCTCGGCGGTAGCTGCGGTTTCGCTTTTCGACAGCACAAATGGCGGCATGCCGGCTTTCGCGGCCGTGACGCAACAGAGCGATTCGGCAAAATCCACGCAAAGCGCGATCCTTAACCAGAGCGTTCAAAAGGGCGATACCCTGATCAGAATGCTCAAATCCGCCGGCGTTACGCCTAAAAACGCGACCGCGGCGGCGCGCGCGCTGGCAAAACTGTTCGATCCGCGAAAACTTAGGGTCGGCCAGCGCATGATGCTGCGCTTTGGCCCTGATGACGGCGAAAGCTCGCAATTATCGATTTTTTCGATCGAATTGGGCAAAAACAAGTATGTCGAGGTTACGCGCGGCGCGGATGGGAAATATCGCGCGCGGCGCAGCAGCCAGCCCTGGTCGCCGGGTAATACCGCCAGTGGGCAAGAGAATAACGGCTTAATCACGCTCAAAGCGCGCTCGGGTGACACCATCGGCAATATGATGCGGGCCTTGAATATCCATAAGCGCGATATCGACCGTGCCGTCAAAGCGCTGCGCACACGATACGACCCGAGAAATCTGCGCGTCGGGCAAAAAATTTCGATTTTGCCGGGAGCTTTCGATGCGAAACAGCGACTGGCGCTGCTCGGTGTCGTGGTCCATTTGGAAAAAGGCGTGGTCGAGGTCAGGCGCGGCGCGAATCACAGCTATTCCGCGCGCCGCTTATCGGCAATGACGCTCGGCGATGAAAACAGCGCCGTCGCCGTGCTCGAAACCACACCGCAGGCGCTCGCCGGAGAACGGCAAAAACTGCGCATCCCCAAGGGCGCGACGCTGATGAAAATGCTGACCGCACGCGGTGTTTCGCACAGCCAGGCCGACCGGGCGATCCGTGCCTTGAAAACGAATTTTGATCCGCGGCGCCTGCGCGCTGGCAATCATATATACGTGATCGTCACTGAGGGCGATGGCGGGAAAAAACTGCTCCAGGGATTATCGATCGCGATCAGCGCCAAACGGCACGTCACGGTTATGCGCGGCGAGAGCGGCAAGTTCAGCAGTGGCTTGGCACGCGAGCCGATCAACAGCCTCGCCAATATCGCGCCAGCGGCAAAGACCCCTGCGACCACTCCGGCCTCCAGCGCGCCACAGACAAAGATCGTTCAACTTCCTGAAGTAGTCGAAGTAGCGCCGGAGAAGCCCGTGCACAAAGCGCCGCAGGCTGCTGTTTCCACGCCGGCAGCCGCCAGCAAATCCGACCCATACGTCAACGCGGTTACGATTCGGGTAGAACGCGGCGACACATTGATGGCGATCCTGCGTAGCGAAGGCATTGATCGCAACGAAGCTGATGGCGCCATACGCGCGTTGCGCAAACTGTTTAACCCGCGCCGCCTTCGGGAAAATCAGCAAATTGTCGTGGCGACAACCGCCGACGGCTCGGGAGCGACATTGCTCGAGGGCTTTAGCATCAAGATAGGCGATGGCCGCCACATTGAAGTTCGGCGCGGAACTGACAAGAAATTTTCCGTGGCCAAGGTTCCCGAACCCAATTTTGTCGAGCGTGCCATGGCCGCAAATTCAAATGAGGCGGGCGACACTCGCCCGGTTCGCGAAAATATCAAATTAACGCCGCAGCCTGGGCAGGGACAAGCCATGAAGGGCGCCATGATTGCCGCCGCGGCCCCGGCCGAGCAAGGTCTCGTTGCCCACGCCGCCACCGCCTGGCCGGCAGAGACAGTTGCCGCAGACGAAGCAGACAACGCTTTAAAATTTCCCACACCGCAGGAAAAACAAACGGCGGAGGACGGCCGCTTCCGCAAGGCTGTGATGATCGGCAAAGGCGATACCTTGTTCGTCGCTCTGACCAAGGCCGGCAGCGCCGCCGGCGATGCCGAAGCGGCAATCGCCGCGTTCCGCAAGGTGCACAATCCGCGCAGCCTGCAAATTGGCCAGACTCTGACCCTCGCTTTCGAGCCGCTGGTGGCCGAGGATAAAGCCGACGCCTTCCGCCTCGCCGAAATCGCGCTCGATGTTGCGCCGGACCGCGACATACTGGTGGCGCGCCAATCCGATGACAGTTTCCAGGCCAGCGAAGTGGCACGCGATCTGGTGCGCCGGTTGGAGAAAGCCGAAGGCCGCATCCAGACAAGCCTTTACGATGCCGCGACCAAAGCCGGGCTGCCCATCAACATATTGATGGAGATGGTGCAGATATTTAGTTTCGATGTCGATTTCCAGCGCGAAATTCAAAAGAACGACCACTTTGAGGTGCTTTACGAAAATCTCCTCAACGACAAAGGCGAAACCGTCGCCCTTGGGCCGGTGCTGTTCGCCTCGCTGAGCTTGAGCGGCAAGGTGATCGGCCTCTACCGCCACGAGCCGAGCAATGGCCCGGTGGATTATTTCAACGTCAAGGGCCAGAGCGCGCGCAAGGCGCTGATGCGCACGCCGATCAACGGCGCGCGTCTGTCCTCAGGCTTTGGCATGCGGCGTCATCCGGTGCTCGGTTATAACAAGATGCATCGCGGCCTCGATTTCTCCGCGCCGCGCGGCACGCCGATCGTCGCCGCCGGCGACGGCGTGATAGAGGTGGCCGGGCGCAACGGCTCCTACGGCAAATATATCCGCATCCGTCACAACAGCACCTACAAGACCGCCTATGCGCACATGAAGGGCTTTGCCCGCGGCATGCGCTCCGGCAAACGGGTGCGCCAAGGCCAGACCATCGGCTATGTCGGCACCACCGGGCGTTCAACCGGGCCGCATTTACATTATGAAGTGCTGCGCAGCGGCAAGCGCATGAACCCGCGCAGGCTCAAACTGCCGACCGGGCAAAAACTGGCGGGCGCGGAATTGGCATTGTTCGAGGGACAGGTACGCAAAGTGCGCGTCCTGATCGCCGAAGTTCCGAGCGTGCAGAAAGTCGCCAGCAGGTGACTTGAGCGCCGGCCTCTCAAGCCGGCTTCCACAGCCGTCAGGCAGCGCTTAAAACTTCCCCGGATTCGCTCGAGGCGATGCTCAGCCCGCCCTCTCCCGGCGCGACACGGATAATCTGGCCATCCAACACTTTGCCTTCGAGAATGAGGTTGGCGAGCGGATCCTGCAGATGGCGCTGGATAACCCGCTTCAGCGGCCGCGCGCCATAGACCGGATCATAGGCCGTTTCCGCCAGCCAGGCGCGGGCGGCGGGCAGCAGCTCGAGGGTGAGCTTACGCTCGGCCAGGCGCGCCGTCAGTTGGGCAATCTGAATATCGACAATGGCGTCCATATTCTCGCGGCTCAAGCGGTGGAAGAGGATGATTTCGTCCAACCGATTGAGGAATTCGGGACGAAACGCGGTGCGCACAATATCCATGATCGGCTCGCGCACAGCGCTCGAATCCTCGCCATCGGCCTGCGCCGCGAGCAACTCGCCGCCGAGGTTGGAAGTCATGATGATGACGGTGTTGCGGAAATCCACGGTGCGGCCCTGGCCGTCGGTCAGGCGGCCATCATCCAATACTTGCAGCAGAATATTGAACACGTCGGCATGCGCCTTTTCCATCTCATCGAACAGCAGCACCTGATAGGGCCGGCGGCGCACCGTTTCGGTGAGCACCCCGCCTTCCTCATAGCCGACATATCCGGGCGGCGCGCCGACCAGACGCGAGACCGAGTGCTTTTCCATATATTCCGACATGTCGACACGGACGAGCGCGCTTTCATCGTCAAACATGAATTCGGCCAAGGCCTTGGCGAGCTCGGTTTTACCGACCCCTGTGGGGCCAAGGAACATGAACGAGCCAATTGGCCGGTCGCCATCCTGGAGGCCTGCCCGGGCACGCCTGACGGCGTTGCTGATGGCAATAACCGCTTCGTCCTGACCGACCAGCCGGCGGCGCAAGCTATTCTCCATTTGCAGCAGTTTCTCGCGCTCGCCCTCAAGCATTTTCTCGACCGGAATGCCGCTCCAGCGCGCCACCACCGAAGCGATATGCGGCTCGCCAACGGCCTCGTCGAGCATGCGCGCCGCTTCGCCCGATTCGAGCTCTGTGAGCTCGCGCTCAAGCTCAGGTATGACGCCATAGGAGAGTTCGCCGGCGCGCGCTAGATCGCCATTACGCTGGGCTATTTCGAGCTCGCCGCGCGCCGCGTCGAGCTGCTCCTTGATCTTCTGGCCGCCAGCAAGGCGGTCCTTGTCGGCCTGCCAGATGGCGGCGAGGTCGCTTGAGCGGCCTTCCAATTCGGACAATTCGTCCTGCAATTTTTCCAGCCTGTCAGCCGAAGCCGCATCTTCTTCCTTCTTCAGCGCCTCGCGCTCGATCTTGAGCTGGATGATACGCCGGTCCAGCTCATCAAGCTCTTCGGGCTTGCTGTCGATTTCCATGCGCAAGCGGCTCGCCGCCTCGTCCATCAGGTCGATTGCCTTATCGGGCAAAAAGCGGTCGGTTATATAGCGGCTGGAGAGGGTCGCGGCCGATACAAGGGCGCTGTCGGCGATGCGCACGCCGTGGTGCACCTCGTATTTTTCCTTCAACCCGCGCAGGATCGAGATCGTATCCTCGACCGTCGGCTCGGCCACAAAGACCGGCTGAAAACGCCGCGCCAGGGCGGCATCCTTTTCCACATGTTTGCGGTATTCATCCAGCGTCGTGGCGCCGACACAATGCAATTCGCCGCGCGCCAGAGCGGGCTTGAGCAGGTTCGAGGCATCCATCGAGCCTTCCGCCGCGCCGGCGCCGACGATGGTATGCATCTCGTCGATAAAGAGGATAATTTCGCCGTCCGAGGCGGTCACCTCGGCGAGCACCGCCTTCAGCCGCTCCTCGAATTCGCCGCGGAATTTCGCGCCGGCGATGAGGGCGCCAAGATCGAGCGACAACAGGCTCTTTTCGCGCAGTGATTCGGGTATATCGCCATTGACGATTCTGAGCGCCAAGCCCTCAACGATCGCGGTCTTGCCGACGCCAGGCTCGCCGATTAGAACCGGGTTGTTCTTTGTCCGGCGCGACAATACCTGGACCGTGCGCCTGATTTCCTCGTCGCGGCCGATCACCGGGTCGAGTTTGCCCTCGCGCGCCGCGTCGGTCAGGTCGCGTGCATATTTCTTCAAGGCTTCAAAGGAATCCTCGGCGCTGGCGCTCTCGGCCGTACGCCCCTTGCGCAGATCGTTAACCGCCGAGTTCAGCGCCTGCGCCGTCAGCCCGGCATCGGCCAAGACTTTCGCCGCCGGCGTTCCCGCCGCAAGGCAGAGCGCCAATAACAGGCGTTCCACCGTGACGAAGCTGTCGCCTGCCTTCTCGGCGATTTCCGTGGCGCTCTCAAACAGGCGCGCCGTTTCGGGCGCAAGATAAACCTGCCCGGCGCCGGAGCCTTCGACCTTGGGTAATTTGTCCAGTTCGCGCTCAATGCCGCTGAGGGCATCGTCGGGGCGCCCGCCGGCAACGCGAATAAGATTAG
Source organism: Rhodospirillaceae bacterium (assembly GCA_018666805.1). Lineage (GTDB taxonomy): Bacteria > Pseudomonadota > Alphaproteobacteria > UBA828 > UBA828 > PTKB01. Next base: position 13,204 of record JABIXB010000069.1, on the reverse strand, counting down.
CTGCCAATCCCTCCTTGTCTTCCAATATGACTTTCAGAAGATGTTCGGGGGAGAAGCGTTGATGCCCACTGCGTAACGCCAACCCTTGTGCGGATTGAACGAAACCGCGTGAGCGTTCCGTGAATTTCTCAAAATCCATTTTGCCCTACTCCGCTTGGCCGCCCGCTTCGTGAGCCGGTATCTTACCGCACTCGAATCATATGAAACCTGGGCGCCTGTTCAGACACAACCATATGGTCTCTATATGGGGGCTAGAAACGCTCTCACAAGGGTTCTCGCGCGCATAACAACGCCTAGAGAAGCGCCGGAATATTAGGATTTTGTTAATCGCCCGGGTAGCGCCCGGTCGAAACAGGCCTGGCGCCTCAAGCGGGCGTGCTGTCCATTTCGCTCGGCTCGGCGGCCGCTTCTTCCGCAGCACCGCCCTCCATCGCTTCAGCGACAGGCGTAACAGGAGCAGCAGGCATGACAGGCACGGCTTCTTGAGTGCCTTCGCCCTGTTGCCCTTCCTCAGCCGCGCCACCCTCAGACTCCGCCGCTTGAGATTCCGTGGCTTGCTGTGGGCGGGGCTGTTGACCCTGTTGCTGGTCTTGCTGCTGGGGTTGGCGGTTTTGCGGACGGCCTGGATTGCGGCCACCGCGCTGGTCATTGCCACCGCTTTGCTCGGCGCCGCCATTGGCCGCCATCACACGGTAATAATGCTCCGCGTGCTGAAAATAGTTTTCCGCCGCCACCCGGTCGCCAAAGGTCAGCGCATCGCGCCCAAGGGCCTGGTATTTCTCGATCACCTGATAGGCGGTGCCGCGGATTTTTCCTTGCGGACCACTACTTTCAAAGTTGGAGTTGCGTCCGCCGCCGCTACCGCCACTTGGGCGGCGTCCATTTCCACGGTGGCCGCGCGGTCGTTTCGTCGATTGGCCTTGCTTCATATTATGATCTCATCCATCGGGCTCAAACATTCAGTTCGCCCGCAGCGCCACCTTTACGTGGCGATTTTCCTCAACCAGTGGGACAAGGTACCAGCCTGCACGGCTGATTTTGGGTAGGCAACGAGACTTGCTTTCGCATCCGCGTTGACCACGACCACTTAGACCCTAGCCAGGATTACTCAGTTTTCAACCCTTATTTTTCGAAATGTCATGTTAACCCATTGTCCGTTAACCAATTCTTTCTGGGCAAAAACTTAGTCCAGTGCCAATTCGAATATCCCGCAGCGCTCAATTCCGGCCAAATCCTTGCGCCGTTCGCACTCGGACAGGCCGGCGCCATGTAATATTTCGGCGGCGCGTGCGCCCTGACCGGCGCCAAGCTCGAGGAAAATCCGTCCTTGCGGCGATAGCAGACGGGCCAGCTGCGGCGCCATGGCGCGGTAGGCATCCTCGCCCTCCCGGCCCGCGAAAAGCGCCTCCGCCGGCTCATATTTGGCAACCTCCGGCATCATGCTGGCGCGCTCACCATCGGCAACATAAGGCGGATTCGCGACGATGATATCGAATGACGGCGAAAGTGCCGCGCCCCAGCATCCAGCGAAAAGTTGCATGCGGGCCGACACGCCGTGGCGCTCTGCATTGCGCCCGGCGACGCGCAATGCGGCAACGCTCCGGTCGACACCAAAGCCTTCAGCCAGCGGTAATTCGCGCAATAGCGAGATCAGCAAACAACCGCTGCCGACACCGAGGTCTAGGATGCGGAGACCGGCATCGCGCCGCGCGCGGGTAAATTCAAGCGCGGCCTCGACCAGCGTTTCGCTATCCGGGCGTGGAATCAAGGTATCGCGCGTAACTTCGAACGAAAGCCCCCAAAACTCGCGTTCGCCGGTGAGATAGGCGATCGGCTCATGTTCGGCGCGGCGCCGCGCCAGGGAGGTCAAGGCATCGACAAGCGGACGCTCTAGAATTTCGCGGTGCTGAACCAACAGCGCTTCGCGCGACAGCCCGGTAACATGACCGAGGAGAATGCGTGCCTCGTGACGCGGCTGCTCAATGCCGCCGGCGGCGAGTACGCTGCTCGCCTGCCTGAGCGCATCTTCCACGCTGAGCGCGCGATCGATCAATTTGCCTGCGCCAGGCGCTGCGTTTGCTCATCATTGAGCAGCGCGTCAACGATTTCGTCCAATGCCTCGCCGCTCAATATTTTGTCGAGCTTGTGCAGCGTTAGATTAATGCGGTGATCGGTTACCCGGCCTTGCGGGTAGTTATAGGTGCGGATGCGCTGCGAACGGTCACCCGAGCCAACCTGGCCGCGCCGCGTCTCGGCCCGCTCCGCATCGCGCTGCTGGCGCTCATGATCATAAAGCCGGGCGCGCAGCACCTTCAGTGCCTTGGCGCGGTTCTTATGCTGAGATTTTTCGTCCTGCTGGGTGACCACCAGGCCGGTCGGCAAATGGGTGATGCGAACGGCGCTATCGGTCGTGTTGACGCTCTGGCCACCCGGGCCCGAAGCCCGGTAGACATCAATGCGAAGATCCTTGTCGTGGATCACCAGATCGACTTCCTCGGCCTCCGGCAACACGGCAACGGTGGCGGCGGAGGTGTGAATGCGCCCGCCCGCTTCGGTTTCGGGCACGCGCTGCACGCGGTGCACGCCGGATTCATATTTCAACCGGGCAAAGACGCCGCGCCCGCCGATTTCAATCACCGCTTCCTTGACCCCGCCAAGGCCGGTTTCCGACATCGACATGACCGTGGCCCGCCATTTTTTGTCTTCGGCATAGCGCTGATACATGCGCATCAGATTGGCGGCGAACAGCGCCGCCTCCTCGCCGCCGGTGCCGGCGCGGATTTCCAGAATGGCGCTTTTCTCGTCGGCTTCGTCCTTCGGCAACAGCAGAATTTTTAACTGATCGTCCAACGCCGGCACGCTGTCCTTGAGGATACTGAATTCCTCTTCGGCCAATTGCCGCATCTCGCTGTCGGTTTCCGGGTCGGCAATCATGCCGGCCAAATCCGCCGCTTCCGCCTTGGCATCGCGGAGCGCTTCAATCGCGCCGACCACCGGTTTGAGCTCGGCATATTCGCGCGACAGGCGAACCAGTTCATCGCTCGACATTTCGCGCTGGCCGGACAACAGGTCCGACAACTCGCTCTGGCGGGCGAGGATAGAATCGAGGCGTTCGTCGAATTTCACCTGCGTTGCTCCGTCTTGCCGGCTCAGCTATAGCGCTTGAGATGGTCGAGCAGGCCGTCGCGGGCAACTTCCTGCTGATCGCCGGTGCCAAGGTCGCGCAGCGTGACATTGCCCCTGGCGGCTTCATCACCGCCGAGCAGAACGGCGCAGACGGCGCCCGCCCGATTGGCCCGCTTGAGCCGTTTTGACATATTGCCGCGGAACGCCAGATCGGCGCACAAACCGGCGGCGCGTAGCTCCTGCGTGACGGCAAATGCCTCGGCCTCCATATCGGCGCCGACCGGCACCACGGCGATCATATTGGCCTTGTTATCGACCTCGCCAACCAGCATCGCCAAACGCTCGATACCGGCCGCCCAGCCGACACCGGGTGTCGGCGGGCCGCCCATGGTCTCGACCAGGCCGTCATAACGCCCGCCGGCCAGCACCGCGCCCTGGGCGCCAAGTGCCTCGGTGGTGAACTCAAAGGCGCTGTGGCAGTAATAATCCAGGCCGCGGACGAGATGCGGATTGAGCTCGTAGGCGATACCCAGGGCATCGAGGCCGGCGCAGACATTTTGAAAAAATTCGCGCGATGACGGGTTGAGATATTCGGCCAGTTTCGGCGCTCCGGCGACAATCCTGCGGTCGCCCTCATTTTTTGAATCGAGAATGCGCAACGGGTTTCTCTCCAACCTGTCGCGGCTTTCGGCTGAGAGATCATTGAGATGGCCGCTCAGATATTTGACCAGGCTGGCGCGGTAATCGGCGCGGCTTTCGCTGTCGCCCAATGTATTGAGCTCGAGCTTGACCTGATCCGCGACGCCAAGCGTCTTCAGGATATGTGCGCCAAGCGCGATGATCTCGACATCGCCGAGCGCCTCGGCAACGCCGAGCAATTCCGCGCCGATCTGATGAAACTGGCGCAAACGTCCCTTTTGCGGCCGCTCATAGCGAAACATCGGGCCGCCATAAAAATATTTCAACGGCAGGTTCTGGCTGAGGCCGCCGCTGATCAAGGCGCGCGCCACACCGGCGGTATTTTCCGGCCTGAGGGTAATCCACTCGCCGCCCTTGTCCTGAAAGGTATACATCTCCTTGGTGACGATATCCGAGACGTCGCCGAGCGTTCGTTTGAACACTTCGGTAAACTCGAAAATCGGCGTGGACATTTCCTCATAGCCATAGAGGGCAGCGGTCGAGCGGGCTAAGTCCATAACATGGCGATGGGCTCTGCTATCGCCCGGCAGAAGGTCGTGCGTGCCACGCACCGGTTGTAACTTCGACACTTGAAACTCCGTTCAGACAATAGCCAATAGGGCTGCGCACCAGCCAATCATCCGGCGCGCAGCTATTTCTGTATATTTTGCAGGAGCGCTTTCGCCAACCGGAAAATTGGCTGAAGCGCTAGCGGTTTGCTTCCGTGCCGGCGATCAGGGCTTCCGGATCCAAGGGAACGTTGCGCCGCACCACGCCAACCGGGCCCAACGCATTGACAACCGCGCCATCGACGCGCAATTCGAGGGCGCCGGCATTGCCCGTCACCATGATCAGGCCGGTGCGGTCCGGCACCTGATAGGTATCGCCGGTGCGCAATATCCGGGTCAGCAGCAATTCATTATTGGGGCCCTGAATTTGCACCCAGCTATCAGCCTTCGCCGTGATGGCAATTCTGAAATCGGAATTTTCGACGCCGTAAATATTCGGCTCATAGGCCGCCTCCGCCGATGTCTCCGGCGAGGCTGAAGCAATTTCGAATTCATCTGGGTTGGCAGCGCTATCCAGTTCCTGCGCCTGCGCATTGCTGACAATCGGTAATGTCTCGCTCGAAGCACTGAATGCCGGTTCCGGCACCGTACTCGCTTCGCTCGGACTATTTTCGCCGGCACTATCCCACAATGATGTACTTCCCTGCGACGTGCTTCCCTGTGGCGCACTCTCGGATACCGATGTCGCGGTTTCCAAAGGCGTTTCAGATGTCGTAACACTGGCCGTGTTTTCGTCCTCGGCCACTGTCTCGACAATCACTGCCGGGGTTTCCACTACCGGAGCTTCCTGTGCCGGAGTTTCCACTGCCGAGGATTCCTGTGCATTTTCGCTAGCTTCCTGCCACAGTGAATCCGTTCCGGAAATTGATACGGATCCGGTACTGGTGCTGGTGCTGGTGCTGGTGGCTGTGTCTTCAACCATAACGCCAACGCTTTCATCCACCGCCGGCGCTAAAATTACGCTTTCAGCATCGGCAAATGGGGCATTTTCTTGCGCAGGAGCAACAGCCTCCACGTCTGAGACCGCCGGTTCAGCCACCACGATTACCGGCTCGGAAATACTTGTTTCCTCGGCAACGCTCTCTTCCGAGGCGACCGAGGCCATGACAGTGTCATCGTCCGAAAGGCCGGTCGCTTCACTGAATGTGTTCGATACGTCCGAAACGAGATTGGTGGCGATCTGCCCTTCCGTCGAGTAAACGCGCCAGCCGCCATAGGCCAGCCCGGCAAGCACCAATACCACCAGGATCAGCCACGGTTTCGGCTTGCCGCCCTCTTTTGGCGGCATGGGAAAGGTCAAATCTTTCTGCGCAATTCCGGATGCCGTCTCGCCCTTCAGGCGGGATATCATTTCATCGGGATCGAGCTTGAGATATTCGCTGTAGCTGCGCAAAAATCCGACGACGTACGTCATGCCCGGCATATCTTCAAAGCGCCCTTCCTCAAGCGCTTCAAGATAGATAAGGCGAATACGCAGTGCCGTGGCCACGTCTTTCAATTCGTAGCCGGCAAGCATGCGGGCACGCGCCAATTCAGCGCACAGGCTCGGTATTTCGTCGGCCCCGGGGCCGCCAACTTCACGCAAGGGCCGAACTTCGCCCAATTCCGGTTCGAGAGACTCAGCCTCTCTTCGCTCTACCATTTCGCCGCCTCTTCATTTCAACCAACATTGGTAACGGGCAACATATCGGTCAAAACTAAATTACACGGGCAATCTCAAATTTACGACGCGCAACAAAGCCGGTTTCCGACATATGCCAGGACCCGCCTCGTCTCCGATTGCCACCTGCGGTCTATTCTACGCTTTACCAATGCTCATCTTGAAACAGCAAAGCGCGTGCTAGAGCCTTGTCTTTGCGGCAATTCATCATGTTAACACCCCCCCGTGCGGGGTGCAATTAATAATATATCCCCGGATTGTTCCGGGTTAAAGGGCATTTCCCGGCGATATTATCCCGACCCTGTGGATAAATGCTCGCGCCCGCGGGCAAGAGTGCCTGCCGCCTGATCCATCAATTCCTCGACGATCTCAGCGACCGGTTGCTCGCGCGCGACCATGCCGACGCTTTGCCCGGCCATCAGGGAGCCGTTTTCGATATCGCCGTCGATCACCGCACGGCGCAGCGATCCGGCCCAAAACCGTTCGATAACCAACTGGGCTTCCTTCTGGTCAAGCTCACCGCTGCGGAAACGCGCGATGGCATCGCGTTGTGCAGTGAAAAATTGCTCGGTCGCCTTGTTGGCCAATGCCCTGACCGGAATGACCGGAAACTCCGGATCGAGCTGCACCGAGAGCTGGGCGTCGCGCGCCTTGGCGTGGAGAAAGGCTTTTTTGAACTTCTCATGCGCGATCGATTCCGTGGCGCAGACGAAGCGCGTGCCGATCTGACAGCCGGCGGCGCCCATTTGCAAATAGAGCGCGATGGCATCACCGCGGCCAATGCCGCCGCCGACAAACACCGGCACATCGCGGAGGTGCGGCAGGATTTCCTGACACAGCACACTGGTCGCCACCGGGCCGGTATGGCCGCCGGCCTCCATGCCCTCAATAATAAATGCATCGACGCCCTGGCGGCTGAGCTTTTTTGCCACCATCAATGTCGGCGCGAAGGCAATGACTTTAACCCCCGCCGCTTTAAGGCGCTCGGTCGCCGAGCGCGGCGGCAATCCGCCGGCCAACACGACATGGCCAACGCCCTCATCGATACAGACCTGCAACAATTCGTTGAGTTCGGGATGCATGATAATAACGTTAACGCCGAACGGCTTGTCGGTGAGGGCGAAGGTGCCCTTGACCTCTTCGCGCAATTCCTCGGGGCTCAGCGAGCCGGTGGCGATAACGCCGAAGGCGCCGCTGTTTGAGGTCGCGGCGACAAGGTGACGCTCCGATAACCACGACATCGCGCCGCCAACAATGGCGTGACGCACGCCGAGAAATTCGCGGCCGCGCGCCGAGAGCGCATCGAGCTCGGCGTGAGCGCTGCTATTGTTCATCCAGCCGATAGGCGGCATGGAGCGCGCGCACCGCGCGTTCGGTATGCTCTTCTGCGATCAGAACGCTGATCTTAATTTCCGAGGTCGATATCACCTGGATATTGATTTCCTCTTTCGCCAGGGCGGAAAACATCGTCTGCGCCACGCCGGCATGGCTTTGCATGCCAACACCGATGACCGAAACCTTGGCAACATCGACATCGCTCAACACATTTTCGAAATTGAGCGTGCCCTGCTTTTTCCGCAGCGTCTCGATGGCGCGACCGGCATCGGCGCGGGCGATGGTAAAGGTGATATTCGCGTTGCCGTCATGCGAGACATTTTGCACGATCATATCGATATTGATCCCGGCCTCGGAAAGCGGCGCTAAAATATCGGCCGCGACGCCCGGCTTATCGGGCACCCGCACAACGGTAATTTTGGCATCATCGCGGCTATAGGCGATGCCCGTAACCATTTTCAGCTCTGCATCATCTTCTAAAGGCATGCCCCATACATCCGTAATTATTGTTCCCTCGACCAGGGTTCCGGGTAAATCGGCGAAACTCGACAGCACCTGGATCGGCAAACGGTGCCGCAGCGCCATGCGCACCGAGCGCGGATCCAGCACCTTCGCCCCGAGGGAGGCCAGTTCGAGCATCTCCTCGCAGGTGATCTTGTCAAGTTTACGCGCATTGTTGACGATCCAGGGATCGGCGGTGAAGACCCCGGTCACGTCGGAATAGAGATCGCATCGCGCCGCGCCCAACGCCGCCGCCAGCGCTACTGCCAGCGTATCAGATCCGCCGCGCCCGACGGTCGTCACCCGGCCGTCTGGCGACAGGCCCTGAAAACCGGCCACCACCGGAACGCCGCCTGACTCCATCAATTTCCTAATATCGCCGGTTTCGATTTCGAGAATGCGCGCACGCGCATGGCTGGCGCTGGTGCGCACCGGCAATTGCCAGCCAAGCCACGAGCGTGCATTGACGCCCAAGCGCTGCAGCGCCAGCGCCACCAGGCCACTGGTTACCTGCTCGCCGCTCGAGACCACGACGTCATATTCCGCCGTGTCGCCATCCGGCGCCATATCGCGCGTCCAGCCGACAAGCTGGTCGGTCACGCCGGCCATCGCCGAGACGACGACGGCAACTTGGTTGCCGGCATCGAGCTCCGCCTTGACCCGGCGCGCGACACGGCGGATAGGCCCCAAATGGGATACCGAGGTCCCACCAAATTTCTGTACAATCAAAGCCATTATTTTTTCACACTGTCGCCCGGCAATCGGCGCGGGCGGGCTTCCTTCGAACAACAATTGATCGAAGGGCGGCTATACATACTGTGTTAGATTCGTGCAGGCAAGCACGCGGAGAAATTATGCAACAACAAGATTCAGCGACGGAAACGCGCGCCAGCATCGATGATGCTGATGTCGCGCGCTTTGCTGCGCTGGCCGAGAAATGGTGGCAGCCCGGCGGGCCGTTCCAGGCGCTGCACGCCATAAATGTGCCGCGCCTGACATTTATCCGCGATCATCTCTGCCGCCTGCACGGCCGCGATATGCGCGACGTAAAGCCGCTCAAAGGCCTGCGCCTCCTCGATATTGGCTGCGGCGGCGGCCTTATTGCCGAGCCCCTGGCCCGCCTCGGCGCCGAGGTGACGGCGATCGATGCCGGCGAGGACGCCATCGAAGCGGCCCGGCTGCATTGCGAAAAATCCGAACTGACCATCGCTTACCGCCAGATCAGCGCCGAGCAGTTGGCGCTCGAGGAAGAGCGTTTCGACTGTGTGCTGACGCTCGAAGTAGTTGAGCATGTCGCCGACCTGCCGAGCTTCCTCGAAGCCTCCGCCGAGCTGATCCGCCCCGGCGGCACGTTTTTCGCCGCCACGCTCAACCGCACCGCGGCTTCATATTTGCTGGGTATCGTCGCGGCGGAACGGATATTGCGCTGGCTACCACCCGGCATACATCAATGGTCGAAATTTGTCCGCCCGTCGGAATTGGTCGCGCCGCTCAGACGTCATGGTGTCGCCATTCAGGAGATAAGCGGCATCAGTTATGACCCGCTATCGCGCAGCTGGTCACTCAGTAAAAAACTCGACGTGAACTATATTGCGTTCGGCATCAAAAGCTAAACTGCTGATATTACCGGATTTTCAGGAATCGTGGCGCGGCAGCCAGGGCATCTGGTTGACTTCGATACCCTCTTCCGCCAACTCCGCCGCCTCTTCCTTGCTGGCATCGCCGTAGATATTGCGCTTCTCCACTTCGCCATGGTGAATCTTGCGCGCTTCCTCGGGGAAGTTCTCGCCAACATTATCGAAATTCTTTTCGACCACATCGCGCATCTTACGCAGTGTCTTTATCGCCGCACCCATCTGCTCCGGGGTTGGTGCTTCAGGCGGCAGCGGGACTGTGGCGGGTGGCGCGCCGGTGCGAACAGGTGCGCTGCTATTGGCGCCACCCCGGCCACGGCCCTTGCCGGTGCCGGCCGGAATATTCGGCGCCATCGGCGCTTTTTCGATCTTTTGATCGCCGCACACCGGGCACTCTACTTCACCGTCCGCAACCTGGCTTTCGAAACTGCCCGAATCGGCAAACCACGCCTCGAACACGTGCTCCTGCGGGCATTTTAAATCAAAGACAATCATCGCAATTGGTCTAACGCTGTCCTAAGCTTCGATCGATTCACTCTGAACACCATATATCGTTACGAATTCAAGCGTCTACAAGAAGATGAGCACAGCATCCGGCAAACATCGGCGCGGCCCGCCCTCAGCCTGGGTTAAGCGCTTCGCCGAGCGCATCACGCCGGGCGGCAATGTACTTGATCTGGCCTGCGGCAGCGGGCGTCATAGCCTCTATATGCTCGAGCGCGGACACGCCGTGACCGCCTGCGACATCGACATTTCCGGCCTATCCGATATTAAGGAAATGCCGGGGTTGGAGCTGGTCGAAGCCGACCTCGAAGACGCGCCCTGGCCATTTGCCAAGCGCCAGTTTTCGGCCATCATCGTCACCAATTACTTGCACCGGCCGCTTTTTCCCGACGTTCTCACCGCCTTAGCCCCAGAGGGGCTACTAATCTACGAGACATTCGCAGCGGGAAACGAAGCGTTTGGCCGGCCGAGAAATCCGGACCATCTGCTCCAGCGCGGTGAGCTGCTGAGCGGCATCCTCGACGGATTGACCATCATCGCCTATGAGGATTTGGTCATTACGGCGCCGCAACCGGCTGCCGTTCAACGTGTTTGTGCGCATAGGGAAGAATAATTTAGGAAGGAATAATTGATGGCAAATTATGTCATTCGCGGCGGCGAGGAAGGCAAGGCACGATTGCGAATAGTTTCCGACGCCCTCTGGCCGACGACGCATAACCTTCTCAACAGCGCCGGCATCAAACCGGGCATGTCTTGTCTGGATGTCGGCTGCGGCGGTGGCAACGTCACATTGGCGATGGCGCGGCTGGTCGGGCCGTCGGGCATGGCGACCGGCATCGATATGGACGGCGCCAAAATGCAAATGGCGCAACAGGATGCCGAACGGGAAAAAATTGCCAATGCCAGCTTCCGCGTGCTCGACGCCGGATCTCCCGCCTATGGCGAGGGCTACGACCTTGTCTATGCGCGCCTGCTGCTCACCCATTTGAGCGATCCGCTCAGCACCCTCAAGCTGATGATAAATGCCGCCAGACCGGGCGGGATCATCGTTGTCGAGGATATGGACCATTCGGCTATTTTTTGTTACCCGGCGTGCCCCGCGCTCGAAAAGCACCTCAGCCAGTATGACCGAATGGTGCGCTCGAACGGGGCCGATCCGGATATCGGCCCGAAGCTCCCGGCATTGTTCCGCCAGGCGGGCTTAGCGGATTTGCACTTCTCGCACGTCCAGCCGGCTTTCATGGCCGGCGAAGCAAAACAAATTCACCAGATTACGCTGGAAAATGTCGCACCGGCCGCCATCGCCGCCGGGCTCGCCAGCGAAGCCGAGATCGATGCCCTGTCTTCGGAACTGGACGGCTTTGCACAAAACCCAGAGACGATCATGAGTTATCCACGCATTTTTCAGCTTTGGGCGCAGCGCAATTAAGACATTGCCGCGCTTCAGTGCGTCGGTGCGTCAAACTCTCTGTCATGCTGAAGCGCCGGGATTGACGCCCGCGCTTTGGCGACATCGGCCAAATCGATCTCAGCCGTAATAAAGCCAACACCTTCGCCGGCATCGGCGAGCACCGTGCCGTAGGGGTCGATAATCAGCGAATGACCGTAGGTCGTGCGCCCGCCAGAATGGCTGCCCCACATACAGGGCGACATGACAAACGCCGCGCTCTCAATCGCCCGCGCCCGGTTCAAGACGTGCCAAACAACTTCGCCGGTGACTTTGGTGAAGGCGGCGGGAATGGAAATGATCTCGGCGCCGCCATGCGCCAGGGCGCGGTACAATTGCGGAAAGCGCAAATCATAACAAACCGTCATGCCGAGCCCGCCCCACGGCGTCTCGGCAACCACCGCCTTGTCGCCGGGGCGAAAGGCCTCCGATTCGCGGTAGACCTCGCCATTCGGCAGATCGACATCATACATATGGATTTTATCGTAGCGCGCGGCGATTGCGCCTTGATCGTTGAGCAGCGTCGAGCAATTCGCCACCCGGCCATCCGGCGCCACCGCGCCAACCGAGCCGGCGACGATCCAGGCGCCGGTTTCGCGCGCGACCTCGCCAAAGGCCAAAATCGCCGGGTGATTCTCGATAGCGGTTGCCTGGCTCTGAATCTGTTCCGTGCGGTGATCCATCAGCGCGACATTTTCCGGCAGGGCGATCAGCTTGGCGCCCTCGCTTTCCGCTTCGCGCACCAGCTCAGAGGCGATGCGTAAATTCTCAGCCATATCCTGCCCGCTGCTCGGCTGGATACAGGCGACCTTGAGTTTCCTCTCCGTCAAGCCAGGCCCAACATACGGTCAAGCTCCCCTGCCCGCTCGAATGCGACCAATTCGTCCGAGCCGCCGATCGGCTTGCCGTCGATAAATATCTGCGGCACCGTATAGCCGCCCGAGCGCGCTTCCATTTCGCGGCGGAGGCCAGGTTTCCCCATCACGCCGATATCGGTGAAGGGCACGCCCTTTTTTTCCAACAATCTTTTAGCCCGGACGCAATACGGGCAAAACGGGGTGGTATAGACGGTAACTTCGGGCACGCCGGCTCCTCGATCAGAATATTCGTGAATACATCATGTAGAACGATCCAGGGTGCGCGCAAGGGTCAATACATCGACCGAGCGCGCGCCGCCGCGCTTAAGCGCCCGCACGCAGGCCTCGACCGTGGCGCCGGTGGTAATGACGTCGTCGATCAGGAGGACGGACTTGCCCGTCACCATATCGGCGTGGCGCTGGCGCAGGCGGAACGCGCCCTGCACATTCTTGCGCCGCTCGGAGGCGCTAAGGCGCGCCTGGGATTTCGTTGCCCGGGCGCGGACCAATAAATCCGGCATCCAGGTGGCGGCGCAATCGCGGCTCAGCATGGCACCGAGAAGGGCCGATTGATTGAAGCGCCGGGCGATCAGGCGCCAGCGATAGAGCGGCACTGGCGCGATCAGATCGGCATCGGCCAGCATTTCGCCGCCGGCGCGCGCCATCCATTCGCCGAGCACCGGCGCGATCCAGGTGCGGTCCGCCATTTTCAGGGCTAAAACAAGATCGCGGCCGACACTCTTATAGAGCACCGCCGCCCGGGCGCGGCGATAGGCCGGCGGCGCGCGCAAACAAGCGGCGCAAAGCGCGCCCGCCTCCGCCTCGATTTCGAACGGTGTACCGCAACAGGCACAAAGCGGCGCCGAGATAAAGCCGACCTCGCTCCAGCAATC
>JABIXB010000068.1 GCA_018666805.1 Rhodospirillaceae bacterium | reverse complement strand
TCGCGCGGGCGCCCCACGCTCGCGCCCTACTATGCCGACCTGTGGTATGGCTGCGCCGTCGAAGGCTGCGTCTCGCTGACGGTGCGCGACCAGGCCGCCTATCACGACCTCACCCAATATGGCGTGCCGGGCGAAGTCTACGCCGTGCCGCGGCCAACGACACCCTATCTTGAGGAAGTCGGCCAGGACCCGGGCAAACTCAGGATCGGCATGATCAAGACGGCGGCGGACGGTCAGCCGGTTCATCCCGAATGCGTCGCCGCCGTCGAGAACGCGGCGCGCCTCTTGGAATCTCTCGGCCATCATGTCGAGGAAACGGCATACACCTTCGATTTCGGACTGCTTACCGAGGTCTTTACCCGCATTGCCTGCGCCGCGACCGCCGCCGGCATATTGTCCTCCGAGCCCCATGTCGGCCGCCCGCCGCGCCAAGGCGATTTCACCAATGTCATTCAGGAGATGCTCGAGCTCGGGCAAAAGCAAAATGCGGCAGAGCATTACCAAGACGTCGAGACCATGCACCAGGTCGGCTGGAATGTTGCGGCGGATTGTGATCCCTATGACATCGTCATAACGCCGACCTTGCCGCAGCCGCCGCGCAAGGTCGGTTATTTCGACATGTCGCTGCCGTTCGAAAAACTCAATTACGAAATTCTCGTGCCGGAGGTGGTGTTCACCCTGCCGCACAATGTCAGCGGTCTGCCGGGCATCTCGCTACCGCTGCATTGGTCGGCGGACGGGCTGCCGTGCGGCGTGCAGTTCCTTACCAAACACGCCAATGACGGCCTGCTGTTCCGTCTCGCCGCCCAGCTCGAACAGGCGCAACCTTGGTTCGACAAGGTACCGCCGATCCACGCCTCATAGGATGGTGCACCAGACCTTAAAAAGATATTGGCTATAACGGTGACGAGAGGCCAATTCATGGCGTGGTAAGTCTGGTGATGTGGTCGTGTTCGCAGGCTCGTCCGGTTAGGATAGGCAGATGTACCATAGCCATCTCCGGTTTTTCCTATTTGCTGTCATCACACTGACTCTCGCCGGGTGCGGCCCGTCCATTGTCGGTCTGGCGCCGGCCTGGAACGGGGCCGCCACGGAAAAACCACTGGAAGCGCGAGTCATAATCGATTCAAGCGACTATGAAGTCGTGCGGGTCGTGGTTCACTATTCCCGCCACAACTGGCCCGGCGTCGTGCCGGCGCGCTCCGCCGTGGCGGCGCCTGATCCTGGCAATCCGACGCTGTTCCGCCATCAAATTTCCGATCCGGAAAATTTTCGCCGTACCTATCGGGTTTTCTTTCAGTGGGAGCTGCAATACACCGATGCGGGCGGCGGACCGGGCGTATTGCGCACCGCAACCGGCCCGCTGCAGAGCTTTCGAATCGGCTGCACCGAAGCGGGTGTGAGCGCAGCCCTTGCCCGCGATCAGGCGCTCATCGCCCCGGCGTTCAGAATTGCCAATCCCCACATTCAACTATCGGCGTCGATTCCGCCGCCGCCGCATGGTTTCGTCAGCTTCATCGGCATGGGCGAAACCTATGTCGGCCCTCTCAATCCGGTGACCCCGGACCCGGCAGTGGTCGGGTTGCCTCATCTTCTGTTCTATGCGCCGTTGGGCAACGAAGCCACGGCCGGGGGCAACCTCGACGTTCTCGTGCCGGCGCCGCCCTATCAGCTGATCGGCTGGGCCCACGTCGCCACGTATGTGCCCGATCTGCCGCCATCCGTCGGCTGCCTGCCTGCCGAAAGCTGGTTCGTTCACGAGGCCGGCTTTCACCTTCTCAACGGTGGTTTCGCGGCGACACCGCCGGTCGAGGCAGTACTTGGAGCAGGCGTCGCGACAGCGCCGGATAATCCGGTCGCCAACGTTTTCTGGCATCCGCGGCTGTGGGATTTTCACGTCTGGCCGGTGCCCGGAGGCACGCAGCCGGCGACAGGGATTCTCAATCCGTCCGGGCAACCGGCGACGGGCCAGAGTTTCCTGCCCGGCGACTTCTTCTTCCCAACGCTGACGCCCTGATTTCCCGGTGCCAAAATTCAGCGGGGAAACGGCAATTGTCCGCTCCTGACTAATCTCGGAAGAATTACCGCCTGATGATTAATGTCTGCAGCTCGGTGGAACGCAGACCTTCGAGGGGGGATGGGGTTTCCCACCCCCCGCAGATGCCCTCTTCACGCACCTCAGTTGTTGCACTCGAGCTGTGCATCCACGGGCCTCTTTTTCAAACGGGACAAATAATGACAATCGAGCCGTTCTACCGGGCGTTTAATCCTTACTTTTTTTCTTTTCTTTTTTCTGTTTTCGTTTTTCCTTCGGGCTAAGTTTAGCCGTTTTCTGTTGTTCCTTCTTGCCTTTATCTTTCTTTCCCTTATCAGCCATATTTGTTTCTCCTTATTTGATTAGGGTTTCCCCAAACGAATCCTGCCTATCGCCGGCAATCGTAGCACAACGGGCACCGTTGCCGGGCCGGTGATAGACGGACCAACGCAAGAATTTTGGGCTGCCGCTCGCCCGTGCTACAATATGTTGTGTAGTGATATTGTGAAATCGGCGGATTTCCGCCAAACAGCCCCGGATTACAAAACAATACCAACTTGGGTCTAAAGATATAGCTCTTTAGATCAGGGCTTCAACACTTCGACCGGCGCGCGCTTAAACGTCATGCGCCCGCGCTTGAAGCCCCAGAGCGGCGGCGCCAGTTCGGCCACCGCCGTTTCCGGCGCCGGTGCATCGATCACCACCAGATCGGCCGGCGCGCCGACATTTATGCCGTAATTCTCCAGCCCCAAAATCCCAGCCGAGCGGCTGGTGATCATGTCGAAACAGTCGCGCACTTCGGCGCGGGCCCCCACCTGGCAGATATTGGCGTAGAGATTGGCCATGCGAATGAGCGAGCAGTCACCGAACGGCGTGAACGGGTTGAGCACATTGTTGGTCGAGAGCGAGCAGTTGACGCCATGTTGCAACAGCTTATGCACCGGCGTCACGCCGCGCTTGACGCTCCTCTCATCGACCCGGCCCATGAGGAAAAGATCGGTCGAGGGCAGCACCGTCACCGCGACGCCGGCATCGGCCATGCGCTTGGCCGTGGCGGTGAAATGATCGGGTGTCGCGGTCGAGAGTTTGGTGACATGGCCGACCGTAACGCGGCCGCCATATTTGAAGCGCTCGGTAAGTTCGCAGACATAATCGACATCGAGCTCGGCGGCGTCCTCGCCAAAATCGAGATGCATGTCGATATCGACATCGAACTCGCGCGCCATCTCAAACACCCGGTCGATCTGGCCGTGCGGGTTTGAATCCGTATAGGGCGCGGCGCCGACCACCCGGGCGCCGCGCTTCAGCGCCTCGACCATCAGCTCATCCGTGCCGGGATTGTTGAGCAGTCCCTCCTGCGGGAAAACGCAGACCTCGACATCGATCGCCCAACGCCATTCCTCAATCAGCGGAAAAACGCCATCGAAGCCGCGCATGCCGATGCCGGGATCGACCTCGAGATGGGTACGCATATGGGTGGTGCCGTGGCTCACGCATTTTTCCAGCACGCGGCTGGCGCGCGCCGCGACATCATCCTCGGTGAATTCCTTCTTGCTCTTGGTCACCTCGTCGATGGCCTCGGCGAGGTCGCCTTTTTCGGAGCGGCAGCGCTCCATGATGCAGGCTTTGTCGAGATGGATGTGGGTCTCGATGAAACCCGGCGTGAGCAACCGCCCGCCGAGGTCGAGCGTCTCGCCCTCGGCTTTGAGCCCCGCTTCGATGGCGGCGATCTTACCATCCGCAATGCCGACATCGACGGCGCGGCCTTCACCGCCCGCCAACACCGCATTACGTAGGATGGTATCCATCAGCGCATCATATAGCGTTGCGTGAGCGGCAAGGTTTCGGCCGGCTCACAGGTCGCCAATTCACCGTCGACGAAGACCTCGAACGTCGAAGGATTGACGGTGATTTCGGGGCAGGCATCATTGTGCAGCATATGGCCCTTGGTGAGCGAGCGCGTGCCCTTGACCGGCGCCACGGTTTTGGCGAGGCCGAGCTTGCCGGCGACATCGGCATCCATCGCGGCCTGGGAAACGAAGCTCATGCTGAGCGCCTCCTTGGCCTTGCCGAAGGCACCCCACTGCGGCCGCATCAGCAGCGGCTCGCAGGTCATCAGCGAGGCGGCGGAATCACCCATCGCCGACCAGACGATAAAGCCGCCCTTGATAATCAGCTCCGGCTTGATGCCGAAGAAGGCCGGGCGCCACAGCACGACATCGGCGAGTTTGCCGTCTTCGAGCGAGCCGATATGCTGGTCGATGCCGAAGGTGCGCGCCGCATTGATGGTGTATTTGGCGATGAAGCGCTTGATCCGTTCATTGTCGCCCCTGACCGTCGCCTCTTCGGCCAAGCGCCCGCGCTGCTCGCGCATCTTGCTGGCCAGTTGCCAGGTGCGGCAGATGACCTCGTTGATCCGCCCCATGCCCTGGCTGTCCGAGCCGAGCATCGAAATCGCGCCGATATCGTGCAGCACATCTTCGGCCGCAATGGTCTCGGCCCGAACCCGGCTTTCGGCAAACGAGACATCCTCGGGCACCGCCGGATTGAGATGGTGGCACACCATGATCATGTCGAGATGTTCGTCGAAGGTGTTGCGCGTGTAAGGGTTGGTCGGATTGGTCGAGGACGGCAGACAGTTGGGCTCGCCGGTGATACGGATGATATCCGGCGCATGACCGCCGCCCGCGCCCTCGGCGTGATACATATGAATGGTGCGGCCCTTGATCGCGGCCAGCGTATCCTCCAAAAAGCCGCTCTCATTGAGCGTATCGGTATGCAGCTGAACCTGAAAATCCATCTCGTCGGCAACCGAAAGGCAGCAATCGATTGCCGCCGGCATGGCGCCCCAATCCTCATGAATCTTGAGGCCCATGGCGCCGCCGGCGAGCTGATCCGGTAGCGAATTCGGCTTGGCCGAATTGCCGCGCCCGAGAAAGCCGAAATTGATCGGCCAATGCTCCGCCGCCTGCAGCATCTTGCCGACATTCCACGCCCCGCCGCAATCGATGCCGACGGTGATCGGCCCAAGCGAGCCGCCGATCATGGTGGTGATGCCGCTCGACATGGCGTGCTCGCACAGCTGCGCGCTATCGAAATGAACATGCACGTCGATGCCGCCCGGCGTCGCGATCAGGCCTTCGGCATCGCGCACCGTGGTCGAGGCGCCACACAGCAGATTCTTGTCGACGCCATCCATGATTGCCGGATTGCCGGCCTTGCCGACTCCGGCGATACGCCCTTCTTTAATGCCGATATCGCCATTCACCACGCCCAGAACCGGGTCGATGACAATCGCATTGGAGACCAGCATGTCGAGCGCCCCGGCGGCGCTGTCGAGGCCGGCCACCAGGCCGGCGCCGTCGCGCAACGTTTTGCCACCGCCATGCAGGCATTCGTCGCCGGGCACGGCATAATCATGTTCGATCTCGGCCAGCAGCGCGGTATCGCCGAGGCGCACCGCGTCGCCTGTCGTCGGGCCGTACATCGCGGCATAATGTTCGCGTGTAATCTTGACCATCGCCTAGGCCCCCTTAAAGCCGCGTTCACGGGCGCGGCCGAGCGCCGCCTGTTTGTTGGCCTCGGAGCGGTGCGAGCCATCGGTCAGGCTGTTGAGGCCGACGAGTTCGCCCGAGCCGCCGAACTCAACCAGATCGACTTCCTTCGCCTCGCCGGGCTCGAAACGCATTGCAGTGCCCGCCGGCACATCGAGATGCATGCCGAAAGAGGTTTCGCGGTCAAAATCGAGCGCCTTGTTGGTCTCGAAAAAATGATAGTGGCTACCGACCTGCACCGGCCGGTCGCCGGTGTTGGTGACTTTGACGCTGGCCTTGCGCCGCCCGGCATTGAGCTCAATCTCGCCCTCGGCGGTGATGATCTCGCCGGGCCGCACCTGATCGGCCTCGGCGATCTGCTCCTTGCCCGGGCGGATCGGGTCATGCACCGTTACCAGCTTGGTGCCGTCGGGGAACATGCCCTCGACCTGGATCATCGGCATCATGTCGGCGACGCCGGGCATGACGTCATCGCTGTTGAGAATCGTTGCGCCAAAGCTGATCATATCGGCGACCGAGCGGCCATCGCGCGCGCCTTCGAGAATTTCATCGCAGATCAAGGCAATCGCCTCGGGGTGATTGAGCTTGCGGCCGCGTGCGCGGCGCTTGCGGGCCAGTTCGGCGGCGCTGAATATAAGCAGCCGCTCAGTTTCCGTCGGCGTCAGAAGCATGTCTCCCCGCTCTCTTTTTACTTGTTTGCTGTTGTTGGCTGAGATTAGCGCCCGCGCCTTGCCGCCTCAACCGGAAAGCGGCACTGAGGAGTTTCGCCGGCCGGGCGGGACAAGTACGATAGGGCCAGACAATTTTCATCCGAGGGGAATTTCCATGGGTAAGTTATCGGGCAAAGCAGCCATCGTTACCGGCGGGGCCAGCGGCATGGGCCGGGGCGTCGCGCTCAATTTCGCCGAAGAGGGCGCCAGCGTCGCGGTGCTGGACAGAAACGAGGCCGGCGCCAAGGAAGTGGCCGAGGCCGCCGCCGAGAGCGGCGCCAAGACAATCGGTCTGGCCTGCGATGTCGGCGACGAACCTTCGGTGAAGAGCGCCTTTGCCGCCGCAGCCGAGGCGCTCGGCGATATCGACATTCTGGTTAACAATGCCGGCATCGACACCACCGAGCTGATCGAAAATATGTCGACCGAGATGTGGGACGAGATGATGCGCGTCAACCTGAAGAGCATCTTCCTGTGCTCGCGCGAGGTCATTCCGGCGATGAAGGCCAACAAATGGGGCCGGATTATCAATTTCTCATCGCAACTGGCGCATAAGGGTGCGCCGCTGATGGCGCATTATTGCGCCTCCAAGGCAGCCGTCATGGGCTTCACCCGCTCGCTCGCCTATGAGCTGATCGAGCATGGCATCACGGTCAATTCGATTAATCCGGGGCCGATCGATACACCGCTCTATATGGGCATCCCGGAAGCCTGGCGGCGCGAGAAAGAAGCCTCGATGCCGATCAAGCGGCCAGGGCGGGTTGAGGAAGTGGTGCCGACGGTGCTGTTGCTCGCTTGCGAAGAGGGATCGTTCTATGTCGGCGCCTCGATGAATATGAACGGCGGCGATGTGATGGTGTAGAGGGCAGCGTAATGAGTAACAAAAGCTGCGACATTCTTTTTACCGGCGGCGAGGTAATCGACGGCACTGGCGCCGACCGGGTCCATGCTGATGTGGCGGTGACGGGCGATCGCATTAGCGCCATCGGCGACCTTTCGGAGATGCAGGCGGGGCGCAAGGTCGATGCCAGCGGGCGCGTCGTCGCGCCTGGTTTCATTGACGTGCACACCCATGACGATAATTTGCTGTTCCGTGACCCAGACATGACGCCGAAAACCAGCCAGGGCGTGACCACGGTGGTGGTCGGCAATTGCGGCGTTAGCCTGGCGCCACTGGTGTTGGGCGGTGAGACGCCGCCGCCGCCGATGGATCTCTTGGGCAATAGCGGCGATTACCGCTTCGAGCGCTTCGGCGATTATCTCGATGCGCTCGACCAAACACCGCCCGCCGCCAACGCCGCCTTCCTGATCGGCCACTCGACGCTGCGCCTCGGCGCCATGAGCGATGTCGATCGCCCGGCCAATGCGGGCGAAATCGATGCCATGGCGAAAGTGGTCGAAGAGGCCATGCAATCGGGCGCCACCGGCTTCAGCACCGGCCTTATTTATGCCCCCAACAAGGCGGCGCCGACCGATGAGATCGTCGCCCTGGCCGAAGTCGCCGGCGGCAAGGGTGGCATTTATGTCACCCACATGCGCAACGAGGGCGTTGATATCGACAAATCCCTCGACGAGACCTTCGAGATCGGCCGTCGCGCCAGCCTGCCGGTGGTGGTCTCGCACCATAAATGCGCCGGTAAAGAAAATCACGGCCGCAGCGCCGAGACGCTGGCCCGCTTCGATAAAGCGCTCAAAGGCCAAAAGGTCGGCCTCGACGTCTATCCCTATACGGCGGGCTCGACCGTGATTATGGTCGATATGGTCGATGCGGCGGAGCGGGTTATCATCACTTGGTCAGAGACCCGACCGGAATTCTCGGGCCGCGATCTGGCCGATATTGCCGCCGAGCTCGGCTGCTCGGCGCGCGATGCGGCGGCACAACTTATTCCAGGCGGCGCGATCTATTTCCTCATGGACGAGGCCGATGTGCAGCGCATCCTGAGCTACCCGCACGCCATGGTCGGCTCCGACGGCCTGCCGCATGATTCGCACCCCCATCCGCGCCTTTGGGGCACCTTCCCGCGCGTCCTCGGCCACTATGCGCGCGAGCTTGGCCTGATGTCGCTCGAAGAAGCGGTGCGCCGCATGACCGGGCTATCGGCTGAACAATTTGGCCTAAAAGACAGAGGCGTAGTGCGCCAAGGTGCCTTCGCCGACATCACCCTGTTTGACCCGGAAACGGTGATCGACAGCGCGACCTTCGAAAAACCGATGACTCCCGCCGCCGGCATCAACCTGGTGATGGTCAATGGCAAAATTATCCGCGAGCAGGGCCGCGTCACAGGCGCGAGGCCAGGCCGGGCGCTCAGGCGAAACGCCGCTTAACGCCTGAGCTCTGGGCGTGTAAATTAGATTCAAGTAACGAAGATATTTAGGGGGAAAAACATCATGGCAAACGGTGCGCAAAAGGTATTGGTGCTGGGCGTCGGCAATATGGGGCGGAGCCATGCGCTCGCCTATCACAAGATCGAGGGCTTCGAGATCGTCGGCCTGTGCAGCCCCGGCATCCACGAACGCAAGGAGTTGCCGGAAGAACTTGGCGGCTATGCCAAATTCACCGATTTCACCCAGGCGTTGGCCGAAACCAAACCTGATGTTGTCTCGGTCAACACCTACCCCGACAGCCATGCCGAGTTCTGCCGCCAGGCGTTCGCAGCAGGCTGTCATGTATTTACCGAAAAGCCGCTCGCTTCAAACATCGCCGATGCACAGGAGATCGTCGATATGGCCAAGGCTGCTGGCAAGAAGCTGGTGATCGGCTATATCCTCCGCGTTCACCCGGCGTGGATGGAATTCATCAGGCGTGCGCAAGGGCTCGGCAAGCCGCTCGTCATGCGCATGAACCTCAATCAGCAATCGAGCGGCGATCCCTGGATCTGGCACCGTAATCTGATGCAGTCGCTGACGCCAATCGTCGATTGTGGCGTGCATTATGTCGATGTCATGTGCCAGATGACCGGCGCCAAACCGGTCAAGGTGCACGGCATGGGCGCCAAGCTCACCGATGCGACCAAGGTGCAAAATTACGGCCATCTCCATGTTGAATTCGACGATGGCTCGGTGGGTTGGTACGAGGCCGGCTGGGGGCCGATGATGAGCGAGACTGCTTTTTTCGTCAAAGACGTGGTCGGCCCGAAGGGCTCGGTCTCGATCGTCGTGCCGCAGGACGGCGAAACGCATACCTCTTCCGACGATATCGATTCGCACACCAAGACCAATGCGCTGCTGTGCCACTCAAGCGAGATCGACGAGAATAATCAGTTCGTGCACGAAGATGAGTGGATCAACATGGCCGATGAGCCTGACCATCAGGCGCTTTGCGACCGCGAGCAGGAATATCTGCTGAAGGCGATCAATGAGGATATCGACCTGACCGAGCATATGCAGAATGGCGTCGATTCCTTGCGCATCGTCATCGCCGCGCAGGAAAGCATCGATACCGGCGAGATCGTGCGCCTCGATTAGTGGGCTTTACGCCGCGCAACCCGGACTTTGAAGCGGTCGTGCGGGAGAATTACGCGCGCCATACCTTCATGCATCATATCGGCGCGGAACTGGGCGAAGTCACGCCCGGCCATTGCGCCCTGCACTTGAAACCGCGCCCGGACCTGAGCCAGCAGAACGGCTTCGTCCATGGCGGCGTGATCGCAACACTTGCCGATGTCGCCGGCGGCCTGGCCGCGTTTAGCCTGTTCGAAGCCGGTGCAGATATCCTCACGGTCGAGATCAAAATCAACTATCTCGCACCGGCCGCCGGCGAGGAAATCATCGCCCGCGGCGAGGTGGTGAAATCGGGGCGTACGCTGACCATTGTGCGCAGCGAAGTGTTTGCCATTAAGGGCGGCGTGGAAACCATCTGCGCCGCCGGTCAGGGCTCCTTGATGACGCGGAAACCCTAACTCCGGGTCCTACTCCAGCACGAACTCCTCAATCATCGGATTCATGCTCGCCGTGAGGCCACCGTCGACGACCAAATTGGTGCCATTCACGAAGGCCGCCTCGTCCGCCGCGATATAGGCGACGGCGGCGGCGATATCCTCGGGCTGGCCGACGCGGCCGACCGGGTACCAGCGCGCCAGGGTTTCGAATATTTCCGGGTTCTTTTGGCGCCGGATGCGCCAAGTTTCGATATCGGTTTCGATCGTGCCGGGCGAGACCATGTTGGTGCGGATGCCCTTCGGGCCATACTCGCCGGAGAGCGATTGGGTGAGGCTCAAGAGCGCCGCCTTGGCGGCGCTGTAGCCCGGATTACCGAGATAGACCAAGCCATTGACCGAGCCAATATTGACGATCACACCTTTTCCGCGCGAGACCATGCCCGGAATCACCGCTTTCGCACAAAGAAAATGGCCGCGCAGATTGACCGCAATTTCCTTGTCCCAATCTTCGGGTTCGGTGTCTTCGAGATTTCCGCGTTGCGCCCAGCCAGCATTGTTGATCAGGCCATCGAGGGGGCCGAGCGCCTGCTCCGCTTCTGCAACACCGTTTTGGATCGACTCCCAATCGGTGATATCAGCATGAACCGCAGCCGCGCGGCCACTTGCGGCCTCGACCTGGCGCACGGTCTCGGCCGCCGCAGCGTCATTTTTTTCCAGCACGGCAATGGCCGCGCCCTCATTGGCGAGGCGCAGACATATGGCGCGGCCAATGCCGCCGCCGCCGCCGGTCACCATGAATATCTTGTCCGCGTAGCGTTTCACTGATTCTCTCCCCCCGGCGCCGCGCCTGCCGGGTCAAAGACGGCGAGCGCATCACGCACATAATCGAGCGAACCAAGCGCCATATGGCCGTAATTATAGAAGGCGAGACCCGCCGCCCCGGCTTCTTTCAGGCCCTTTGCCGCCGCCACCGTCTCGGCGCCATTGGCGAGATCGGGATAGGTCGGGCGCAGGATGAAATTGAGCTTGGCGTCTTCTCCCACCCGCCGGCGCACATCCCAGGCATCGATCAGCGCCGCCTCGGCGCTCGGCTCATAGGCCGGCACTTCGAGCGCATCGGCCACCTCGGCCAGGCGTTTGAGATCGCTGCCTTCCATCCAGGATGCCGCCGTCGGGCGCTGTACGGTGGGGATAATTGCGAGCTCGGTTTCCTTCGGCATGGCCGCGCGCACGCGCGCCACCAGATCGCTGACCACGCCGCAGCGCCAATTGAGGAACGCCACCCATTCCGGGTCCATCACCAGATCGGCGATCCACCATTCAAACGCCACCTCATCCGGCACCGCCTGGGCATGGGCGAAGAATTGATCGATCGATGCGCATGTTTGCTGCCGGAGGCGCACCATATCGATTCCGGCCTTACCAGCCCCTTCCATACAGGCATCGGAAAAACACAGGCCGAGCAACCATTTGACCCAGCGATTGAGCGGCAGAAGCGAAAATTCGTGATGAAAACCATGGTCGTAGGGCAGAAAGCCCGGCGTTTCGAGGGCAATGCCGTCGAGTTCGTAAAGCTCCGCCATATCGGCGCAGAGCGTGGCGATATATTCCTGCACATCCTCGAAAGCGGGGCAGAGATTGTAATGATAGGGATCGCCGTAAGCGTTGCGTACGGAATATTCCGGGTGGCGTTTGCCGAGCTCGGTATTGTGCAGGCAAACCGTCCAGGCGACGCGTTTGAAATCGGGCGCGGTGACGCGCAGCTCGTCGAGAAAATCATGCTCCGAGAGGACGCTGTTCATGATCGGATGAATGGCGCTGTAGCGCTCCTGGCGCGGCATGAAATAGACCGTGCCGTCCTCGGGGAAATAAACCCGGCGCTTGCGCGCATGCGGGCGCAAGAACTTGCCAGCATGGTAGCTTGCGGCGAAAGTGATGGTGTTGACGCCGCAATCGCGGTAGCGCGCCAGCACATTCTCCACCCCCTCTTCGTTTAAATCCCAGGCATAGGTGTACATGCCCTTATACATAAATTATCTCCGAATCCTGTTTGCCCCGGGAATCCAAAGCGCGATTCTACTCGACACCACCGCCGGCGCCAGAGGTGATATGATCCGACGCTTATTTACCACATTGTGCAGATTCCGTTTCACCCGCCCAACCATTTGCTCCAGGTAATATTAATATGTCCGATCTTTCGCTCCTCCATGTTGCCACCGTTATCGTCACGCTGGCCGCTCTGTTCGGATACATCAATCACCGCTGGCTCGGCCTGCCGCACGCCATCGGCATTGTCGTCATCGCCCTGCTGGCCTCACTCGGCGCCATTGCGCTCGACGCCATTTTTCCCGCGTGGGCGCTACAGGAAAGCGTACGCGCCATTCTGAGCGGCCTCGATTTCCACGATGTGCTGATGAACGGCATGTTGAGCTTCTTGCTTTTTGCCGGCGCGCTGCACGTCAATCTCGGCGATTTGTTAAACCGTAAATGGGCGATTGGCTCGATGGCGACGGTGGGTGTGCTGATGTCGACCTTCATGGTCGGCTTCGCGGTTTATGGTATCTCCAGCCTGCTCGGCATCGCCATCCCCCTGACCTATTGCCTGGTGTTTGGCGCCCTGATCGCGCCGACCGACCCGGTGGCGGTGCTCGGCATCCTGAAAACGGTGAAAGTGCCGGAATCGCTCGAAGCCAAGATTGCCGGCGAGAGCCTGTTTAATGACGGCGTTGGCGTGGTGGTGTTCATCATCATGGCGGCAATTGCGACCGGCGGTGGCGGCCACGGCGGCGAAATCGGCGCGCTCGAAATCATCCGCCTGTTTGCCCAGGAAGCGCTCGGCGGCGCGGCGCTTGGTCTCGCGACCGGCTATATCGCCTACCGCGCGATGAAATCGATCGATGAGCATAATCTCGAAGTGCTGATCACCCTGGCTCTGGTGATGGTGACCTATGGCATTGCCGCCGCGCTGCATCTCTCCGGCCCGATTGCCGTGGTCATTGCCGGGCTCCTGATCGGTAACAGGGGCACGCGCCTCGCCATGAGCGATAAGACGCGCGACCATGTGCACAAATTCTGGTCGCTCGTCGACGAGATCATGAATTCCGCCCTCTTTCTGCTGATCGGCTTCGAGGTCTTCGCCCTGACGATTTCGGGCAATGTGGTGGCGCTGATGATCATTGCCATCCCGCTTGTATTGGCCGCGCGCTTCATCAGCGTCGCCACACCCTTAACGTTATTGTCGCTCAAGCGAGATTTCACCAAGGGCGCTATTCCGGTGCTCACCTGGGGCGGCCTCAGAGGCGGCATCTCCGTCGCCCTCGCGCTCTCCCTGCCCGAAAGCGCGATCAAGGACACCATTCTCGCTGTCACCTACGGCGTAGTGATTTTCTCGATTGTCGTGCAGGGCTTGACGGTAAAGGCGGTGGTAAGGCGGGTGGTGAAATAACTATGGCCAAGACTAATGCGACTACACACCAACCGGAATGCGACTAGCATTCCGGCAAGCGCGACTGCGCGCCCGAGCTTATGCGAGGTAGCCAAGGGAGCGGATGCGACCGCCCGGCGTCTGAGGGCGGCCATAATTAGGTTTACCTAATTATGGCCAAACATGCGGAAAATCTTCTGGGGCGTTTCTGAGTGGCTCACCGTTTTCGAGCGGTGGCGGATTATGTGGAAACTCGCAACGCGGTTCGCGCTCCGCATAAGTGGCGTCGTCGCCGAGGAAGCGGCCGATGACGGCGCGGCGGCGAGTTGTTGAGGTCGGGTTGGCCATACCCTGATGCACGATTAGGGCGTGAAAGGCGAGGCAATCGCCGGGCTCGAGTGTCCACGAGGCGATGTTGTGGTTCTCGCGCTCGGCCTCGAAATCGGGGATACGCTCGAATTCCTGGCTGCCGTGCGCCGCACCGTCGCGCATGGCATCGAAGGGCGCGAACCAGCGCTCCCAGAGATGTGAGCCGAGGATATATTCGACCGTGGTTTCTTGCGGCACCGGATCGAGCGGCACCCAGGTCGAGCAGAATTGCCGCCCCTTGACGGCGCAATAGGGCTGGTCCTGGTGCCAGGGGACGCGCGAGCCGGGGGTGCCGGGCTCCTTGACGAAGAGATGGTCGTTGAAGAGATCTATCTGGCTGGATCCCATCAGGCGGCCGGCGATTTCGCCGCACGGGCCGTTGAAGGCGAATTCGCGGAACTCCGGAATGCGCTGATACATATAGAAATCATTGAAAAAGAGGCCGGGATCCTCCGGCTTGGTATAGATCTCGGCATGCGGGCCGGCAAACACCAACGCCTTCTCCACCGCGACACGCAGGAATTCGATCCATTTCGGATCGATAACGTTACGCAGGACCGTAACGCCGTCTTGCCGATAAGCCTTGATTTCCGCTTCGCTGACCATCAATTCACCCTCTGGTATTGCTCTATTGTGGGGGTTGAGCACGCTTTATCAAGCCTCGCTGGCTTCCACCGGGGCCACTTTCCAACGCCTGAGCACCACCAGCAACAGCAGCCACCCGCCGAAGGCCCAGAGCGCGAATATGATCGCCAGCGTCTCGACCGTCACACCGGCATCGAACAGCCAGCCCATGATCGCCGGTGCAATCGCACTGACCAGCACCATGACCGCCATCACGACCGAGCGAATGGCGCCTAGATGGCGCACGCCATAGAGTTCCGGCCAGATCGCTGTGAAGCAGGTGAAGACCATGCCCATGCAAAGGCCGAGCCCGGCCATGAACACCAATGTCGCCGCCGGATGGCTAAAAAACGCCAGTACCAACATCGAAAGCACGGCCGGCAGCAGCGCCCAGGGCGCGATCCGGGTTGCGCCGATACGATCGATCATTGGCCCCATGGTCAGCGAGGCGATAATTGACGCGGCGGCATAGGCGGAAAAACAGGTCGCCAGCCAGGCCAGCGACCAGCCCTTGGCCTCAGCCAAATGGGCCTGATGAATAAACAGGCCGGTAAATGCGAAGGGCGGCAACATCATTGCGATTTGAATGAGATAGAAGCGCACATCGCGCAATACTTCGCCCTGGGTCCACTGGTGGCCGGATTGGCGCGAATTGACTTCGGGTTCGGCCAGGCGGTTCAGGTAATTTTGGTGACGCTCACCGTGACCGCGTAAGAGCCACAACAAAATCGGCAGAAACAGCGCCGCGCCGATGGCACCATAGACGAACCAGACGTCCCGCCAGCCCATCGCCGCCAGCAGGGTAACGGTGATGAGTGGAAAAATCGCCTCGCCCACCGGATGGCCAAGCATGGCGATACTGATCGCCTTGCCGCGCCCGCTATCGAAATAGCGCGCCATGGAGGTCATATAGGTATGGGAAAGTAGGCTCTGGCAGGTGAGGCGCAACAGAAAGAGCGCGACGGCCAAGATAATAACCGATGGTGCCAACCCCATGACGATGCAGGCGCCAACCGCCGCGCCTGAGAGGAGCGTGATCCAGAGGCGCAAATCCAGCCGATCGACATAACGCCCGAGCCAAATCAAAAATACGCCGGCGGCCAAGGACCCGGCGGAATAAACCAGGCCGAAATCGCCGTGACTGAGGGAAAATGCGCCGCGAATCTCGGCGCTGAACAGACCGATGAAATAGGTTTGGCCGAAACTCGAGAACAGCGCCACAAGCAGGCCGAAAACGAGAAAGCGTTTATTTTGTTTGATGAAACGAAAATAATTCATATGACGCTTTTCTAACGTGGCGACAGGGCTGGAGCAAATTGGGCGTGAGGATATAGAATTCACGCGACACAAAGTTTGGGGTTTAGCAATATGAAGATCAGCAGCGCTTTCGATGGCGGCAATATCACCTGCGTTAAGTGTGACAAAGCAACAGACATCCAACTCGAAATCCGTAACGATCAAGATTCCGAATTTTTTCAGTGGTTTTATTTTCGCCTCAGCGGGGCCGGCGGGCAGGCGTGCAAGCTAAAAATCGTCAATGCCGGCGAGGCCGCCTATCCGAAAGGCTGGGAGAATTACCGCGCCGTCGCCTCCTATGACCGCATCGACTGGTTCCGCGTGCCGACCGATTATAACGGCAAAATTCTCACCATCCGCCACAAACCCGAGCAGGACAGCGTCTATTACGCCTATTTCGCGCCCTACGCGATGGAGCGGCACCATGATCTCGTCGCCCATTGCCTGCAATATCCGCGCACCGCGTTGGAAGTTCTCGGCGAGACGGTGGATGGCCAGGAGATCGATCTGCTTACCATCGGTGAAGGCATGCACAAGAAGCACAAGATCTGGGCCATCGCACGCCAGCATCCCGGCGAAAGCATGGCCGAATGGTGGATGGAGGGCTTTTTAGAACGCTTGCTCGATCAGGACGATGCGGTCGCGCGGGCGCTTCTCGACAAGGCCGTTTTCCACATCGTCCCCAACATGAACCCGGATGGCAGCCGGCGCGGCCATCTGCGTACCAACGCCGCCGGCATCAATCTCAACCGCGAATGGCAGGAGCCGAGCCGGGAGAAAAGCCCGGAGGTCTATTGGGTGCGCCAGCGCATGGAGAAGACCGGCGTCGATTTCTGCCTCGATGTGCATGGCGACGAGGCGATTCCGCATAATTTCATCGCCGGCCCGGAAGGCGTGCCGTCGTTCAGCAAACGCCAAGCTAAGCTGTTGAAAAACTACAAAGACGCCCTCTTACAGGCCAATCCCGATTTCCAGCTCAAGCATGGCTATCCGGCCAACCGGCCGGGCAAGGCCAATCTCAAAATCGGCGCCAACTGGATCGCCGAGCGCTTCGGATGCCTCTCCATGACGCTCGAAATGCCGTTTAAGGATGTGGATGACGGAACTGAGCAGCGCCAGGGCTGGTCGCCGGCGCGCAGCCGCGCGCTCGGCCGCTCGAACCTCGACGCGATCCGTGCGGTGCTGGGGAATTTGCGCTGAGGCCGTTATCAATGCCAAGATTTTGGCGATGATTGAAGCGGATGTAATGTCCTTATTTTACGATCGCGTGGGACCCAACGGAATCATGGCCGGCGGAACCTTTAACGGAAATCCGACTTCGATGACAGCGGCGGGCGCAGCCGTCGGTGAAATGCGCGAGAAGAAAGATACGCTATATCCACGGCTCAATGCCTTGTCTGATAAATTGGCGAGCAACGTCAACAGTTTTTGTCGGTCCGGTAATTTCGCGGCGCTGCTCATTAATGCAGGATCGATCTTCTGCATGCGCCTTTCCGGTCAAACGATCAAAACGTCACGGGATGGGGCAGACGAAAACCCAGCCACTGTCGACGCATTTCATCTACATCTGATGAATGCAGGCGTCGTGATGCCTGGAATACGTATGTCTATGCTCTCTGCGGCTCATGATGACGAAACGGTCAATACGATTGAGCTCGGCATCCAAAGCTCCCTCAAAGCGTTGCGTGAGGATGAATTAATATAGAGCCGCACTGTGTGCGCTGAGATCAGCCGGCATTGCCCGAACCGGAGATTTTATGCGAACTTAAGCTATGCAACGCAGAATACTCATCGTGATCCTAGTTGCTTTCTGCCTCATTATTGGCAGCGCGGCCCAGGCGGCTGAAAAATCCGCCAGCGAGGTGGTGAACGCCTTGCACGCGTCGCTGCTGGAAATGATGAAAGATGCCGATGCGCTCGGCTTTGACGGCCGCAGTAAATTTATTGAGCCGGTGGTGACTAAATCCTTCAATCTGCCGCTGATCGCCGTGATGGCGGCGGGCGAAAAGAATTGGAAGACATTCAGTAAGGCGCAGAAGAAGCAATTGATCGCAGCGCTTGAGGATTTAAGCGTGGCAACCTACGCCGCGCGCTTCAACGGTTACTCGGGCGAAAATTTCCGCACCCTCTCGGAGCAGCCGGCTGACCAAGGCACGACCTATGTCAGTACCGAATTGACCCAGGGCGACGGCGGGACGATCCCGCTTAAATACCTGCTCTATCCGGGCGACAGCGGATGGCGTATCGTCGACGTCGTTTTTATGGGCGTCTTTAGCGAGCTTGCCATGCGGCGCTCGGAATATGGCGCGATATATAAAAAAGGTGGTTTCGATGGCCTGCTCACCGCGCTAAAGCAAAAAACCGCCGACTATCAGGCAGGGCTGCTGCAATAGAATTTGTTACTCAAATAGACGGGGCTACTCTTCCGACGGCTTGAAATCGAGCGCCGCCGCAAGTTGAGCCAGCGCCCGTCATTCGCGATTGCTTCACGCCGCAGCAAACTGGTTTTCTCGCCCAAGTATGTTAGGTTCGCATCAGATTTGCGCCGGAATCGTCGTAAACCCCTCAAAAAACTACGGATTTCGCTCATGAAGATTTTGTTTTTCCACCCGGAAAGATATCTGAATATCGGTATTCCGTCGGGTATCGCGACGCTTGGCGCCTTGGCAAAACAGCACGGCCATGAGGTCGAAGTCTTTGACACAACGTTGATAAAACCGAAAAGTTACACGGCAAGTCACGTGATCTCCGAAAAAGATGTTGAGCGAAACGTTTCCGCCGGCGACGAGACCGCACCGATCGTCAAGGGACAGATCGGAATATTCAAGCAGACGGCGGTCACACTTGAGGATTTGGTCGTCGATGACGAAGCCGTGGACTATAGCGAAGCATTGCAGCGTACCATCGACCGATTCTCGCCGGATTTGATCGCCATTTCGGCAATGACAACGACGTTTCAATTTGCCTGCGACCTGATACAGACAGTCAAACATAATGCCAAAGTGATTGTTGGCGGTGTCCATCCGACAATTGCGCCGGACGACTGTATTGCCCAGCCGGGTATTGATATTGCCTGTATCGGCGAAGCCGACCGGACCTTCGTCGAACTGATAAATCGAATGGCTGAGGGCAAGGACTACACGACTGTAAAATCGATGTGGGTCAAGCTTGCCGATGGCACGGTCAGGAAGAACGAGTTGGATCCGCGTTTCTTCGACCTCGACGACCTGCCGACCCCGGATTGGTCGATTTTCGACGAGCGGCATCTTTTCAGACCATATGACGGCCAAATCTATAAAGGATCTCTCTATTCCCAGTCGCGCGGATGTCCGATGCGATGTGCCTATTGTGTCGACCCGACCATCGCCGAGATTACCGGCGGCAGGAGCGGGTATTTTCGCGTGCAATCGCCGCAAACGACTTACAAGCAGTTAAAGGAACTTTACGATCTGCACGGGGCGACATGGTTCAAGTTCGTCGACGACACGTTCTTGTTGCCCAAAATTGAACATCTCGAAGAACTTCGCGATTTGATCAAACCGTTAAACATCATGTTCGGTTGTTCCGTCATGCCGAATACGATCCGCCCGGAAAAGGTTGCCCTGGCGCGGGAGATGGGCTGTGTGGCGATGAGTATCGGCGTCGAAAGCGGTGACCCGGAAATTCGTAAATCGGTCATGCGGCGTTATAAAAACGAGGAATTGATCGAGCGGCTGAAAACCGTCAAGGATCATGGAATCCGCATCTCGACTTTCAACATGATCGGCTTTCCCGGAGAAACTCGCGAGCAGGCGTTCCGCACGATCGAACTAAACCGCAATTTAGGCGCCGATGCCTGTAATGTTTATATCTTGTACCCCTATCCTGGCAGTCCGATCGCAATAAGCCACAATATTCCGTTGCGTGATGCGGACGGTCGAATTCCCGAAGCGACGGAGAGTGGCAAACTGGGGCTCTCAACGATGGGGGAGGAAGAATTGGAAGGAATTCGCCAGACCTTCAACGCCTATTTGTATGCGCCAAAAACCTTGTGGCCGGTAGTGAAATTGGCCGAACGCGACACCGATCCTGGCCATGCGACCTTGGCTATGGTGAAGCAATTCATCGTCGAAATGTTGAGCGGATCCGAAATATTGAGCACGCCGATCACTGATCATGTGACGGATCTTGACGCCGTCAGTTGCGAACAGCCGGATCTTGAAATTCCACTCGTCTTCTCGCCGATCTTTGGGCTTGGTTACGACCAGGAAACGACCGCGATAATCGTCAATGCGTTCCTACGCTATGCCCGTGGCGACGATGCGCTGATCGAACAAAACGCGTCTGAAATCAAAAATCCGGAAATAATTGATCAGCCGCCATTCGCCGGCGACCTTCGTTCCTTTATGTAGCGCATTCGATTGTGGCCAATGACACGGGTGCTAATTATTCTTCCGAAGGCTTGAAATCGAGCGCCGCTGAATTGATGCAGTAGCGCAGACCCGACGGCTGCGGCCCGTCCTCAAACACATGACCGAGATGCCCATCGCAGCGTGCGCACAACACTTCAACGCGGCGCATGCCATGGCTTTCATCGGCCAGCTCACCGATGCTTTCGCCATCAACCGGGCGCCAAAAACTCGGCCAGCCGGAGCGCGACTCATATTTCGTGTCTGACGCGAACAAAGCCTCGCCGCAGCTCGCACAAACATAGGTGCCGGTGCCTTTCTCGTCGCAATATTTGCCGCTGAACGGCGGCTCCGTCGCACCCTGGCGGCTGACCTGATATTGCTCCGGCGTCAATAATTCACGCCATTCGGCATCGGTCTTCGTGATTTTTTTGCGCATGTTTCTTCCTCCCCGCCAGAGATATTACACCATCTCGCGGCGCGCGCTCACCACATAAAGCGGATCTGATTGGCCGAGCTCGGGCGAAAGATCCTCGAACGATAAATCCCCGAAGCCGCCGGCGCAGCGTAGATAGATTTCAAGCAAGCGTGCGTGATCGGCATCGCCGACGCTGCGCCAGACGGCGACCGCCTTAGTAGCGAACATGCGATTGGAGAACGAAATGGCCAAGAGCGCGCCCGGTTTCAGCACGCGCGCCACATCGGCGAAGGTTTCGACCGGCTGGGTGAGATATTGCACCGAGACGGCGAGGATGCAGGCATCGAAAGTGCCATCGGGGAACGGCATGGTGGGGTTGGCGTTAAGATTGTGAATCAGACGTTCGCTCAATTGAGAGTTCTCATCCAATTCCACTTGGTTCATGCCAAGACCGACGACACGGCCATAAGCCGCATCGGCAGGCAAATGCGAAGCATAGCTCGACATCAGGTCGAGAATATCGCCGCCGGGCTTGAGTGTACGGGCGTAATAGCTGGCCAACGCGGCGCACGCCGGCTCATCGATATGCTTGACCAAGCGCGCCTGGCCATAAAACATTTCGTCGTCACCGCCGTCCTCGCGGGCAAAATGTTCCGGCGTAAACTCGTTCTGCAACATTGGCCGAGTATAACCCCAAATGGTTAAGTACAGCTTCGCCGCGATCAATGTTATACCAAAGCATAACGGGAATATTGGAGACATTCAGAATGATTACCAAGGGCGTCAAGGAACTGTGCGCGGCGGCGGAAGCTGAAATCGAGACTCTGACGGCGGAACAGGTGATCAAACTCGCCGATGATGAGGCTGTACAACTGGTTGATATCCGCGATATCCGCGAGCTGTGGCGCGAAGGCGCGGTGCCGGGCGCAATGCATGCGCCGCGCGGCATGCTGGAATTCTGGATCGATCCGGAGAGCACATATTTCCGTGAGGACTTCGCCAGTGAAAAGCGTTTTATTTTCTTTTGCGCTGGCGGCCTGCGCTCGGCCCTCGCCACCCAAGCGGTGCAAAATATGGGACTCAAGCCGGTCGCCCATATCAAGGGCGGTTTTGCCGCCTGGAAAGAGGCCGGCGGCGCGGTCGTCGTCAAAGAGAAGAAATAGGCCTTCCGGCGCCGTGGCATGACTGAACGCCCGGCGCAAATTTTCGCCTTTTTCGGCGCGATCTATTTGCGCCTGCCGGGGCAGATGCGTGGCATGCTATTGCTGCTCTGCGCCACCATTCTGTTCTCCTCCATGCATGCACTTATTCGCCATGTCGGCGAGGCGCAGCATCCGTTCGAGATGGCGTTTTTCCGCAATCTCTTTGGCATTATCGTCCTCGCGCCATTCTTCATGCGCTATGGCTTCGGCATTTTGCGCACCAAACGCCTCGGGCTGCATGCCATCCGAGGTGGCGTGCATGTCGGTTCGATGCTGTTGTTTTTTACCGCCGTTACCGTGGCGCCGCTTGCCACCGTCGCGGCGATGAGCTTTACCGCGCCGCTTTTTGTCACGCTCGGCGCGGTGCTGCTGCTCGGCGAAAAAATCCGCGCCCGCCGCATCGGCGCGCTGCTGATCGGCTTCGCCGGCGTGATGATCGTGCTCCGCCCCGGCGCTGGCGACCTTGAATTGGGCGCGCTGATGGCGCTCGGCTCGTCCGTGATCTGGGCCTGCGCGCTGCTCATGATCAAAGTGCTGGCGCGCACCGAATCAAGCCTCACGCTGACCGCCTATATGGCGCTGTTCCTTACCCCCCTTTCAGCCATTCCCGCCGCCTTCGTTTGGCAGTGGCCAAGCTGGGAAGAGCTCGGCTGGCTCGCCTTGATGGGTTCGGTTGGAACCGCCGGGCACCTCTGCCTGGCGCAAGCCTTCCGCGAAGCCGATGCGACAACCGTGCTGCCGCTCGATTTCCTGCGCCTGATCTGGGCCAGCCTGCTCGGCTTCTTTCTCTTTGGCCAGGTGCCGGAGCTGTTTGTCTGGATCGGCGGCGCGGTAATTTTTTCGAGCACGATCTATCTCACCTACCGCGAGGCAGTAGTCTCCAGGCAAAGCAAGAAAATCAACGACCCGCCGCTGCCACCCGGATAAAGCATATTCAGGCGGTGCGCAGCACGCCCTTTTCCTTCAAGACCGCGACTTCATCCGCACTGAGACCGGCGCCAAGCGCCACTTCCTCGGAATGCTCGCCCAATGCCGGCGCCTCCATCAGCACCGCGCCCGGCTCCTCGCGGAACTTGATCGGGATACCGAGATGGGCATTGCCGTCAGCGTCGCGCAGCAGCATGTCGCGCGCATACAAATGCTCATTGTCGAATGCTTCCTTGAGATCGAGCACCGGCGCGAAGCAAATATCACGCCCCTTGAACCACGCGCTCCATTCGTCGCGCGTTTTGGTAAGAAAGGTCTCGCTCAAATAATCGCGCAGCTCTACCTGCGCATCACCGGGTGGGCGCTTGGCGACCTCGATCAAATCCTCGCGCCCCATGGCGGTGAGAAAATTGGTGACGAACTTCATTTCGCTGCCGCCGAGCGTGATGTGGCCACCACCCTTCGCCGCATAGGGCCGGTAGAAGGCCGCCCCGCCCTGGGTGCGCTCCTGCCAGGGCTCCGGCGCGCGGCCCTCGGCCAGCGCCTTGCCGGCGATGTGCGGCGTCCAGGAGACAAGTGAGTCATACATCGACATATCGAGATAATCGCCCTTGCCGCTCTTGGCGCGTCCCACCAGCGCCATCAAAATGCCGCCGAACGCCATCAACGAGCCGCCCATGTCGCTCGGCGGCATGCACGGCATATTGGGCTGGCCGCTGGGATCGACACTGAGACTGGCGACGCCGGCGAGCGCGCAAACGCTGAGGTCATGCGCCGGACGGTCGCGGTAGGGGCCATCCTGGCCGAAAGCCGAGATCGAGCAATAGACGATCTGCGGCGCGCGCGCCTTGACGCTGTCATAGTCGATACCGAGGCGCGTAGCCACGCCGGGGCGGAAGGTCTCGAGCACCACATCGGCGCCTTCCGCCAGGCGCATGAACAATTCCCGCCCCTCCTCGCTCTTGAGATCGAGCGATAGGCTCTTCTTGTTGCGGTTGGCGTTGCGGAAATAAACCGTCTGGCCGCCGCTCTCAGCGCCGATATAGCGCACCGGATCACCGGCCTTGGTATCCTCGATTTTGATCACCTCGGCGCCATGATCGGCCATCATCATGGCCAGGTGCGAGCCCGGCAGAAAACGCGAGAGGTCGAGCACCTTAATTCCTGTCAATTTCATTATTTACTCCAATTACCGGAAAGGGCTGCGCGGCGGCGTGTTTGACCTTTATAATAGCCCGTCCGGCGGGAGCCAATCTTGGCGTGCCGCAGTAAACTGGCGATCACCCTATGGCTAAGACGAAAACACGTAAATCGCGCCTGCGCTACCAGGAGGTCGCCGATTCCCTGCTCGGGCGGATCGCCGACGATCACCATCCGGTCGGCGCCATGCTGCCGTCCGAGCTCGAACTGTGCCAGCAATTCGGCGTTAGCCGCTATACCGTGCGCGAGGCACTGCGCCGGCTCGGCGAAATGGGCGTGGTATCGCGCCGGCAAGGCTCGGGCACGATGGTCCAGGCACGCGAGCCGGCAGCCAAATTCGTCCAAACCCTGGGCTCGCTCGGCGAATTTCTGCAATATCCGGAAGATACCCGCCTGCATATTCTCTCGGCGCGCGAACGGGTGGCGGACAAGGCCCTGGCCGAGACGCTCGACGGCCGGGTGCGCAGGCGCTGGTTCCATATCGAATGTTTGAGAAGGCGCTCCGATGGTCTGCCGCTGTGTTGGAGCAACATCTATGTATTGCCGAAATATGCACCTTTGGTGCAATGGATCGGCAAGGACAGCACGCCGGTACATGCCCTGATCGACCGCCATTTCGACCAGCGCCCGGCGAAAGTCGAAATCGACCTGTTTGCCGGCGAAATATCGCCCGAACATGCGGTCGAGTTGGAAGTCGAGGCCGGCACGCCGGCGCTGATCATCGTCCGCCGTTATGCCGAACCCTCGGGGCGGCATTACGAGATCTCCGTCATCGAGCATCCGGCCGGACGCTTCACCTATTCGATGGAGTTGCAGCAGGCCTGGGGGCGCGCGAACAATGTTTAAAGCGGAGCATTAAGCGCATGGACCCGTTGCGTAGCTGGCTGTTCGCGCCCGGCAACCACGCCCGTAAGGTGGAGAAGGTTTTCACCATCGGCGCCGATGCGGTGATACTGGATTTGGAGGATGCGGTCGCACTCGAGCAAAAAGCGGCGACGCGCGCGACGGTGGTAGCGGCGCTAAAAGGCCGGCCCGGGCGTGCCAGCCGGGGCTATATCCGCATCAATTCCAGCGATACGGATTTTTGCTATGGCGATCTGCAAGAAATCATCGGCCCGTGGCTCGACGGCATTGTGTTGCCGAAAGTCGAAAGCGCCAGCCAATTGCAGATGATCGACTGGCTCGTTTGCCAAATCGAGCGCGAACGCGGCATGGCGGTCGGCACACTCGATATCCTGCCGATCATCGAAACCGGGCGCGGCGTCGCGGCGATCAGCGAGATTGCCGGCGCCGGCAGCCGCATCAAGCGCGTCTCGTTCGGTGCCGGCGACTTCACCAACGATATGGGCATGGTGTGGACGCCGGGCGAAAGTGAGCTTAGCCATGCGCGCTCGGTGATTGCGCTCGCCTCGCGCGTTGCCGGGCTGGAAGCGCCGATCGATACGGTGTTTATCGATTTAGCGGACAGCGAACACCTCGAACAATCGGCGCAGACTGCGTTGGCGCTCGGATTTCGCGGCAAACTGTGCATCCATCCGGCGCAAGTCGCACCCGTCAACGCCGTCTTCACGCCGGACGAGAATGAGGTTGCGCGGGCCTTGAAATATGTTGAAGCTTTCGCCGCGGCGGAAGCTGAGGGCTCCGCTTCGATCCAGGTGGACGGCTATTTCGTCGATTACCCGATTTATGAGAAAGCCCAGCGCACGCTGCAATTGATGGCGGCAATCGAGGCAAAAAGCAGCTAAACAACGCATCATTCAACAGGGAGAACATCATGTCTCAAGACATCGAAAAGCGCCTGAAGCGCATGGAAGACATTGAAGATATCAAGCAGTTGATCGCGCGCTATGCCAAGGCGGCGGACCATAATGGCGATCCGAAAATGATGGTGGCCTGCTTCACCGAAGACGCGGTCTGGAACTGCAAGGAAGTCGGCGGCTGGAGCGGCCGCGATGCAATTGTCGAGGGCCTGCGCGAAACCAGCACCGTTACATTGCCCTGGGCGCTCCACTATATGACTCAGCCGATTATCACAGTGGCGGCGGACGGGCAAACGGCTGAGGGCGAATATTATCTCTGGGAATTGGCCAAGGCCACGCAGGAAGATGGCAGCACCGAAGACACCTGGATCGGTGGCTGGTACGAATCCCAGTTCCGCAAGGAAAACGGCACTTGGCTGTTCAATCATATCGAGCTGTTCTTGAAATTAATGAGCGGCGCGTCACAACCCCAATGGGAAACGCCGATCGCGCCCTGGCAGGGGTAATTCTTCATGCCGGATTGGCGGGAATATCTCAGCGCCGAAGACCTGGCGACGATTGAGCGCGGCAAATGGGCGCGATCAATCGGCTATGGCGCGCGCCCGGCGGTGGTCGTCATTGATGTGCAGAACTATATGACCGGCGAAGAGGTGGGAAATGATCCGGATAAATTCCCTTACGCAGCGCCCGCCGTCGCCTGGCCAGCGCTACGCAAAATCCAAACAATTCTTGCCGCCGCCCGCCCCGCCCAAGCGCCGGTCATCTATACCCGCTTCGCCATCGACCGCGAAGCCGGCGATGCCGGCCTGTTCGACGCCAAGATCGGCGCGCCGGACAGCGAGAATGTCTATCTCGAAGGTACCTTCGGTAGCGAGATCGCCGAGGAGATCGCGCCCGAACCCGGCGACCTGGTGATCACCAAAAAGAAACCGAGCAGTTTTTTCGGAACCCCGCTGCTGCCCTATTTGATCGAGCGCAATATCGACACACTGATCATCACCGGCGGCTCGACCTGCAACTGCGTGCGCGCCACCGTGTTCGACGCCTTTTCCTACAATTTCCGCGCCATCGTGCCGTCGGACGCGGTGTTCGACCGCATGCCCATTTCCCAGGCAATCAACCTGTTCGACATGAATCGCTGCTCTGCGGATGTGGTCGAGACCAGCGACGTGCTGGAATATTTGTCGGCTATCGCGACGTAATCAGCAATCGAGCTTGTCGGCCAGCTCAAGAAAATCCGCGGCGACGATATCCCAATCCCCTTGCGGCGCGAGATCGGTTGTTTGCTCCGGGCCGTATTCGCTTGGGCGAAGCACGAACGCCGTCCTCATGCCAAGGGCGGCAGCGGCGGCGAGGTCGCCATTATGGGCGGCAACCATCATGCATTGCTCGGGCGCGCAGCCAAGCATCTCGGCGGTTTTAAGGTAGGCTGCCGGCTGCGGCTTGTAGGCGCCCGCTGTTTCGGCGCCAAGCACGGCATCCCAGGGCAATGCGGCGCGTTTCGCCATGTTGACGAGCAGCGAAACATTGCCGTTGGAGAGCGTCGCCACGGTGAATTTCTGTTTCAGGCGGGTGAGGCCGGCAATGGCATCCGGCCAGGGGTCGAGACGGTGCCAGGCGCGATTGAGATGATCCAACTCGGCTTCCGTCAGGCCATCGACGCCATGGCGGGCCAGCAATTCATCTAAATTCATGCGATGCAAATCGTCGAGCTTGCACCAGGCGATCTCGCCGCTGCGAACGCGCTGCATGGCCGGCTGGTATAGGGCGCGCCAATCATCGGCAAATTCGTGCCAATCGAGATCGATACCCTTGGCGCGGCCCAGTTCCACGCCTTCGCGCGCGATGCTGGTGCGCCAATCGACGACGGTGCCGAAAACGTCAAAAGTCAGGGCGCGGACGGCATCCCCGCTCACGTCACCACGCCGAGAAAACGGTCATTGAGCTCTTTCTCGTAATAAAAAATACCTTTGCCCAATTGATCCGGCGTCCACACGCGGGTCGGATGATCGGGGAAATAGCTGTAGCCGCCAGCGAAGACCTCATTGCGGTTGCCCGACGGGTCGAAGAAATAGATCGTCTGGCCGCGCGTGATGCCGTGCCGGGTGGGGCCGACATCGCGCGAGATATCGTAGCGCGAGATGATATCGGCGGCGTGGCCGACATCGTTCCACGATTCGAGCAGGAACGAGACATGATGGAACTTGCCCGGCTCAGGATGTTCGACAAAGGCGACCTCGTGCGATTTGGTGCTGCTGGTGAGCCAGACGGCAATCGGACCGTCCGGTGTTTGCACCTTCTCGACCAGGCCGAAATCGAGCACCTCGGTGAAAAAGCGGGTCACCTCGGCAACGTTTGGGCCATAAAGTAGACAGTGATCGAAACCGAGCGCGCGCATGCCATGCGGGTCGTCGCGCCATATGTCGGGATTTTCGGTGATCGGCCCGTTATCGGAGCGCGCCATCTCGGCATAAAGCTCTATGCGGTGTCCGCTCGGCAATTCAAAGCCAATGCGCCGCCCGACAGTCGGCTGCTCGCCCGCCGCCACGTGATCGACGGCCAGGCCAAAATCGGTGATACGTTTTTCGAATGTGTCGAGATCGGCCGCGCCCCCGACCTTAAAGGCCATGACATCGACGCCCGGCGCATCTGCCTCGCGCAGGACAATGCTGTGACGGTCAAATTCGTCATAGCCCTTGAGGTATGCGCGCCCGTCATCGGCCTTCTCGACCAGCTCGAGGCCGATATGGTCGACGTAATGCGCCAGCGCCTCATCCATCTCAAGCACGCGGAATTGGACGAATCCCGCACGCAATACTCCCGTTAACGCCATGGCCCTTCCCTCCCTGTTCCCTGGCTCTATTCCACACGCCATTCCCCTCGCCCGCAAGCCCGAGAACGAGATCGCTCTCGGGTATCAGGCGGCACGCGAGCACAATGCCTGCCTGCTCATCGGCTTCGCTCACATGTGCCCGGCTCATTTTGCGTGTGCGGTAGCTGCCCTCAGTGACCTTTACCCGGCAGGTGCCGCAGCCGCCGCCGCGGCAACCGATGGGAATAAGGCGAAGACCCTGTTTTTCCATCGAGATCAGCACGCGTTCGTCTTCGGGACAGTGAAAATTCGCGCCGGAATCCGCAATTGTGACGGTGAAACTTCCGGCCATGGTGGGTTAGAAAAAGCGATCGAAATGGAGCTGATCGAACGGCACTTTGTGATCGATCATCAGCATGCGCTGCACTGCCTCAGCCATGGCCGGCGGGCCGGCAAAATAGTATTCATAGTCGGCGAGCGCTCCGGCCAATGTTTCAGCTGCCAATTCATGCACGAAACCAACAGTGCCTGGCCATGTTTGCTGAGCCGCATCGGGTTCGGAAATACTGGCGTGATAATGTATTCGTTCGGAATATCCGGGTAAAGAGCGCAGGAAATCCTCGCCGCAAATATCGCGCGGCTGCCGGCCGCCATAGAAGAAATGCAGTTGGCGGGCGCTGAAGGCGGCATCCGCCGCCACACCGCGCGCGACCGAGACCATGGGCGAGAGGCCCGAGCCACCGGCGATACAAACAATATCGCGCGGGGCTTCGCGCAAATAGGCGAGGCCATAGGGACCATCCAACTCAATTTCGCTGCCGGGCGTTACAGCGCCGCCAAACAGCGCCTGACTGCCGGCGCCGTCCGGCATGTTCTTGATGTGAAATTGCCAATCACCCGACTCATTCGCAAGATTGGCCATGGAATAGGCGCGCAGACCGTTTACGCCCGGTAGATCGAGAAGCGCATATTGGCCGGGCAGAAACTCGGCCGCCGCCTCGCCGGCGAAATGAAATTCCTGCATGTCGTGCGTCAGCTTCCGGCTCTCAACAAGCCGCACCACCTGCCGCCGCGGGATAATTCTCGGCACGGCGGCTGGGTCGATGCGCATTTTTATAGTGCAATCGCTTAGCGGGTGATTTTGACAGGCGAGTTTGCGGCCCTTGCGTTTGTCGCGCTCTGTCAGGCCCGGCGCGTCCGGCCACAGGTCTGCCACCTCACCGTCGAGCAATTCGAACTTGCAGGTGCCACATGAGCCGGTGCTGCATTCATAGGGCAGACCAAAACCAGCGCGCAGGCCGGCGCGCAACAGGCTGTC
>JABIXB010000067.1 GCA_018666805.1 Rhodospirillaceae bacterium | reverse complement strand
GTCGGCAGCATTCTAACCCCATTCGCAGACGCGGCGCTCAATATGGGCATTGAGATGCGCGCCGGCGATACGGCGGAGCTGTTGCGTGCCGCCGATATGACGCCGCCCAAACTGGCGCGACGGCTTGGGCCGCTGGCGCTCGACGGTGGCCTCGATGGCAGCCTGGATGCACTTGAAATGAGCCTCTCGGCGCGTGCCGCCGGCAACCATCTGCAATTGGCCGGCAACCTCGCCGATTTCTCCGGCGGCGGGCGTTACGACCTCGCCTTCGATCTCAGCAATCCGAGCTTTCGTTCTCTTGCCGAACTTCTGAGCGGCGCGCCCTATGAGGGTGAGGAAGTCGGCGCGGTGCATATCAAGGGCCGCCTCGTCGGCGACGCCGTGGCGGCGGCGCTGTCGGAATTGGACCTGGCGCTCGGCGAAACGCACGTCACCGGCTCAGCCGATCTCGACCTCGGCGGCGCGGTGCCGGTGGTCGGCGCAAATCTCGAGGCCGGGCTGCTCGATGTCGGGCTCTTTATCGGCGGCGCCAAAGCCAGCGCCGACGCTGGCGGCGCTGGCGAAGCTGCTGCGCAAAGTGGCGCAACCACCAATTCGGCAAATCAAAGCGCTGCAAGCGAAGCCGGCGCGGCGCCGGGGCAGTGGTCGCGCGAGCCGTTCGATCTCTCGCCGCTGGGCGAGATTGAAGCCGATATTGCACTCAGCGCCGATGCCATTCTGGCCGGCGGCTATCGTTTCGATCAGGCCGAGCTCAAGGCGCGCGTACATGAAGGCGCGCTCGAAATCGATTCCCTGCGCGGGCGTATTTTCGGCGGCCTGCTGGAGGCCCAGGGCCATGTCGCCAATGCCACGCCGCCGCAGGCCAACATCTCGTTCAAGC
Organism: Rhodospirillaceae bacterium; assembly: GCA_018666805.1. Taxonomy (GTDB): domain Bacteria; phylum Pseudomonadota; class Alphaproteobacteria; order UBA828; family UBA828; genus PTKB01. Next base: position 1,966 of record JABIXB010000067.1, on the reverse strand, counting down.
TCGACAGCATGGATATTGCCGAGGCGCTGCAAAAGGCGGCCAATATCGAAGCGGCAACCGGGCTTGCCAGCGTCGATGGCCGCTTCACCACCGCGGGCAACAGCGAATATGACCTGGTCCGCGCGCTGCAAGGCGATGCCACATTGAGCGCGCGCAATGGCACCGTCGAGGGCGTCGATCTGCGCGCGCTCAGTGATCAGCTTGGCGCGCTCAACGACCCGGAAGATTTTCTCTCGCTTGCCGATGCCGGGCTTACGGAGGGCACCACAAGGCTCGATTCCCTCGATGGCACGATCCGCGTCCAAAACGGCCTCGCCACCACCAACGATCTCGAAATCCGCGCCGATGGCGGGCATGGAACGGTGCGCGGCACCGCCGATCTGCCGTCCTGGCGGCTCGATCTCACCTCCATCTTTACTCTCACCGACCACCCCAAGGCGCCACCGGTCGGCGTGCATTTGACCGGGCCGATCGACAACCCGGCGCGCGAGCTTTTGATTGCGGAAATGCAGACCTTCCTGATCGGCAAGATCGCCAAATCAACGGTGCAAAAATTCGTCCTGCCGAAATTGCGCAAAGGCGCCAAGGCCGAGCCCGGCACGCTTGAAGACACGCTGCTGCGCGGCATCTTCGGCGACCCGGATAAGGCCGCGCCCGACAGCAGCCAAGCGCCGCCATCGGACGGTGGCTCGGAGCCCGCGCTGGCGCCACAACAGGGCGGCGGCTCGGAGGCCCCATTGGCCGGTCAGGATTCCTCAACCCTCGCGCCGCAACAGGGCGAGGACACGCGGCGCGCGCCCGAGCCAGCGCCCGCGCCCGCGCCCGAACGGGCGGCAGACGACCCGCTCTCGCCGCAGGATATTCTAAAGGGCGTGCTCGACGTTCTCGGCAATTAGTCAGGCAGCTTTTGCCTATCGAAGGGAGCGAAAATTAATGAAAGTGATGATTATCAAGGCGTTTGGTGGTGCGGACGTGTTCGAGGCGGCGGAAATTGCCACGCCTGAACCCGGCGCCAACGAACTGCTGGTGCGGATCAAAGCAACCTCCGTCAACCCGGTCGACTACCAGACCCGGCGCGGCGACTATCAGGATTTGATGACACTTCCGGCGGTACTTGGCTCGGACGTGTCGGGCGTGGTCGAAAAAATCGGCAGCGCGGTCGCGGAATTTGCCGCCGGTGACGAGGTCTATTACATGCCGGAGCTGCTGCAAGGGTCTGGCAGCTACGCGCAATATCACGTCGCCGACAAAAGCATCGTTGCGCGCAAACCCGCCAATCTCTCGCATGTTGAGGCGGCCAGCATGCCCTTGGTCGGGGTAACCGTGTGGGATTGCCTGATGATCCGTGGCCAGCTTCAAGCCGGCGAATCCGTGCTCATCCACGCCGGCGCCGGCGGCATTGGAAGTTTCGCCATCCAGCTGGCAAAGGCCATGGGCGCCTATGTGTTTACCACCTGTAGCGCGCGCAACATCGATTTGCCGAAGAGCCTGGGGGCCGATCGTGTCATCGACTACCACAAAGAGGATTACGCCCAGGTGATCCACCAAGAGACCGCCGGCGCCGGCGTCGACCTCGTGCTCGACACCATCGGCGGCGACACCATCGAGCGCAGCTTCACCATCCTCAGGCCGTCCGGCCGGCTCATCTCGATCGTCGATATTTCCCAGCCGCAGAATTTGCTCGCGGCATGGGATAAGAACGTCACCTTGCACCTCGTCTTTGCGACGCCATACGGCGCCAAGCTCGACCGCCTGCGCGAGCTCATTGAACGCGGCCAGATCCGCCCCGTAATCGATTCGGTGCTCCCTCTGACGGAGGTCGCCGAGGCGCATAAAAAGCTGGAGCAGGGCGGGGTGCGCGGTAAAATCGTCCTCGAGAATTAGACACTCCGCTAAAAGCCTCTCCCGGACGGGAGAGGGCTTGGGACCGGCTCGACCTGGAATCAATCAGGCAAGCTGTTCAACC
>JABIXB010000066.1 GCA_018666805.1 Rhodospirillaceae bacterium | reverse complement strand
GCTTCGCGCCAGAGTTCAACACCATTGACGCCGCCCGGCAGCACAATATCTGAGAATAAAAGCTCAACTCCCGGATTCTCCTCCAACAGATTGAGCGCTTCTGCCGCGTCAGCGGCCGAACAAACGCGATAACCCAGCTCACCAAGGGCTTGTTCGACGAAATGGCGTAGATCGGAATCATCCTCCACTACCAGGATTATCTGCCCCGCGCCACGCGCTTCCGCCGCCGTGGTGTCGCTGTCCCGTGCCGTAGCCGCCGCGCCGGAGATAATAGGCAAATACAGCGCGACACGGGTGCCCTCGCCCAACTGGCTGGTAATGTGTAAATGTCCACCGGACTGCTTGATAAAGCCGAATACCATGGAAAGGCCGAGACCACTGCCCTGGCCAACCTCCTTGGTCGTGTAGAATGGCTCGACGACATGCTCCACGTCGCTTTCGGCAATGCCCTGTCCCGTATCGCTCACGCTGATTTCGATATATTTTCCCGCTGCCTCCGCCTCTTGCGCAGCTTGCGCTTCGTCCAATTCGACGACAGTTGAGGCCACGGTCAGCTTGCCGCCGTCGGGCATGGCGTCGCGCGCGTTGAGGGCCAAATTCAGCACCGCCGATTCAAGTTGATGCGCGTCCGCCCACGTTCCGGGGATGTCCGGGGCAAGCGCGAAGCGAATGGCAATATCTTTCCCAAAAGTTCGGGTCATGAGATCCGACATATCGCTCAAAAGCTTATTGACATCGACGGCGACGGGATTGAGCGGCTGATTTCGTGAAAAGGCGAGTAGCCTGTGGGTCAGACTGGCGGCACGCTCCACCGCGCCAATGGCATTGTTCAAATATTTATGTAGCGCCTCGCCGCCGGCCATCTTTTCGTCGAGGAGGTCGAGGTTTCCCAGAATGATACTCAGCAGGTTGTTGAAATCATGCGCCACCCCGCCCGTAAGCTGTCCCACGGCTTCCATTTTTTGAGCCTGGCGGAGCTGTTCCTCGGCCCGTTTCCGCTGGCTCACATCCTGGGCAAATACATAGGCTCCCTCAACACCGCCGCCGGCGGCGAAATGCGGCATGCAGGAGGCCACAACGTCCCGTTCGACACCGTCCGGATAGGTCAAATTGCCTTCATAGGTCGCCTGCTCGCCGGCCAGCGCCCGCATCATCTGGGCGCTAAAGGCGGCAAAATTATTAACCGCGAAAAATTCCTCCAGCCGCTTGCCGGTGAGATCTTCGCGCGGCAGGGCAAACCATTTCTCGCATATGCTATTGGCGAATAGAATGTGCATGTCGCTATCAACGAAGAACAGCGCGCCCGGCACATTGTCTGTAATCAGCTGGAGGCGGGTTTCGCGGTCTTTCAGGCGTTCTTCGGCCTGGCGCCGCTCGGTGATGTCCTCGACAATTCCCAACAGGGCGAAGCGGTCACTGCCGTCCTCGCGAATAAGGGAGACCGTCAGGTTTCCCCACATCTGTTTTCCCGCTTCGGGAGAGTAGCGAATCAGTTGCGAACAGGTTTCAACCTGGCCGGAAGTCAATTTGGTAAAATTCTGAAGCGCCACACCCAGATCGCCGGGATCGATGAACTGGGCGAAGCGCAGCTTCAGCAATTCCGCCTCGCTGCGATTCATCAGTTCGCATAATTTCTGGTTGACCATGAGGAAGCGCCCGCTCGGAGTCATCAAACCGATACCCACCGCAGCCTGCTCGAAAATGCCGCGAAAGCGTTCCTCGGCCTTGCGCAAATCACTCTCGATCCGCGTCCGCTCGGTAATATCGTGGACGAAGCCTTGCGCCAAACTGGGCTTTTCATCGGCAAAGCGGGTTATCTCGCCCTGCACGCTGACGTCACGCTCCTCGCCGTCGGGCCTCACGATTCGAAAGGAAACGGCGTAGTCCGTGCCCCGTGCAAGATCCTGCGCGCGCTCCAGGACCAAGGCCCTGTCGTCGGGGTGGACGAAGGAGAGAAACTGTTCGGGCGAGCCATCGAATTGAAACTCTTCAAGGCCGAACATCCGATGGATTTCCGGCGACCAAAACATCCGGCGCGTCGAGAAATCGAATTCCCAGCTTCCCAAATTGGCCATAGCCTGGGCATGGGAGAGCCGCGCGCCGCGCTCCTGCGAGGCGCGTTGCGCTATTTGATACAGGCCCGCATGAAGAAAAAGGATGCCGGTATTGAACAGGATGCAAAGACCAATGGAGGCCATCAGCACCGAATTGCGCCATTCCACCGGAATGGGATCGTCGAAACCGTGGCCCAGTAAATGCAACGCAAAAAGAATCGACACCCCGATCGCGGCAATCAGCGTGGTCGAGTAAGCGCCGCGCAAACCGAGATAGAGCATGCCCAATATGGGAATAGTGGCTATCCAGGGCAGCGCGAAGGACGAAAACCCACCGAAAAAATAGAGCGTCAGAAGCACCAGGATGGTCAATTGCCCGGTCGATAGAAAACTCGCCGCGCGAAACGACAGAACGCCCTTCAACAGGAAGGGATAGATATAAAAGCTGGCAAATCCGAGCGACAGGCCAAGCAGGGGATACGACGCCACGCCGGCGCCGCCATAGAGCAGACCCGCCAGCCCAAACGCGATCAGCGGCGATAGCAGATGTGTGAGGACAAACATCTGAGCGCGCCGCCGCATGTCCAGCTCCGCATATTCACGGGCGGGCAAGAAGCGGCCCGAAAATTTGTCGAAAAACTGTCCCAAATGGAGAATGACCGGCATCGTCTAGTAATTCTCGAAATCAAAATAATTGATGGATATTCCGGCCGGTGACCGAAATTGGCAAATTCAACGATAATCTACATTGATTACGTTAACCGCCGATAAATTATCGTCCTGTGCCGCTAGCTAGAGTGCCGCCTCTTCCAGCGCAATTTCAAAATGGCGCTTGCGCAATTCGGCGAAATAATCCGTCACGTCGAAAAATTCCTCCGGCGCCCAAACGCCGGCGCACACATCGCCGCGCAACATCAGCTGAGCGGCGAGAGACGCATTCATCGATGTCGCGGCATCGAGATAGCCGTCATAAAGCGGATCCGGATCTGCGGTCACGCGGGCTTCGACGCGCAAACGCTCCCCGCCGCGCTCGCCTTCGCCGATGGCGAGATGAATCTCATGCGTCTCCTGAACCGGAATATCGGCGGCGCGCTTCGCCATATTGTGGCGGATCATGGCATCGAGCATTTCCGAAGGCCTGAGACTCACACCTTTGACGTCAATCGGCGTCTCGAAATCGCCAAACCCGGCCTTGACCAGCCCGACCCAGGCTTCGTGTTCGCGTTTCGGCAGATGCAGTTTCCAGGTAAATTCGCCGATGCCCTTGTCGCGGATACCGTCGGCGAAGGGCACGGTGAGCGGCTCGGAATGCTGCGAATACATAAACTCCGTCTCACCCCAGGGGGCAGGCAATTGCAGCGTTTCCTGCCCGGTTTGCGGCGCAACTTCCACCAGCGCGCCACCCAGGAATTGCTGGCTCGGATTGGCATATTCGCCGAGCACGGTCTCGATATTATAGGGCGGCACCAGAACCGGGTTTTCCGGCCCGGCCAGTTCCGCCGCCCAATAGAGGTTGATCTTGTCGATGCGCTCCAGCCTGTCGGCCACGGCTCGGCAAATGACGTTCGACATGCCGGGATCGGCGCCGAGGCCAAGCACCGCCATCGCGCCGGCGGCGCGCCATTTTTCATGCTCGGCCTTTTGCCGCACCGTATAGACGCCCATGCCGCCGAGATCGGCATAGGCACAACCGGCTGAGAGACAGGCGTTGAAAATTGTCATCTGAAGACCGGCGAATGTCGGCACAGCGTTCATGCAAAGATCGGCAGCGGCAAGACAATCGGCCAGCGCCGCCGCATCCGTTACATCGAGCGCGAGCGCGCTCACCCGCGCCGGATCAAATTCGGCAATCACCTCGCCGATACGGTCGGGTGAAATATCGGCGACGGTGATGTGCGTATTCGTATCGGATTGCGGCGAAATCAGATCGCGCACAATGCCGGCGCCCATGGCGCCCGCACCGCCGAGTACAACAATCCGCTTCACGGGCGCGCTCACGCCCCGCTCATATTATTTTCGAACATCTCAGCGATCGTCGGGGTCCTCATCCGTGTAGGGTCGCCGGGGCCGGCCAATGCCATACCGGTGGTTAATCCGGTCAACGGCGCAGTCAAGCCCACCACAAAGGCCAAGGCAAAATACGCGCAGCCATCAATATACGCCAACGCAGCATGTCCTTCACACCTCAATTTCACCGAAAAGGATATGGCGATATTCCCAGCCTGTTTCCGCCCGACAGTGCGGCCATGCGCGAAGGCGTCGCCGGGCACCCACCAAATACTGATTTTCCGCTTGCGCTCCTCGGCGCCGATAGGGCCGAATAACCGCAT
>JABIXB010000065.1 GCA_018666805.1 Rhodospirillaceae bacterium | reverse complement strand
GAATTCGAGAACATATTCTGGCCATCCCTGCGCGCGCATGGCCGTCACATCGTGGCGAATTTTGAGCGCCACGGTGAGACGCGCAACAATCACTATCTCGCCAATATTGTCGGCCTGCTCTTCATCAGCGCCTATTTGCCGAAGGACCCAGAGACCAATGCCTGGCGGAAATTCGCCACAGCGGAATTTCTCGCCGAGACGCAATACCAGTTCCACGCGGATGGCAGTAATTTTGAGGCATCGACGAGCTATCACCGGCTCAGTACGGAAATGGTGTCGTATGGCGCGGCGTTGCTCTTGGCGATCTCGTCCGAAACACCGGGTTGGCTCGGCGCGGCACTCGAAAAAATGGCCGCGTTTGCCCGTGATATCAGCGCACCGTCTGGCCGGGCCGTGCAAATCGGCGACAATGACAGCGGCCGATTTTTCAAGCTCTTTCCTGTCCTTCGCCATGATCTGCAGGAAGACCATCTCGACCATCGCCATCTGATCGCCGGCTCCGGCCACCCGGAGAATATGATTGTCGCGGCATTGGCGGGCGGCGAATCGCTGGCGGGCGGCGAATCGCTGGCGGGCGGCGAGAGCGCGGCAAAACCTAGCCAAACCATCGGCAGCGAAAACGAGTTCACCGCGTATTTGCAAAGATGGCAAACGGCGGCGCCCGGGAACAGGCAGTTCGCCCGCTTCCCCCTTGCCGGCACATTCGATACCGATCAGCTCGCCTGCATCTCCTACGCCGATTTTGGCCTCTATATCATGCGCGCGCCTGGGCTCTACCTCGCCATTCGCTGCGGCGGCGAAAATGCCGCCTGCCCACGCGGCCACGCTCACAATGATCAACTCGCCATCGAACTGTGGATTGACGGCAACTGCGTTATCGCCGACCCGGGAAGCTATGTTTATACGCCGCTGCCAGAGCGGCGAAACGCCTACCGCTCGGTCACGGCACACTTCACGCCGCAACTCGAGGGCGCCGAGCCCAGCAGCCTCGATGCGGGCTTGTTCGCCCTTGGCGCGCCGACCGGCGCCGAATGCCGTTATTTCGGCCGCAGCGGATTTGTCGGATACCACACCGCCCACGGCGCCCCCCTGTGGCGCGCCATCGCGATAACGGCAAATGCCATCGAGGTTTCAGACATGTCGGAATCGCCCGCCCATACCCTCGTCGCAAACGAAAAAATCCTCAGCAATCAACCGCCCTTCTCGCCCGGCTATGGCCTCCGCCGGCAAGAATAGGCCGACAATCGGAATTGCCGCTTTTACCCGAGAGGATTATAAAGACGGCGCGGCGTCCAACCGATTTTAGAGAGCGATAATGAACATAATTAGCTTGAGCCAAGGCGCCTGGCGCCGGCCCGAACCTGTATTGCCGGGCGCAGCCGCACGGAGGCGGAAATGAACGACAAGTCGGATCCGGCCGCGCCTGAGGAAATCCGCGATTATATCCGCGACATCATCCGCGACGATCTCGCCGCCGGGCGGCGCGATGTCATCGTCACCCGCTTTCCGCCCGAGCCCAACGGCTATCTCCATATCGGCCACGCCAAATCTGTGTGCCTCAATTTCGGCATCGGCATTGAGTTCGGCGGACGCTGCCATATGCGCTTTGACGACACCAACCCGGTCAAGGAAGAGCACGAATATATCGATGCGATCCAGGAGGATGTGCGCTGGCTTGGCTTCGATTGGGGCGAGCATCTTTATTTCGCCTCCGATCATTTCGAGCGCCTTTACCAGTGGGCCGAGCATCTGATCAATTCGGGCGATGCCTATATCGACGACCTCTCGCCGGACGAAATCCGCGAGCATCGCGGCACCTTGACCGAGCCCGGCAAAAACAGCCCCTATCGCGAGCGGCCCATCGAGGAAAACCTCGATCTCTTCCGCCGCATGCGCGCCGGCGAATTTCCCAATGGCGCGCGGGTGCTGCGCGCCAAGGTCGATATGGCCTCGGGCAATATGAACATGCGCGATCCGGTGATCTACCGCATTCTCCATGCCAATCACCCACGCACCGGCGATGCCTGGTGCATCTACCCGACATATGATTTCGCGCACGGCCAGTCGGATGCCATCGAGGGCGTGACGCACTCCATCTGCACGCTCGAATTCGAGGACCATCGCCCGCTTTACGATTGGCTGATCGCCCATCTGCCGGTCGATATGGTGCCGCTGCAATATGAATTCTCGCGCCTGAATCTAACTTATACCGTGTTGTCGAAACGCCGCCTCATTCAGCTCGTACAGGAGAATCATGTACGCGGCTGGGACGATCCCCGCCTGCCGACCCTGCGCGGCCTGAGAAGGCGCGGCATCCCGGCGGCGGCGATCCGCGATTTTGTCAGCCGCCTCGCCATTTCCAAAAGCGACGGGACGGTGGAAATTGCTCTCCTCGAGCATTGCGTGCGCGAACTACTCAATAAAACCGCCGAGCGCCGCATGGCGGTCTTAAAGCCGCTCAAGGTGGTGATCGAAAATTGGCCCGAGGGCGAGACGGATGAGCTTGAAGCGATCAACAATCCGAACGATGAGAGCGCCGGCACAAGGCGTATAAACTTCTCCGGCGAGATTTTTATCGAGCGCGACGATTTCATGGAAGAGCCGGCGAAAAAATTCTTTCGCCTGGCGCCCGGCCGCGAGGTTCGCCTGCGCTATGCCTACTTCATCACCTGCCGCGAGGTGATCAAGAATGACGCCGGCGAGGTGATCGAGCTGAGATGCACCTATGATCCGGAATCGCGCGGTGGACAATCGCCTGATGGCCGCAAGGTCAAGGGAACGCTGCATTGGGCTTCGGCGGCAGACTCGGTGGCGGCAGAGGTGCGGCTTTATAATCACCTGTTCAACAGCGAGAATCCGGGCGCTGAAGACGATGTGCTCAACGACCTCAATCCGGATTCGCTGCAAGTGCTGGAGAATTGCCTAATCGAGCCGAGCCTGGCGAGCGCCACTCCCGGCGAGGCAATTCAGTTCGAACGCCAGGGCTATTTTTGCCTCGACGCAGATTCAACGCCCGAGCGGCCGGTGTTCAATCGCACCATCTCGCTGCGCGACGACTGGGCCAGGATTCAGAAGCAGAAACAGAAGTCCTGAACGGACGCCTAAGGACTCTTCCAAGCGGAACCACCCTCCGGAATGCGGCGAGCATTCCGGCAAGCGCGACTGCGCGTCCGAGTTAATACGCGGTAGCCAAGAGCGCGGATGCGCGCGCCCGGCATTTGAGGGCTAATATAAAGGTGTGCCGTCGGTGCCTGACTCGCGCTTTTCCCAGTAAAGGCGGTCGAGTTTCTGCGTGATCGGGCCGGGTACTGGGCCTTGGATTTTGCGCCCGGCAATCTCGCGCACGGCGAGCGCGCCACCGGCGGTGCTACAAGTGAAGAGTTCGTCGGCTGAATAGAGATCGAACGGAGTGAGGTTGGCTTCGATGCATTCGATACCGGCCTCCGCGGCGATTTCCATGAAGGCCTGGCGGGTGATGCCGTGCAGGATGCCGTCGCCCGGCGTAAACAGCTTGCCGCCCCGGGCGATGAACAGATTCGATGCCGGCCCCTCGCCGACATGGCCGCCTTGGGTGAGCCACACGACATCATCGCAGCCGGCATCGAGCGCCTCGATCTTGGCCAGTTGGAAATGCAGGCGATCGAGACATTTGTAGCGCGGGTCGAGGCTATCGGGCGTAAAGGCGCGCAGATGGCTGATAAAAAGACGAATGCCTTCGGCGCGCTTCTGCTCATCGGCGAGGAATATATAGGGCGCCGGCCAGATGATGATGGTCGGCTCGAAATCGCGCGGGTCGGCCACCACTTTTGTCGAGACGCCGCGCGTGACGATGAAGCGGATGGTGGCATCCTGAAGCTCGTTGCGCCGCACCGTTTCGATGATGGCGGCGCGCCAATCGTCATGACTCATCGATGTGTTCAGCATTGCCGCCTGGAGCGATTGAAAAAAACGCTCGATATGCGCATCCAGCTTATAGAGCGAACCTTTCCAGGCCGAGACCACATCGAACACGCCATCGCCGAGCAAAAAACCCTGATCAAGGATCGAGATTTTCGCCTCGCTCAGCGGCACGAAATCGCCATTCATATAAATAATCGGTTGTTCGCTCATGGCGCGTTGCTCCTTTGGCCAAAGGTTCGCGCGAAGCCTACAGGAAGCTAATCCTCGCCGCGATAGCTGCCGCGCAGTTGCTTGGTGCGGCCGCGCCGGGTCTTGGCGTCGGTGCGGCGCTTCTTGGCCGCTTTGCCGGGCCGTGTCGGTCGGCGGCGGATGGGGCGCTTGGCCGCTTGGCGCAACAGCGCCACCAGACGGGCCAGGGCATCGGCGCGATTTTTCTCACGCGTGCGGAAGCGCCGCGCGGAGATGATGATTTCGCCGTCCTTATTTAAACGCTGACCGGCGAGGCGCCGCGCGCGGGCGCGCATATCCTCCGGCAGAGAGGGTGATGTGCTGAGGTTGAAGCGCAGTTGCACCGCCGTCGAGAGCTTGTTGACATTCTGCCCGCCTGGCCCGCCGGCCTGCATGAATGTTTCACTAATCTCGCGCGGATTGATGGCGATCTGCTCGGTAATTTGGATCATCTCTTTCTGTCTAGCATTCCCGGCGTTTGGCCTTAAGGATTAATCTTATCACCCCCACCCTCAGATCATCGGCCGAGGCGACCAAACCGACGAAATAAACCCAATGAAATAATAGTAGTAACTTTAGATCGGCTATTCGAACGCTATTCGCGAATGATGTCCTATGCCCCTTGGCGAGTCCGTCTTGGCCTCGAAAAAATTCCGAAAAATTATGGTCAATTAATTGATTTATAACATTTTTAAGAAATTATTGCGCGTTCGATACGGCGCTCCGAAGGCGTTTATCAGAATCTACCAAGAGCGTGTTGGTGCGCGGGGATACCAAGCTAATATCTGACTAATTTACTTCGTTATATAAATTTAAAGACAGTCAATGATAACAATGTTCACAGTCAGTCGTCCGCCGGAATTTGCGTGCCGCCCCATGCCCGCGCGAGGCTGAAGGAGCGCCAGTTCATGGATCAGATTTCAGGCCATCCGGCGAAAGCGCAATGTGAACCCGACGCAAACGCAGCACAAGGGAATAACGGCGCACATCGCGAGCGCCAGCTCGATGTCAGCGAAAATGCCGAGCAGGCGCAGCCCCTGCCCGATGCCGGACCGTGGAAAGAGTTGCCCTGGACCGACGGGCTGCACCGGATCGCCGAATTGGGTGCCTGGCGCTGGGATTTAAAAGCGCGGCAATTTCATTATTGCGATATCGCGGGTGGCCATTTATCGCGCAGCGACGGCCCCAATCAGGTGAATTTCGCCACCCTGATCGTAAATATCGATGCGCGCAATCAGGACGACCTTGCCGCCTTTCTTTCCGGGCCGGAGACGGCCAGCACCATTAAGTCACTTGAAATTCGCATGGTCGGCAAGGATTTGAGCCCCGGCAGATGCCTCCATCTCACCGGGCAATGGTACGAAACACCGGGTGAGGCGCCAATGATGCGTGGCGTTGTTCACGATGTCACTGAACGCAAGAAGGCGGAGCGCGCCTTACGCAAAAGCGAATCCCGCCTTGCCGAGGCCCAGGAGATTGCCTCGCTCGGGCATTGGGAGTGGGAGATCGAAAGCAACACGCTTTACTGGTCACACGGCATTTACGAGATGTTCGGCCGGAATCGCGAACAATTCGAGGCGACCTATCCGAATTTTATCGAGACCATCCATCCCGAGGACCGCGATCTGGTCACCGGCGGCGTCAACGATGCGCTGGAGGGCCGTGCGCCCTATGCGATGGAACATCGCGTGGTGCGGCCGGACGGTGAAATTCGCTGGGTGTTCGAGCGTGCCCGCGTATTTAGAGACAATGACGGCAAGCCCTACCGCATGGTCGGTACGGTGCTCAACATCAGCGAGCGCAAACAGTCGGAGGAAGAACGCAACCGGTTGGGCCGCATTGTCGAGGATTCATGGAACGAGATTTACATCTTCGATGCCGAGAGCTGCAAATTTATTCAGGCAAACCGGGGCGCCCTCGCCAATATGGGCTACACCCTGGATGAAATGCGCACCCTCACCGCCTATGACATAAAACCGGAATTCACCGAAGAAAGCTTCCATGAAGCGCTGCACCCCCTGAGGGATGGGAGCGAGAAGTTTCTCATCTTCGAAACCGTTCACAAGCGCCAGAACGGCACGACCTATCCCGTTGAGGTGCGCCTCCAGTTTCTGGCCGGGGAAGACCCGCCGCTGTTTTTTGCCGTCATCAACGACATTAGCGCGCGCAAACAGGCGGAAGAATCGCTGCGCGAGAATAAGGAGCTTTTGGCGGAAGCGCAGGAAATTGCCCAAATCGGCAGTTGGCAATATGACAATGCCGCCGCCATCCTGAAATATTCAGATCAGGTCTACGGCATTCTAGGGGTTTCACGCCAGGACTTTGAACCGACGGTCGAAAATTGGCTTTCATTGGTCCACCCGGATGATCGGCGAGACGCCGAACAGAATGTTCGCGACATCCTTGACGACGCCGTAGAGCTTAATTCCGAGCTTCGCATTGTTCGCCCTGACGGCGCCGTGCGTTATGTGCACCAAATCAATCTTCCGGTTACCGATGGCCAGGGAACGGTAATCGGCCGGCGCGGCACAATTCAGGATGTTACTGAACGGCGCCTGGCGGAAAATGAAATCCGCCAACTCAATGAAGGGTTGGAGCTTCGGGTCGCAGAGCGCACCCGCGAATTGCGCGACGAGATTCAGGAGCGCGAGCAAGCACAGGCGGCGTTGGAAGAAAGCGAGTTGCGTTTGCGTGTCATGCGGGACACCGCCGCTGACGCGATCATCACCATCGATCCGGCCGGCGCCATTCTTTCATACAACAAGGCGGCACAGAACATCTTCGGCCATGCCGCCGATAGTGTTCTCGGCGCCAATATTTCGCTTCTGATGTCGTCGGATACCGCCGCCGAGCATGACGGCTATCTCGCCGCCTATTTGAACAATGACCAACCGACCATCATCGGATTGAACCGGGAAGCAGTCGGCAGGCGTGCCGACGGCTCACATTTTCCTGTGGAAATTTCCGTCAGCGAAACCCGCACCGCGACAGGCCGCAGTTTCACCGGAATTCTGCGCGACATTTCCGAGCGTAAAGCCAACGAGGAAACATTACGGAAAACCATCGACGATCTAAGACTTACCCAGGGCCAATTGGTGGAATCCGAGAAAATGGCTTCACTCGGCGGCCTGGTGGCCGGTGTGGCGCATGAAATCAACACCCCGATCGGTATCGGTGTCACTGCCGCATCTCATTTGCAGGAGGCCGTGGCGGCGCTGCAATCGGAATTTTCAGGCGCCACCCTAAAACGCAGCGATCTTGAGAAATTCATCACGACGGCAGCCGAATCCGCAGATATCGTCACCACGAACCTAAGCCGCGCCGCCACCCTCATCGGCAGTTTCAAGAAAGTCGCGGTGGATCAGAGCAGCGAGGACCATCGGCGCTTCGACCTTGGCGACTATATCGGTGAAGTCATTACCAGCCTGGGCCCGCGTCTCAGGAGCTCCAACCATAGTTTCATCATGCGCTGTGAAGATGAAACCATCATCGACGGCGACCCCGGGGTGATTTCACAAATTGTCACCAACTTGGTGCTCAACACGATCGAACATGGCTATGCGGAGAATCAGGCCGGCGCCCTGTCGCTCGATATCAGCCGCGCCGAAGACATGATTCGCATCGTATACGATGATGATGGCCGGGGAATCGACGTCGATACATTGCCGCATATTTTCGAACCCTTCTTTACCACCCGGCGCGGCTCGGGCGGCAGCGGCCTCGGCCTGCACATCGTTTACAACCTCGTCTCCCAGCAGCTCGGCGGCACCATCCGCTGCGAAAGCGAACCGGGAGAGGGCACGAAATTCATTGTTGAGTTTTCGGCGGATGCCGAAGAGAGGACGTCATGACAGATCTCCAACAGGATGAAATCCTTTTTGCTGACGATGCAACGGAGACGACATCCCAAGACACCGCGGAACAGAGTGCCTGGAAGGTGCTCATCGTGGATGATGAAGATGAGGTGCACCGGGTCACCCGCCTGGCGCTTGATTCATTTTATTTTGCCGATCGTCCGCTGCAATTCCTGAGCGCCTATTCCGGCGCCGAGGCCAAGCAATTGGTCGCCGCCCATCCCGATGCGGCGGTGGTGCTTTTGGATGTGGTGATGGAGAGCGACGATGCCGGCCTCGACGTGGCGCGCTGGATTCGCGAGGAAGGCGACAATCAAGCAGTGCGAATCGTGTTGCGCACCGGCCAGCCCGGCCAGGCGCCCGAGCGCTCGGTGATCCGCGACTTCGATATCAATGACTACAAGGAAAAAACCGAACTCACCGCGCAAAAACTCTTTACCCTGATGCACTCATGCCTGCGTTCACACCGCGATATCGTGGCGCTCGCCGCCAACAAGCGCGGCCTGGAGAAAGTCATCGATGCCTCCGCCAATATTTTCGAACTTCATTCCATGGAGAAATTTACCGAGGGCGTGATCGAGCAATTGACATCGCTTTTGGGGCTCGGCGAAAGCGCCCTCTACTGCGACTCCAGCGACGATAATTTCTGTCTTGTCCGCGCCACCGGCGCCTTCTCCGACTATGTCGGGCGCCCGGCAACCGAAGCCGTCGATGCGCTGGCGCTGACGGCGCTACGCTCGGTCGCCCGCGAACAAAAGAGCCAATGCGGCGACGGTCTATTTACCGGATTTTGCGGTGGCGCAAGCGGCGGCGGCGTTTTTCAGGTCACCGGCGCCAACAATCTATCCGAAATCGACTGCCATCTGATCGAGCTGTTTTGCCGCAACGTCAATATCGCTTTCGAGAATATTCACCTCAAGGATGAAATCGAGGACACCCAAAAGGAGATCGTCTTTCGCCTTGGCGGCGCGGTGGAAACGCGCTCACGCGAGACCGGCAATCATCTCAAGCGGGTCTCCGAATATGCCCATATTCTGGCGCGCGGCTATGGCCTCAACAACGCCGACGCCGAAATCGTCCGCCTGGCCGCGCCGCTGCATGATGTCGGCAAGGTCGGCATTCCCGATCACGTGCTCAACAAGCCGGGAAAACTGGACAGCGCCGAATGGGAAATCATGCAAAGTCACGCCACGCTCGGCCATGACATGCTCAAGGATTCGAAGCGCCCGGTACTACGCGCCGGCGCCATTATCGCCCATGAGCATCATGAGCATTGGAACGGCGGCGGCTATCCAAACGGTAAAGCCGGCGAAGATATTCACATCTATGGCCGCATCTCGGCGTTGGCCGACGTGTTCGATGCCCTCGGCAGCCGGCGCTGCTATAAAGAACCCTGGG
>JABIXB010000064.1 GCA_018666805.1 Rhodospirillaceae bacterium | reverse complement strand
TGCGACGAGACGGGCGAGATGCTCGACGGCGATCAAATTATGGCGCTTGTCGCCGAGTTTTGGGCGCGCACCGACCGCTTGCGTGGCGGCGGCGTTGTCGCCACCGTCATGTCAAATCTAGGCCTCGAGCGCTATTTGGAAAATATCGGCCTCACTCTCGAGCGTACCAAAGTGGGCGATAGATATGTGGTCGAGCATATGCGTCAGCATGGTTTTAACCTCGGCGGCGAGCAATCCGGGCACATAATTTTAAGTGATTATAGTACCACCGGGGATGGCCTGATCGCTTCGCTGCAGACGCTCGCAGTTCTGGCCGCGTCGGGCCGGCGCGCCAGCGAGGCGGCGCGGGTGTTTTCGCCAATACCGCAGACTCTCCAGAACGTCACCTATGGCAACCGCGACCCGCTCGGCGAGACTCAGGTCAAGAACGCCATCGCCGAGGCCGAAACCCGTTTGGGGCGGGAAGGCCGCCTGGTGATCCGCAAATCCGGCACTGAGCCGGTAGTTCGGGTCATGGCGGAAGGCGATGATGAAGGCTTGGTTGCCGAGGTTGTTAGCGATATTGTCAGCGCCATGCACGAGGCGGCGCAATGGTAATTGGGGTGGATAGAGTGGCACTTCGCTTGATCGTGACGGCGCCATGAAGGGTCGGGTCTTAATTATTGCAGGGTCTGATTCAGGCGGTGGCGCCGGTATTCAGGCCGATTTGAAGACCGTGACGGCGCTCGGCGGTTATGGTGGCACCGCGATAACTGTCCTCACCGCGCAAGACACAAAAACAGTGGCCCAGATCGAACCTGTCTCGCCCGCCATGGTGGCCCGGCAGATGCGCATGATGCTTGATGATATCGGCGTCGATTGCATTAAAACGGGCATGCTCTACAGCCACGATATTATCTCCGCCGTCGCCGACGTCATCGACGAACATGCGATGGATATCCCACTGGTGTGCGATCCGGTTCTGGTCGCCAAGAGCGGCGCGTCGCTGTTGGAAGAAGACGCCATGCAAGCCTTCAAGGCGCGCTTGGTCCTGCGCGCGTCTGTAATTACGCCAAATATTCCCGAAGCCGAAATACTCACCGGATTTTCCATCGAGAATCGCGAGGGCATGATTCACGCGGCCGAAATGATGCATACTTTGGGCGTGCCCGCCGTTCTCCTAAAGGGCGGCCACATGACCGATAACGTCGTGACCGATGTATTACAGACCGATGATGGTATGGAGTTGTTTGATGCAGAGCGCATCGTGAGCCGGCACACCCACGGCACCGGCTGTACGCTGGCTTCCGCGATCGCCACCGGTATTGCCCAGGGTATGGAATTGCGCGATGCGGTGCGCCGCGGGCGCGAATATGTGCGCCGCGCGATAACCAGCGCGCCGGGTTACGGCGAGGGACATGGCCCGCTAAACCACACAGTGACGGTACAACCGCTCGATAATTTTTAGAGCGCAGTTATCGGGTGGGCCGGGCTCCTTGATTGTCCTAAGCTGATCTCACAGCCGGATTTGAGGAAAGCGGATAGCGCCATGATTGAAAATATTGAACTCACGGAACAATCACGCGATTACGCGCGCATTGAACGCGCTATTTCCTTTCTTGAGGAAAATTATCTCGATCAGCCAGAGCTTGAAACCGTGGCCGCGGCGGCGGGCCTAAGCGCTGCTCATTTCCAACGTATGTTCAAGCGTTGGGCCGGAATTTCGCCCAAACGGTTTGTCCAATATCTTACCCTCGACCACGCCCGCCAGCGTTTGGCCGATTCAGCCTCGGTGCTCGACACGACATATGATGCGGGCCTCTCTGGCCCGGGCCGTCTGCATGATTTGTTTGTCACCTATGAGGCCATGACGCCGGGCGATTACAAGCAGGGCGGCAGCGGGGTCGAGATCGTCTATGGTATTCACCCGAGCCCCTTTGGCCCCTGTTTTATCGGCCAGACCGAGCGCGGCGTGTGCGCTCTTGGCTTTGCCGAGGACGACGTGTCGCCGGAGCCATTGCAGGATTTTCAGCGGCGTTGGCAGAACGCCATATTCATCCACGACAAAGCGCGGACGGGCGCAACAGCGGCGCTTATTTTCAGCCCTTCAGGTGGGCGTCTCGAACTCGATCTGCGCGGCACCAATTTCCAGCTCAAAGTATGGGAGGCGCTGCTGCGCATCCCACCGGGCGCGGTGGTATCCTATGGCGGCCTCGCCGACGCGCTGGACAAATCCGGCGCGGCGCGCGCTGTCGGTAGCGCCGTCGCCGCCAACCCGGTGTCCTATCTGATTCCCTGCCACCGGGTGATTCGCAAATCAGGGCATTTCCACAATTATTATTGGGGCCCCGAGCGCAAGCGTGCCATGCTCGCCTGGGAGGCGGCGCATTTCGCCTTGGCGAGCTGAATTTGCGGCCTTTCGCCTTGGCGTGACAAAGGCAGGGACGTAAAGTCCTCCCGCGTCAATTCGGAGGCATAAATGTTCCATTGTTATCTCGACGATTTTGCCGAAGGTTCGATATTTGAGACCGAGGGAAAGACCTTGAGCGAGGCGGAGATTCTTGAATTCGCTCTCAAATACGATCCGCAACCCTTTCACATGGATGTCGAGGCAGCGAAAGACGGGCCGTTTGGTGGTCTCATTGCCAGTGGCCTTCAGACCATGGCGATCGGCTTGCGGATGCTGCTTCAGGCGCAGATATTTGCCCCCGGCGCCAGCATGGGCTCGCCCGGCATGGACGAATTGCGTTGGCTCAAGCCAGTCTATCCGGGCGATACACTGCGTCTTCGCGGTGAGGTTCTCGAGACCATCCCGTCGCGCTCAAAGCCCGACCGAGGCGTATTGCGCTACCGCATGACGATCTTCAATCAGCATGGCGAGGATGTGATGAGTATGCTGGGCATGCAAATTTTAAGGCGTCAGGCTACTGACTAAATCCGCCATGATATCTGCGCCGAAAAAAGAGCGCGCCATCGCCGTCTGGCTGTTCATTATCTGCGCCATGATCTTTGCCATGGTCCTCCTCGGTGGGGTGACGCGTTTGACCCATTCGGGTCTCTCGATGGTCGAATGGCGCCCGCTGTTCGGTATTCTGCCGCCCATCGGCGAGGCGGCGTGGCAGCTTGTGTTCGAGCAATATCAGCAGTTCCCGGAATATCAAAAAATTAATTTCGCTTTGACGCAGGCCGAATTCAAACGGATTTTCCTGTTCGAATACAGCCACCGGGTGCTCGGCCGGGCGATCGGCGTGGTGTTCGCCGTGCCGTTTCTCTATTTCCTGCTGCGCCGCCGCATCTCGTGGAGACTGGCGCCCCGGCTCGGTGTGATGTTTGTCTTGGGCGGGCTGCAGGGATTGCTCGGCTGGTACATGGTCCAGAGCGGCCTGGTGGATCGCCCCGATGTGAGCGCCTATCGCCTCACTGCCCATCTCGGTCTCGCCGTGCTGATCTATGGCTATATATTTTGGACCGCGCTCGGCTTGCTGGCGCCGCAGCCGCAGCAGGCATCAGGAGACAGTGGCTGGCGGCTGGGGCGGATTGGCGCGCCGGTTCTCACCGCGTTGGTGTTTCTCACCCTGCTCTCCGGCGGTTTCGTCGCCGGCAATGATGCCGGCCTTGCCTATAACAGCTTTCCACTGATGGACGGCCGCTTTGTGCCGGAGGATATTTTTAGGCTCGAACCATGGTGGCGGAATTTTTTCGAAAACCTGCCGCTGGTCCAGCTCGATCATCGCCTGCTGGCATTGCTCACCGTGTTCGCAACGCTTGCTTTGTGGCTTGCCGGTTTGCGGGCACCCCTTGGCGCGGGCGCGCGCCAGGCGTTTCACGTCTGGGTGGCGATGGTTATGCTGCAGCTCGGCCTCGGCATTGCAACATTGCTGCTCTTCGTGCCCGTCCCTCTTGGCGCGGCGCATCAGGCCGGCGCGCTGCTGACTTTCAGTGCCGCGCTCTGGTCCTCACATGCGCTCAGGCGTGAATAGAATTATTTACGGATATATTTGATTACGCGCGGCAGGAAGATAATCAGGGCCAGAGCGGCGAGCCCCAGGAGGGCGAATTTGACCCAATTGCCACGCCCCGCCGCAGCCTCCATACCGATATGACCAAGCCAGGAATAGGCGAGCGCGGAAGGTGCCATGAAGAAAATCGTCGCCAGCAGAAAATGCAGAAATGGCACGCGCGAGACGCCAAAGAAATAATTTAGCGGCGCATAGGGGAATATCGGAATGAGCCGGGTGACGGCAACGAAACGCCAGCCTTCCTCCGCCACGCCGTCGATGATGCGCGAGACGCGCGGCCCGGCATGGCCAGATATCCAATTGGCGGCAATATAGCGCGCCACAAAAAACGCCAATGCTGCGCCAAGGCTGGCACCGGCGAGGCTGTAAACGGCGCCCCAAAGCGGGCCAAACAGCACACCGGCCGCCAGTGTGAACAGGGTCGCCGGCAAAAAGAAAATCGCCGCGACGCAGTAGGCGGCAATGAACAGGAGCGGCGCCCAAATACCGAATTCGCGAATCCGGATCTCGAGGGTTTCAACATTTATCTCGTTCCAATGGGTCGCGGCGGTGGCGAAACCGGCGGCGATTACCAGGATGAGCGCCAAGCGGGCCAGATTTGCCCGGCTCACAGCGTTTTTCTCCGCCGCAATTCGGGCAGAAAATTCCCGCCGGCTTCAAAGCCGAACAGCGGTCTGAGGTAAATGCCGGCGACAGTTCCAAGCAAGCCGAACACCAGCCATACCCAGCCATGCAGGCTGCCCGAGACCACGCCGCTGAAGAAGGCGCCAATATTGCAGCCAAAGGCGAGGCGCGCACCGTAGCCGAGCAGCAGCCCGCCGATCAGGGCGGCGGCAAGCGAGCGCGGCGGAATTTTAACGAGCGGTGCAAAGCGCCCGGCCAGGGACGCCGCAATGCCGGCGCCGACGATAATGCCGAAATTCATCACCGACGTAACATCCTGCTCGATCCCGGTGGCAAGCGAACGGGCCGGATAGGGCCATTGCCAGAAACGCCATGCTGAAATATCCAAGCCGGCGGCCTCGGCAATCTTGCCGCCCCAGAGCGTGTAACCCCAGGTAATGCCCCACGGCCGTCCGGCGACAAGCAGTGTGGTGACATTGAGCAGGGCGAGCGCGACGGCGCCCCAGAGCAGTGGCCAGCGGCCAAACAACAGGCGGCGCCAGGCATCGGCCGGGCCGGCGATTTTCTCAACCTTCTCCAGGCTGCCATGGCGCTTGCGCTCGATACGAATGGTGATCAGCGCGAGGGCGGCAATGAAGACCAGTTGCAGAGCCAGGCCGCCCGGCCAGCCGATCTCGTTATAGAGTGATACGGACGCGATTTTCGGTTGCCCGAGCCACCATGGCAAATGCGCCGAGCCGGCGAGCGAGCCTGCGATGAAGGCAATTAGTGTCACTGTCATGCGCGTGCTGCCGCCACCGACGGTAAAGAGCGTGCCCGAGGCGCAGCCGCCGCCCAATTGCATGCCGATGCCGAAGATAAACGCGCCCACCATCACCGAGACGCCGATCGGCGCCAAGGCGGGCCCGAGCGGTTGGCCAAAGGCACTGCCGGCGCTGAGCAGTGGGGCGAAGATCACGCTTGCCACGGCAAGCATTATCAGTTGCGCCCGCACAGCGCTGCCCCGGCCGTCGCTGATCAGGCGGCGATAGGCGCCGGTGAAGCCGAACAGCGCGTGGTAGAGGGTGATGCCGAGCGCGCCACCGATCAGATAGAGTGCGCTCTGCCGCCCGCTCACACTATCGCCCAGATAGATCGCGCCGCCGCTCAACAGCAGCACCGCGGCAATGAGCGGCAGGGCCTGTGTTTGTCCCGGCGTTAGCCAGGATATGCGGCTCGGAATCGCAACCATGGCTCTAATATCGGCAGTACGCCCGGCACATGCCAATAAATATCTGTTGAAGAAAAAGTGTGGCCTACCAGCTGAGTGCCGGAATGGCGGCGCGGGGGCATTCATTCGCGGCGCGGCAAATCTCGGCCAGGGCGGCTGGATCGGGCGCCTCAAAGCGTGTGATGCCAAGTTGCTCGGCCAGCAAGCCACCGGTTACCAGGAGCGCATCAATGCTGGCGGCGCGGGCGCCCGGAATATCGGTTTCCATCCCATCGCCGACCGCCAGTACGCGCTCCTGCGGGGCGATACCGAGCAACTCCAGGCAGAGGCGGTAGACCAAGGGGTAGGGCTTGCCGACATGTACGACCTTACCGCCGATTTTCTCATAGTGTTGCGCCAGGGCGCCGGCGCACAGTTCGCGCTGGCCAAGGCGAACAACCTCGATATCGGGGTTGACGCATACCATGGTCACGTCGCGCGACGCGGCTTGGCTCAAGGTTTCGACATGCGATGCAATATCGGGGCGCTTCTCGCTGAGGCCAATGGTGAGGAGAAAATCAGCCTCGGAAACATCGCCTACGGCGCTGTAATCGAGGCCGTCGAGCAGGCCGTCATCGCCTGAAGCAGCTAACAGATAGTAGCGCCGCCCAAGCGTGTTCAGCGGCGCTTCATCGCCAGCCTCGAAGGCTATCCGTGCCGCTTCGCCGGAAGAGAGAATGGCGTCATATAATTCGCGCGGAATGCCTTTGTCTTCGATGATTTGGGCGACCGTTTCCGCCCGCCGCGGCGCGTTGGAAAGAAACACCACCCGCTTGCCGGCGTCGCGCAGCTGGCGGACGCAATCGATGGCTTCGGGGTAGGCGTCACCGCCCTGGTGAATGACGCCCCAGATATCGAGAATAAAGCCGTCATAGTCGGCGCTCAGTTCACTGAGGCCACGGATAATAGGAATTGTCATGCTTGAATGTCTCGAGTCGGGAAACTGCTTCTCTCACAGACACGCGGATTTGGAAAGGGCAGGGACTACGCTTTGCTCTCGCGCGGCTCGCCGAACAGGTAGCCTTGGCCGAAGCGGATATTGTGGTCGAGCAGTTCGACCAGTTGCGGCTCAGTTTCGATTTTTTCGACGATCATGGTGACGCGCGAATCAATCAGATCTTCCTGCAGATAGAGCATTTGATCGCGTCCCCTATCGGTGTTGGCAAGCGAGATTAGATTGTCGGCTTCCACTTTGACGTAGTGGAAATTGCGCTTGGCGATTTCGCTGAAATTCAGATCGAGGCGCTCGACCCGGTCGATTGAGAAACTAAACCCGAGCTCTGCCAGACGGTCGAGATGGTCGGAGAACTCGTTGTAATGGGTCTCGACATCGATTTGCGAGAACTCAAAAATAAGATCGTTGGCCAGTTCGACATTCTCGGACAGGAATTCGATAAATTGGCCAAAGAAAGCCTCGTCGCGCAAGGTGTGCGGCGAGACGTTGCAGAAAAAGCCATAGTCGCGGTTGTGACGCCGTACACGGCGCAATAGCTGGATGCAACGGAACAGCAGATTATTGTCGATTGCGCCGACGAGTCCGGCGCGCTCGGCCAGTTCGAGATATTGGTGCGGACCAATAAAGTTGCCGTCATGATCCTGGATGCGCGAATAGGCCTCATAATATTCGACCTTGCGCGTCGGCAGCGAGACGATCGGCTGCAAGAAAAGATTGACCCGGGCGCGCTCCAACGCATCGCGCGTAATGGCGAGAATATCCTGGGCATTGCTGTTGAGCGCCACGGTCGGCGGATTTTTTTGGCTCTTGCCGGACGGAAATTGCACCAGCTCCGCATCTCCGCCGGGCTGAACCGTGCTGCTTAGGCCCATATAGCTGGCACGGTATTCGCTTTTGGAATCGTCTTGCTCGGGCGCGGATTTATCCAGTATCAGTTCCGTTGGTGTGCTGGCAGGTGGCGCGCTGGCAGGTTTGGCCACACTTTCCGCGGCATCGTTGCGTTTGGGGCTTTCCGCCGCCGTTTTGGTAATTGGTGGTGCGGCTTTCTTTTTCGCGCCCTTCTTACTGGTCAACTGCGAGAACAGCGTTCGCAACAGGCGAAGCTCGCCCAGAACTTCATTGCTGGAGCGCGTGTTTTTCTCAAGCTCGATATCAGATGCGCCGAGCGGGTTGTCGTCGCCAAAATGGGTTCTAATATCGTGTAGCTCACTGCGCGTCGCCTCAAGGTCGCGTTGCATGGCCTCGTTGGAGGATGCAACGACGCTCAGTTCACGCATAATATCGCGGCCGCGGCTGCTGTTGACCATGCTTTGGTGGGCGAACGCACCACCGATCAGCACGGCGCCGCCGGCGAAGAGGGCAAGAACAGGCTCGACCGACGCGCTCAAGAGCGGCAGACCGAAAGCTGTGGCGGCGCCAAGCGCGATATAGGTTAAAGCGACAAGGCCATGAAATAAGACGGACATTCTTGTTTTGCGCAATCCGTTGGTTGGGTTTGTGACGAGGCTCCAAGACTGCCCCGAGAGCCTTGATTTATGGTTAAGATTTTCCACGAATCCGGTATTTGCCGAGATTATTCTATGTTTTTCGCCGCCCTGATTGCTGAAGTTGGCGGAAGACCGTAGCACCAGGGTGGCTTTGCAGTGCGTATCCGTTTCGGGTAGTGTTTTATCGTCACAGCCTTGAAATCTTTAGGTTTCGCACCCTCGGACACGGCCTGGATTGATGAAGGAGTTACGCGGCACGTGCGAATCGTCGGATTTAGCGCTCTGATCGTTGGCATCGGCCTGATCGTCGCCATGGTGGTCTACCAGGGCGCTGGCGATGTCGCGGCAGCGATTGCCGCGGTCGGCTGGGGGCTGGTTTTCGTGATTGTCTCGCGCGTCGTGCCGATTGCCTTCGATGGCTATGTCTGGCGCTTCCTCTTTCCGCGCGATATGGAGCGCCCGGTGGCCCTGCTGCTGTGGGCGCGCTGGATCGGCGAGGGGGTCAATACCCTGATGCCGGCGCTTCAGGTCGGTGGTGCTCTGGTGCGCACGAGACTGCTTATCGTGCGCGGCATGCCGGGGCGTATTGTCGGCGCCAGCGTTGTTGTCGACCTCACTTTGAGCACGCTGACCCAACTGCTCTTTACCCTGGTTGGCGTTGGTTTGTTGCTCGCGCACTATGGCAACAATGATATCGCCAAGGGCGCTGGCGCCGGGGTCGGTCTCGGCCTGATATTGGTCATTGGCTTCTGCGTTTTTCAGCATCGCGGCCTGTTCAGCTATCTCGTTGGTTTGGTATCGCGCGTCGCCAAGGGCCGAGATTGGGTGAATGCGGTTGGTGGGGCTGAGGCGCTCGACGAGTCGATTCGCGAGCTTTACCGCCGGCGCTGGGCGCTGACGTTTAACGCCGCCGGACAGATGCTCGCCTGGGCCATGGGTGCGGCCGAAATATGGCTCGCCCTCTATTTCATGGATATTCCGGTCACCATTGCCGATGCGCTGCTGCTCGAGAGCCTTATTCTCGCCGTGCGGGCGGCGGCTTTCTTCGTTCCCGGTGCGGTCGGCGTGCAGGAAGGCGCCTTCGTTCTCTTGGGCGCGGTCATCGGCATCGGCCCGGAAGTGGCGCTGGCGCTTTCGCTCATCAAGCGCGTTCGCGAATTAGTTATTGGCGTTCCGGCGCTGATCGCCTGGCAAGTGGCCGAGGGCAAGCATCTCTTTACGACGCGCCGCCGCCGTGCCGAGATTGCCGGCGCCGGCGAAGAACCATTGCCGCAGCCGGTAATGGATCGCTCCAGCGACTAGCCGCTCAGGCGCCGAGATCCTCGCCGGCCAAGACCCGCTTGATCAGCGTAACCGTCTCTGAAATTCCATAGAGCACGATGAACGAACCCATGCGCGGCCCCTGTTCCTGGCCGAGCAATGTTTCGTAGAGCGCCTTGAACCAGTCGCGTAAGTTTTCGAATTCATAGCGCTTGCCGACCTCATAGACTTCGCTCTGAATCGCCTCTGCGTCTGCTTCCGGCGGCAGCGCTTCCAGGGACGAAACTAAATCCGCCAAGGCTTTCGCTTCCATATCGCTGGGCTGGCGGTAATTTTTGTTCGGTTTGACGAAATCGCTGTAATAGTTGAGCGCCAGCGCGACCAACTGATCGAGAATGGGCGCGGTTTCCGGCGCCGCATCCGGCACATAGCGGGTGATAAAGCCCCACAGAACCGCCGGATCCTCGGTATTACAGACGCTCGCCAGGTTGAGAAGGATGGCATAGCCGATGCCGGTTTCCGGCTTTGGCGGCGCATCGGGGTGAATGTGCCAGATCGGGTTTTCCAGCTGCCCGGCGGCGTCCAAATCGGCGAATTTTCCGAGATGGGTGAGATAATCATCGACATGGCGCGGTATCACATCGAAGTGCAGGCGCTTGGCGCGGCGCGGTGTGGCGAACATATAAAGCGAGAGGCTTTCCCGGGTGCCGTAGCGCAGCCATTCATCGATGGTCAGGCCATTGCCGCGCGATTTGGATATTTTCTCGCCATTCTCATCGAGAAAGAGTTCGTAATTGAAGCCCTCGGGCGGCGTTGATCCGAGAATCCGACAGATCTTGCCTGATAATTCGACCGATGAAATGAGATCCTTACCGGCCATTTCATAGTGCACATCAAGGGCATGCCAGCGCATCGCCCAGTCCGCCTTCCATTGTAATTTACAATGACCGCCGGTGACCGGCACTTCGATGCTCTTGCCGTTTTCGTCCTCGTAGCAAACCGTTCCGGCATCGGCATCGTGCGCCGTGATCGGCACTTGCAGCACTTGTCCCGTGCTCGGACAAAGCGGCAGAAACGGGCTGTAGGTCGCCTGGCGCTCCGGCCCGAGCGTCGGCAGTGTTACGGCCATGATCTTGTCGTAATTGTTGAGGATATCGAGCAGCGCCGCATCCAGCTCGCCGCTCTGATAAGCCTCGGTGGCGCTTTTGAACTCGTAATCGAAGCCAAAAGCGTCGAGAAAGGCGCGCAGGCGGGCATTGTTGTGATGGCCGAAGCTTTCATGCGTGCCAAACGGATCGGGGACACGGGTTAGCGGCATCCCGAGATGCGCCGCCATTGCCTCGCCGCCCGGGATATTGGTTGGCACGCTCCTCAGGCCATCCATATCGTCCGAAAAGGCGACCAGACGGGTCGGCAGGTCTGAGAGCGTTGCAAAGGCGCGCCTGACCATGGTGGTGCGCGCAACTTCGGCGAAAGTGCCGATATGCGGCAAGCCGGACGGGCCGTAACCGGTTTCAAACAGGACGGTGCCATTCTTCGGCGGATTCTTCTCGAATCGCTTTACGAGATTGCGCGCTTCCTTGAACGGCCAAGCCTTGGCGTCTTCGGCAAACTCTCTGAGCGTGGCCAAGTCGCTGGTCATCGCCATTCTTCTCCTAAAAAAAATTGTGCGGGCGCAAAATGCGCTAAGCCCCCCAAGGCCGTCAACCGCTATACTGTCGTCATGCCGCGCGCCGCACCACCGCCAAATGAAAAACACGCCGTGAATCTGCCCGAGGCGCCGGCACTTGTACTCTCGCCGGGGCATGCTCTCTGGCTGAGCAGTGCCGGTGAGGTAGAGCACCTCACTTTGCCGGAAGCGGCGCGCCGTCTCGCCGCCGGCCCGCCACCCTTCGTTTGCCATGCCCGCTCTGTGGCGCGGCGTCTCGGCATCAACAGTTTCCACGCCTTTGACGTGCTTGAGCTGTTCGCCTTTACCCATCCGGCGGCGTTTTGCCTACCAACCATCCTTGGCCTGGCCGATGCGCTCGAGCTGAAGCGGCCAAGCGGTCATGAGGAGGAGGCTGTTCTGCTGCTCGATGCGGCGGCGGCGTTGCTGATGAAGCTGTCTGAGCGTGGCGCACCTTCGGATGCGGAGGAGAATGGCTCGGCGGCGCCGAGAATTGCCGCGATCATGGCCAAGGCCGGCTGGGTCTGGGGCGAGGCGGTTGCGGCGGCGCTACCGCCATCGAAACCCAAGGCGGGAGACAAAAGCAGCGCCCTTGCCGTCTGGGCACGCTTGAAGGAATGGCAGGAATCAGCACCGCCGCCGCCGCCAGGCCATTTCGGTGTGAGCAGCCCCGAGGCGCGGACGCGCCTGGCCGAGCTGCTCGGCGAGGGCGCCGAGGCGCGGCCGCAACAGGCGGACTACGCTTCGGCGGTAAGCCGCGCCTTTGAGCCGACCGAGGCGCCGGAAACGCCGAATTTGGTTTTGGCCGAGGCCGGCACGGGTGTTGGCAAGACGCTGGGCTATATTTCTCCGGCCAGCCTCTGGGCCGAGAAAAATGAAGGCACGGTCTGGCTATCGACATTCACGCGCAATTTGCAGCGCCAGATAGACGGCGAGCTCGACCGGCTGTTTCCCGATTCGCGCGTCAAGGCAGACAAGGTTGTGGTGCGCAAAGGGCGGGAAAACTATCTCTGCCTGCTCAATTTGGAGGAAGCGGTCAACCGCTCGGTGTTGGCGCCGAACGAGCATATTGCCCTCGGCCTGATGGCGCGCTGGGCCGGGGCGACGCGCGACGGCGATATGGTCGGCGGTGATTTCCCCGCCTGGCTCGCCGATTTACTCGGCTATGGACGTACCTTGGCGCTCACCGACCGGCGCGGCGAGTGCATCTTTTCCGCCTGTTCCCACTACCGCAAATGTTTCATCGAGAAAAATCAGCGCAAAGCGCGCGCCGCT
Source organism: Rhodospirillaceae bacterium (assembly GCA_018666805.1). Taxonomy (GTDB): domain Bacteria; phylum Pseudomonadota; class Alphaproteobacteria; order UBA828; family UBA828; genus PTKB01. The sequence goes on along the minus strand of JABIXB010000064.1, from coordinate 3,712 downwards.
GAGATCGTCATCGCCAATCACGCCCTGGTCATGGTGCAGGCGGTGCGCGGCGCCTTCGCCACTGGGGAGCGCGGAGCGCCGACGCGATTTGTCTTCGATGAGGGCCATCATGTGTTCAATGCGGCGGATTCGGCTTTTTCGGCCCATTTGACCGGTAGCGAGGCGCGCGAGCTCCGGCGCTGGCTGATGGGTGCGGAGCGTCGTGGCGGCGCTGGCGGCGGTGGCAGCAGCCGGCGGCGCGGCCTTCAGAGCCGGGTCGAGGATTTGATTGGCGAGGATGATAACGCCATGCAGGCGCTCGACGAGGCCCTCCAGGCGGCGCGCGCGCTGCCGGGTGACGAATGGGTGGCGCGCCTGTCGGCTGGCGGCGCACGTGGGCCGACCGAGCATTTTCTCGCGCACGTCCGGTCGCAGGTGTTGGCGCGCAGCGGCGAGGCTGGCGGCCCCTATAGCCTGGAAGCTCCGACCATCCCGCAGATTGAGGGCCTGGCCGATGCGGCTGAGGCGCTCGAATCGTCGTTGAGCGCCATCTTGCGCCCCTTATTGGTGTTGTCGCGTCACCTTGCGGCCCTGCTTGATGAAAAGGCCGATATCCTGGAAAGCGCCCAGCGCAACCGCATCGAAGGGGTGGTGCGTGGCATTCAGCGGCGCGGCCAGGAACAGCTCGCCGCCTGGTGCGGCATGTTGCAAACCCTGGCGCTCTCACCGGCCAGCGCTAATGAGGATGGCGCGCAAGAGGCCATCCACGATAGCTATGTCGATTGGTTCAGCATTCAGCGCAGTGACGGGCGGGAAACCGATGTCGGCATGCACCGCCATCATATCGATCCGGCGGCGCCGTTCGCCGATGCCGTATTGGCGTCTTCGCATGGCGCCATTTTAACCTCCGCTACCCTGCGCGACAGTACCGGCGACGGTGAGAGCGACTGGGCCAGCGCCGAGGCGCGGACCGGCGTGCGCCATGTGGCGAGCACCAAGGCGCTCAGGGCCGAGGTGCCATCGCCGTTTGATTACGGCGAACAGACGCGCATCTATATCGTCACCGATGTGCAGCGCAATGATGCCGATCAAGTCGGGGCCGCCTACAGAGAGCTGTTTTTGGCCTCCGGCGGCGGCGCGCTTGGCCTTTTCACGGCGATTTCACGCCTGCGCGCGGCGCATTCGCGCCTCGACGGCCCGCTTGATGCCGCCGGGCTTCACCTCTGGGCGCAACATGTCGATGCGCTCGATACGACAACTCTGGTCGATATCTTTCGTGCTGACGAAGATGGCTGCCTGCTTGGCACCGATGCGGTGCGTGACGGCGTCGACGTACCGGGCCAGAGTCTACGCCTGATCGTCTTCGACCGGGTGCCGTGGCCGCGCCCCGATATCCTGCACAAGGCGCGCAAGAAGCGTTTCGGCGGCGCGCGCTACGACGATATGCTGACCCGGCTTAAGCTTAAACAGGCCTATGGCCGCCTGGTGCGCCGGGCCGACGACAGGGGCGTGTTTGTCATGCTCGATTCGGCGTTGCCGAGCCGGCTGCACGGCGCGTTTCCGGCGGATGCGCCGATCGAGCGGGTGGGATTGGCCGAAGCCATTGTCAATGTGCGGGAATTTCTCGGCACGACAAACTGATGCCGCTCTTGCAGCGGCGGGCGTAATCCCCTAAGAGGCGGGGTGCAAACGACGAGACGCGCAACACACGCGCGGCGAAACTTATTCGAGGATTTTATGGCGAGCAATAATTCATCATCGGCGCCGATGAGCCACCACACAGCGTTGATTTACACCATGGTGATGGTATCCGCGGCGGACAGCGAAATGACCGACGCCGAAATCATGGCGATTGGCGAGGAAGTCCAGCGCTTGCCCATATTCCGCGATTATGACATCGCATTGCTGCCGCAAGCGGCGGCGGCGTGTGCGGAATTCCTCAATTCGGAGGATGGCCTCGATAAGCTGTTGGCCGATGTGAAGACCGGTCTGCCGAAAAAACTCTATGAAACGGCGTATGCGCTGGCCTGCGATGTGGCCGTCGCTGATGGCAAGCTGTCGCAGGAGGAACTGCGTTTGCTGCAATTGCTGCGCAATGTGCTGGAACTCGACCGTCTGCATTCAGCCGCGATCGAACGCGGCGCGCGCGCCCGTCACGCCCAGCTTTAGAGCTGAATCAGTTTAACAGCCATAACAAATTACCAATGAAACCAAATAGTTTTACGAAATTTTAATGCTCTGAACGCACACTCGGCTGGCCTTGGAAGGTCAACGGTCGAGAGAGCATGAATCTCAACGAAATACCTCTGTTTCGCATGATGAGCCAGAAGATGGAGTGGCTCTCGGAGCGCCAGCGCCTGCTGTCGCACAATGTCGCGAACGCGAACACACCTGGTTATAAGTCGCAGGACCTAAAGCCGCTCGATTTTGCCAGCTTGGTGCGTTCCAGCGCTGGTCGCAATGGGCGCCAGACGACGCGCGCGACTCAAGCCGGGCATTTCAGCGGTTCAGCCGGCGTGTCCAACAAGTTCAAGCTCAAAGCCGACAGCCAGAAATCGGCGGAATCGATGACCGGCAACAACATCGTTCTCGAAGAAGAGATGATGAAGGTCGCCCAGACATCGATGGAATATCAGCTAACCACCAACCTTTACCGCAAGCATTTGGCAATTATCCGTGCTGCGCTCAATCCGCCGCGTTAGGCGATAGCGCAAATACCGGAATGGAGATCAAATGGATCTGACCAAAATCTTACACACCTCGGCCGCCGGCATGCATGTGCAAGGCGAACGGATGCGGATTGTCGCGGAGAATCTGGCAAATGCCGGCTCGGCTGCGAATACGCCCGACGCCGAGCCTTACCGGCGAAAACTCATCACCTTCAGCAATGAGTTGGACCGCGAACTCGGCGTTCAACTTGTTGAAGTGGCAAAAGTCACATTCGATAAGTCGGAATTTGGACGCAAATACGATCCGGGCCATCCCGGCGCCAACGACCAGGGTTATGTGCTGACGCCAAATGTCAATTCACTGATTGAGATGACCGATATGCGCGAGGCGCAGCGCGGTTATGAAGCGAATTTGAGCATTATCAGCGTCGCCAAGGACATGCTGAAACGGACGATCGATATTCTTAATTAGCGATTGTCAGAAGCGGAAACTGTCTCAAGTAGAGACGTTCTCACCTAGAGATTGGTTCAAGTAGAGCCTTAGGAATTTATCGTATGGCAGGCTAGCGGAAGCTAGCCGGTCGGATAAAAACTTCGGACCTATGAGGCAGTTTTATTATGGATGTTAAACTTGCGAATGCCGCCGCGGCTTACGCGTCACGGCAAATCGGCAGCAACCCCACGGCCAAGGCCGCGCTGAGCGATGATGTGGCTGGCAGCGGCAGTGATTTTTCCAACTTGGTCAAATCGGCGATTGATGACGCTGCGGCGACATCAAAAACGAGTGAGTTCATGAGCGCGCAGTCGTTGGTCAATCCGGGTGATTTGGGCTCGGTGGTGACCGCAGTCTCAAGCGCGGAAGTGACCATGCAGGCGGTTATTGCGGTGCGCGACAAAGTGGTTTCCGCCTACCAGGATATTCTGCGCATGCCTATTTGACGTGTCCTGCCCCCTTATAACTGAGCCACAAATTTCGTGATATTTTACGAACATGTGGAGGTATTGGGATGGCAAGGAAGCGATATTCCGATGAGGATGTATTGAACCTGCTGCGTCAGATTGAG
>JABIXB010000063.1 GCA_018666805.1 Rhodospirillaceae bacterium | reverse complement strand
GAGTGGGAATGATGCCATGATTTGGGTGTGCCGCGCGATCGCGCCGGCGTTGTTGGTGCTCGCATTGATGTTCTCGGGCGCTCCGGCGTTGGCGGATTTTGCCGCCGGGCGGGCGGCCTATGAGCAGGGTGATTTCCGCACCGCGCGCGAGCAATGGAAGGCGCTCGCCGAGGCGGGCGACGCCACCTCCCAGGCGGCGCTTGGCAGCTTGTACATCCATGGCGAAGGCGTTCCGGCCGATTATCAAAAGGCGCTCAAATGGACCCGTTTGGCGGCCGAGCAGGGCGATATCACCGGGCAGTTCAATATGGGCTCGATATATGCCGGCGGGCTCGGGGTGGAGCCCGACTACGCCGAGGCGGCGTATTGGTTCCGCCTTGCCGGCGAGCAATATGATTCCATGAGCCGCTATAATCTGGCGATCCTCTATTCGCGCGGCCTTGGCGTTGAGCGCGACGATGGCGAGGCGGTTTTTCTCCTTAATACCACGGCGATCATCGCCGGAACGCCGGAAATCGGCCTGAATGAATTGGCCGGAAATGCCGAGCAATTGGCTCTCAACCTGATGATGACGATGAATCAGGAAGACATCCAGGAGGCGCATGAGCGCTCCAAGGAATTCGAGGCGGAATATCTGAAATATTACATGGAATTCTATTTTAGTCGCAAAAGAGCGTCTGAAAACGCCTCTGAAGAGCCGTGATTAGGCTCTGAATCGCCTCCGAATCGCCTCAAAGTCGCTCGCGACTCGCCTAAAAGACACCATATATTGTGGTCTCCCCGATAAATTTACTTGCCATTAGCGTATGACCCGGTATTTTGGGGGCGAGGCAGACTGCCCTACAAGATGTAGGGGCAGGGCACAATCGAGGCGGGGAGAACGAACATGTCAACATGGACACCGGAACGTATCGCGGAAATTACCCGCTTATGGGGCGAAGGCCTAACCACGGCGGAAATCGGCAAGGTTGTCGGCGTTTCCAAGAATGCCGTTGTCGGCAAGGCGCATCGCCTTGGATTGCCGGCCCGTCCGTCGCCGATCCGGCGCAACAATGGCAACAGCACCCCGGTGTCGCGTCCGGTCGCCAAAGCGCCGCCGAAACCGGTGCGCCAGATTGCCCTCAGTACCTCGGGCGCGTGCTGCAAATGGCCGTTCGGCCATCCCGGCGACGCTGATTTTCATTTCTGCGGCAGTCCGGCGCTGGTCAACAAGCCCTATTGCCCGGAGCATTACCAGATGGCTTATCTGCCGGCGCGGGCCAAAGGCGAAAGCCGTCCCGCCCAGAATATGCAACGGCCCGTGGCCGGCGCCCGGCGCGCCGCTTCCGCCGCCTAAGGCAGAGCTTTCCGGCTATTGCGGGGGTGATTCGGCGCCGTCCGGCGGCGCTGTTTCCAGGCGTGTCACTTCACAGCGCACCACCTCAATGTCCATGCGCGCCAGCCACATCAGCGCATACATGTGGAAATCGCCGATCAGGCTGAAGATCGGATAGGCGAAAGTGGCCGGGCGGTTTTTCTCGACCACAAAATGCCCCACCCAGGCACAGGAATAGCCGCAAACCGGAGCCGCCAGCAGCAGCCACGGTTGCGGCAACACAGCCGCCAACGCGATTAGCCCGAGCGCCGCCGACGTTGCAATGAAATGAAGCCGGCGCGTGCCGACCTTTCGGTGTTGCATGACATAAAATGGCCAAAAGGCGCGGTATGTTGTTATGCGTTGCTCAGACATGCGGCACTGCCTATGTTCTCATCGCATCACGGGGGAGGTGGCGAAGCGCGGCACTTCGCCTATAATGCCCCGGAAATTCAATCATGTAGACCCTATGGAGAGCTGTTGATGGCTGCGATGACCACACCGATATGCGATTTCGGTTGGAAGGCGAAGGATTTTGACCTGCCCGGCGTTGATGGCAGAAATTATAGCCTCGCCGATGTCAGCGGCGCGAACGGCACATTGGTGATGTTCCTGTGTAACCATTGCCCCTTTGTGAAGGCGGTGATCGGGCGCATCGTACGCGATGTCAGCGAGCTTGCCGGCCATGGTATTGGCACCGTCGCCATCATGCCCAACGACGTCGCGAGCTACCCGGCTGATTCGCTCGACAATATGAAACTGTTTGCGGCAGAGCACAGCTTCACATTTCCCTATCTGATCGACGAAAGCCAGGCCGTGTCGCGCGCCTATGATGCCGTCTGCACGCCGGATTTCTTTGGCTTCGATGCCGCCCATGGCCTGCAATATCGCGGCCGGCTGGATGAATCGCGCCTCGATCCGGTGCCGGGCGCGGCGCGCGAATTGTTTGAGGCGATGAAGAAAGTGGCCGACAGCGGCGTTGGCCCGCAGGAGCAATTGCCCAGCATGGG
>JABIXB010000062.1 GCA_018666805.1 Rhodospirillaceae bacterium | reverse complement strand
TTTTCTCCAGTTTGACGGCGTTCTCATTGAGGCGCCCATCGACACCGGTCTTGCGCATCTCATCGCAGCAGACCTCGCGCACATCCATATCGAAGCCGCGCAGGATCATATCGGAGCGATAGAGCTGCACCACCTCAGCCCCGAGGCCGTTGAAGATGCCGGCGAACTCGCAGGCGATGTAGCCGCCGCCGACAATGACGATACGCTCGGGCAATTCGGCCAGATCAAACGCTTCGTTCGAGCTAATGGCCAGTTCGGCGCCGGGAATTTCCGGCAGCACCGGCCAGCCGCCGGTGGCGACGAGGATGGTATCGGCGCTTAGCCGTTCGCCACCGATCTCGACCGTGTTAGCGCCGGCCAGCGCGCCGCGCCCGTCAATCGCCGTCACGCCTGAATCTTTCAGCAGACGGCGATAGATGCCTTCCAGGCGGTCGAGCTCTTCGCTCTTGGCCGCGACCATTTTCGACCAATCGAAGCTGCTCTCGCCGACGGTCCAGCCATAGCCCGCCGCGTCTTCGAATTCATGCTGGAAATGCGAGGCATAGACGAGGAATTTTTTCGGAATACAGCCGCGATGGACGCAGGTGCCGCCCATGCGGCTTTCCTCGACCAAACCGACACGTGCACCATGGCTGGCGGCGCGGCGCGCACAGGCGACGCCGCCCGAGCCGCCGCCGACCACAAAGAGATCAAAATCAGCCATGACTTACGCTCAACTGTCGATGCCGCCCATGCAGAGATATTTGACCTCCATGAATTCATCCAGACCGTATTTCGAGCCTTCGCGGCCGATGCCGGATTCCTTCATGCCGCCAAACGGCGCCACCTCGGTTGAGATGATGCCGGCATTGATGCCGACAATGCCATATTCGAGCTGCTCGGCGATGCGCCAGATGCGGCCGATATCGCGGCTGTAAAAATAAGCGGCGAGGCCGAATTCGGTATCGTTGGCCAGTTGCACCGCTTCATCATCGGTCTTGAAGCGGAACAGCGGCGCCAGCGGGCCGAAGGTTTCCTCGCGCGCGACTTTCATCTGGGTGTTGACGTTGGCGATCACGGTCGGCTGAAAGAAGCTGCCGCCGAGCTCATGGCGCTTGCCGCCGGTGACGACCTTGGCACCTTTGTCGAGCGCATCCTGGATATGCTCCTCGACCTTTTCCACCGCCGCCATGTCAATCAGCGGCCCTTGTTCGGTTTCGCCCTTGAGGCCGGGGCCGACGCGCATTTTATCGGTCGCCGCCGCGAGCTTCTCGGCAAATTCGTCATAGACGCCGTCCTGCACCAGAAAGCGGTTGGCGCAGACACAGGTTTGCCCGGTGTTGCGGTATTTCGACGCCATCGCGCCAACAACCGCCGCGTCCATATCGGCGTCGTCGAAGACGATGAAGGGAGCGTTGCCGCCAAGCTCCATCGAGACCTTTTTCACCGTCGCCGCGCATTGCTCGATCAGGATCTTGCCGACCTCGGTCGAGCCGGTGAACGAGAGTTTGCGCACAATCGGGTTGGAAGTTATCTCCGCGCCCATTTCACGCGACGCGCCGGTGAGGATGTTGAGCACACCGGCCGGGATGCCGGCACGCTCGCCGAGCTCGCACAGCGCCAACGCCGAATAGGGCGTCGAGGAGGCGGGGCGTGCGACCACGGTGCAGCCCGCCGCCAACGCCGGGCCAGCCTTGCGCGTGATCATTGCGTTGGGGAAATTCCACGGCGTGATCAGCCCGACAACGCCGATCGGCTCCTTGGTGACGATAATCCGCCGGTCATTCATCGGCTCGGGGATAACATCGCCGTAGGCGCGCTTGCCCTCCTCGGCGAACCACTCAACGAACGAGGCGCCGTAACCGATCTCGCCGCGTGATTCGGCCAACGGCTTGCCCTGCTCGGCGGTCATGATAATCGCCAAATCTTCCTGGTTTTCCATCATCAGGTCGAACCATTTGCGCAAGATTATGGCGCGCTCCTTGGCCGTCTTGGCGCGCCACGCCGGATAGGCGCGGTTCGCCGCATCGATAGCACGGCGCGTCTCGGCGGCACCCATATTGGGCACGCTGCCGATCACTTCGAGATCCGCCGGGTTGGTCACATCGAAGGTTTTCTTGCTGTCCGCATCGGCCCAGGCGCCATCGATATAGCATTGCTGGCGCAGCAGGGAAGGGTCCTTCAGGGATACGCCGGTGACGATTTCAGCTGTGGCAGTAGCCATTGGTTCATCTCCATCTTTAGAATTTTATATGCCCTCTGGCGCGCACCATGGCGCCGCGCCGGGCTTGCCCGCACATTATCCCTCCGCACCATTGGCGGCAACCGCAGGAAAGGTATGTATTTCAGTAATTCAGACGCATTGTGAAAAAATTAACTTTTTGCGCTAAGCTGTCAGCTATGCAGCGTAGGAAACCACTTCAAACGCGCCCGTCGCGGCGCCAATTCCTCGCCCTCGCCGGGGCCGGCACCGCATTGGCCGTTGGCGCCACCGGCGCCTTGCCGGGTCACGCCTTGGCCAGCTATTGGCGGGTGAAAGAACGCAAGATCGCCATGCATAATCTCTGGACCGAGGAATATCTCGATCTCGCCTATTGGCGCGACGGCGACTATCTGCCCAGCGCGCTCGCCGATTTCGATTATCTCCTGCGCGACCGGCGCAGCGGCCAGATTGGCGAAATATTCCGCTCCGTGTTCGACCAGCTATTTTGGCTCGGCCGGGCGCTCGGCAGCGACGCGCCGTTCGGCGTCATCTCGGGCTTCCGCTCAGATTCGTCCAACCAGCGGCTACGCCGGCATAGCGAAGGCGTGGCCAAGAACAGTCTGCACACCTACGGCATGGCGATAGACGTGCGCATGGAAGGTGTTGCGGACACAAAAATCTGGCAAACGGCGGTCGAGCTCGGCATGGGCGGGGCGGGGCTTTATCGGAGCTCCGAATTCGTCCATCTCGATGTCGGCCCGGTGCGCACCTGGGGCAGTTAAGACAAATATGAAAATTGCGGTTATGGCGGCGGGCGGCGTCGGTGGTTATTTCGGCGCGCGGCTTGCAGCGGCAGGTGGGGACGTGCATTTCATCGCCCGCGGCGCGCACCTGGAAGCCATTCGGCAAAATGGCCTCAAGCTCGAAAGCCCGCTCGGCGATCTTCATATCAAAGATGCCCAGGCGACGGACGACCCCGCTACTGTTGGTGTGGCCGATGTGGTGCTGTTCGCGGTCAAGCTATGGGACAGCGAGGCGGCGGCGAAAGCGTGCACAGCGCTGATTGGCCCGGATACCATTTTTGTCACGTTCCAGAACGGTATCGACGGCGTATCGCGACTTACGCCCATCCTCGGCGCAAAGCCGGTGGTTGGCGGCGTCACTCACATCTCGTCCTTTATCGGCCAGCCCGGCACCATTCGCCACAATGGCGATTTCGCCCGCCTGCAATTCGGCGAAGCGGATGGCGGCGCAAGCCCTCGCCTCGCCGCCTTCCTGGCGGCCTGCGAAGGTGCCGGCATTGAAGCCAAAATCTCGCCCGACATCGAGCTGGCGCAGTGGCAGAAATTCGTTTTTCTGGTTGGTCTCAGCGGCGCCACCGGCGTCACCCGCCAAAGCATCGGCCCGATTCTTGCCGATCCGGATTGCCGGCAAATGTTGGTCAGCCTGATGGAAGAGACGGCGGCGGTCGGGCGCGCACGGGGCATTGCGCTCGCTGCCGATTTCGCCCACGACCGCCTCGCCTATGCCGAAGCCCTGCCGGCGCACATGAAAGCCTCCATGCTCAATGATTTGCAGCAGGGCAAGCGGCTCGAACTCGACTGGCTCTCCGGCGAAGTGGTGCGGCTCGGGCGGCAACTCGCCATCCCCACCCCAACCAACGATGCCATCTACGCCGCGCTCAAGCCGCTGCGAGGTGGCGCGGCTTAGGATTTTCGCCGGCCAGGATTTTGCCTTCCCATTTGTCGAGCAGGCGCTCGCACAGCGCGCCAAACATCAAGCGCAACGCCAAACCCATCAGCAAACGGCCGGGCGCGCCATATTTGGCGACAATATCGAAACTCATGGTGATGGTGCTGCCGCTGCCGGCCGGCTCGACGCCCCAGGTGCCGCGCACCTCACGCAGCGGAAACGGATAGTCCGAGGTATCGACCTCGAAGCTGTAGGCATGGCCTTCGTCCCACAGCACACAGGTCTCGTTCCAACCGCGCCCCTTGGTGTCGTAGCAGCGCCGCGCCATGCCGAGGCCCTCGCCCGTCACGACCTCGACCCGGCTAAGATTGTCGGCAACATCGGCGTAGCCTTCGTGATCGCTAATCACCGGCCATACCTGCTCGGGCGGCGCCGCGACCTCGCGGCTGAAGGTGAAGTGGATTTTGCCGCGCGCCCTACCCAAACGCCGGAGGCCGAGCCACTGCGCGACGGCCAATCCCGCTACAACCAACGCCACCCCAGCGATCAGCCACTGCCCGCCAGCGGAAAACCAATGCGGCGCCAGCACCAACAAAGCGATGCTGGCAACGACCCAGCCGTCATCCATGACGATGGTCAACAGCGCTTCGCCGCGCTTCAGCGGTCGGCGCAGGATTTGCCGCAACAATCCAGCGGCGAAGACCAACAGGCCGGCGCCGAGCGCCAGCATCAGCCAATGCGGCACCGCCGCGCCGAGAAAGCGTGAAATAACACCGGGTGCCACCAACAGGGCGATGCCGGACGCCGCCGAAAACAGAAAATTCTCCGTCAAAGCCAGGCGCAGCAGCTTGTCCTTGTTCTCAGTATGTGCGGTCATTTTTTCCTCCTCATATGTGCATTGAGAAGAAAATGGGCGCGCTGGTGATTCGCCGCAATTACCTCCGAGGTAATGTCCGCGCGGCGGATCGCGCGTTAAGATGATCGCCTTCAAGTCAGGAGGAAGCGGAGATGGCGGTTGCACAGACACCCTTCGGCGGAGCGCTGAAGGAAGCGCGCGGGCTGCATGGCATGAGCCAGTTGACCTTGGCCTTGGAGGCCGGTGTTTCGGCGCGTCATGTCAGTTTTATTGAATCGGGGCGCTCGCAGC
>JABIXB010000061.1 GCA_018666805.1 Rhodospirillaceae bacterium | reverse complement strand
CGGTAATAGTTGTCCTGAAAGCGGTGGGCGGCGACAAAGACCAGCTCCGAGGCCTGCCGCAACAAAAGCGGCCAGTCGGCCTCCGAGGTCGAGCAGATCGCGCTCACCGCCGAGAAACCGCCGCCGTGATGATGAATCGGCACCGTGATGCCCTGGTTCATGCCGATATCTTCAAGATAGAGACAGGCCTCTTGCTGAACCGCGCAGAGCTCGCTCTCGGCCCTGACTTTCTGCCAATCGACGACATAGCTGGTGTCGAAACAGGCGTGGTAATAGGGGTCCATGCGGCAAAAGCGATGCCACAACCGGTCCCAGTTATTGGGAAAATTGCGCACCGTGAGCGGCAGCGGATTAAACACGCCATCCGGCTGGCGCGGCGTTTCGATATGGGCATAAAGCGTGTAGGGAAACCCGAGCGAGCTCATTTGCTCGGCCAGGCAATCCATCGCCTCGTCGAAATGCACGATTCCGTCGGCCCGAATATCATTCCTGATCGCGGCGCCCACCATGGCCAGACCCCAGTTGCCGTTCCCGCCTGTTTCCTGTCCGGGCCATTCTTAAGAGCCCGTAACGGAAATTATTTCAACAGTGGGGCCAATCCTTGTCAACGTGCGCCTTAGTCGGGTGCGTTATCCCAGCATGGCCGGTTTGCGCCCTTTCCAGGGCAGCGCTTCCTCCAATTGCCCGGCGAGGCGCAGCAGCACCGCCTCGTCGCGCTCACCGCCGACGAATTGCATGCCGATCGGCAGGCCGCCCTTGGTGCTGTGCAGCGGCAGCGAAATCGCCGGCTGGCCCGAAGCGTTCATCGGCGCTAAGAATGCACAATCCGGCAGCATGCGGGTCTTATTGTATGTCTCGACGTCGAGCGCCATGTCGTACCAGCCATGTTCGCGCGCCGGCAGCGCGATCGTCGGCATCAGCCAGGCATCGTAGGCGGCCATTTTTTCCACCATGTCGCAGCATGTCTTGCGCATCGCCTCGATATCGTTGAAATGCTGCACGCCGGAGATGGCACGGCCCTTGTCGATCATGCTGAAATAGAGCGGCTCCAGTTCATCGCCCTCGGGCGCGTGGCCGATGACGGTCTTCAAGCGGCCGATCCGGCCCGCAGTCTGCACCGCGGTGATGCGCATGTATATGTCCATGAGCGGCCAAAAATCATAGGGAATTGGCTCTGCCTCCACCCGATGACCAAGTTCTTGCAGCAATGTTGCCGTCGCCTGCACGGCTGCGGCGACCTCGCTGTCGAGCGGCGTGCAGCCCGTGGGCGAATCCGTCACCATGGCGATTTTGAGCTTGCCGGGCGGCGTGCTGGCCGCGTCGAGGAAGGGTGTCGCCGGCTTGGGCGAATAATAAGGCTCGCCGGGGCGTGAGCCGTTGACCACATCGAGATAGGCGGCGGTATCACGCACACTGCGCGACAGGCACAGGAATATCGCGCCGCCATAATAGAATTCGATCGCCGCCGGCGCGCCGGATACCCTGCCGCGCGCCGGCTTGAGGCCAACCAGCCCGGAATGCGAAGCCGGCACGCGGATCGAGCCGGCGCCGTCGCTCGCTTCGGCGATCGGCAGCACGCGCGCCGCCACCGCCGCCGCGGCGCCGCCCGAAGAGCCGCCCGGCGTGCGCGAAACATCCCATGGATTGCGCGCAATGCCGAACAGCTTGGGCTCGCAGGACAGCGACCAGCCAAGCTCCGGCGTGTTGCTTTTGCCGAGCAGGGTGAAGCCCGCCGCCTTGACGCGCGTCACCGTGTGAGAATCGAAAGTCGCCACCAAATCCTTCATATAAGGGCAGGCATTGGTTGCCGGCTGGCCCTCCCAGGCCGTCGCCAGCTCCTTGACCAGCCATGGCACACCCTTGAACGGGCCATCCGGCAGCGCCGCATCGGCGGCCATGCGCCGGCCTTCGTCGAAGGCATCGAAACTGAGGAAGTTGAGCTCCGGGTTGAGCGCCTCGGCGCGCCGGATTGCCTCTTCGATGATTTCGCCGGGCGTGATTTCCTTGGCTCTGACCAGTTCGGCCAATGCGAGGCCGTCCAGTTCTCCATATTCGGCGAATGACATGTCTTGTCCAATCTTGGCGTTGGTTTGCGCCCGCACTTCCGTCTCCAGCCTATACCAAGGCGCAGGCGGCAGCGGGAGATTTCCGCGTATATCCCATTTGCATAGTTGACCCAATCGAGCCAATTCGGGCCAAATGGTAATTCAACACTGTTCGGGAGCGGCGGAAGGTTGACATAGATGCAGAGAAGAGCCTTTCGCTGGCGCCACGCGCTCTACCTTCTGGCCGGCCTCGTATTCGCGCTTTTTCCTATTTTCTGGATGGTCTCGACCTCGTTCAAACCGACCCATGAATGGGCGGCCACGCCGCCGGTGTGGATTTCGGATCAGGCGACCTGGGCCAACTACGGGCCGCTGATCTCCGTCGATTTCGCCACCGGGTGGGTTGACGGCAATGGCGCGTCGTGGCGCGCCCTCCTGAATTCCTTCATCATTTCGGGCGCCGCCACCTTTATCGCGATTTTCTTCGGCCTGATGGCGGCAATCGGGTTTTCGCGCTACCGCGCCGGCGGCCATCATGTGGCGCTCGCGATTCTCACCGTGCGCGGCATTCCGACCGTGATCGTCGCCATCCCCTTGCTGATTATGTTCGGCTGGTTTGGCCTGCGCGATACCCATATCGGGCTTATCCTTGTCTATGTCGCGTTCACGGTGCCGTTCGCCTTTTGGATGCTAAAGAGCTTCATCGACGAGATACCGCCCGAGATCGAAGAAGCCGCCATGATGGACGGCATGTCGCGCTGGCAGGCGCATTTCCGCGTCACCTTGCCGCTGATTAAGGGCGGCGTGGTCGCCACGGCGCTATTTATCTTTATCCTCAATTGGAGCGAATTCCTACTCGCTGTGGTGCTCACCGAAAAGACGGTCGTCACCATCACCATCAACATGTTTCTCTATAGTGGGGTGGCCGGAATCCAGGCAGCGCTGGCAACCGTTGCGGCCCTTCCGATCGTCATTGTCGGCTTGTTAATCCACCAACATTTGGCGCGCGGGTTTACGCTCGGCGCGGTAAAGAGGTGAACGGTTGGCTGCAATGAATGTCCGAAAGGGGTCAAAACCGGCTGTTTGAGCCAATCTGATATTTGGCCCGCTTTCCCGCTGATATCGGACATCAACGCCGGAAAATTGGATATGGCGCTTCTGATGTCCGCTTTACCTTCAGCTTCGGAAGCTTATCGGGCCAACGATTTGCGTCTCAGATTAGCCAAGATGAGACATGGGATGGGGCGCGGCCGTCGCCCGTATCGCAACGATAATCGCGCGCGGCTATGTCGAAAATCCACCGCCACCCGACCGGGACGGAGTCTGAATCACGACCTCCAAATAGCCGGGTAGCGACTTGCGGCGCCGATTTCGATCCGCTGCCTTCGCCGCTCAGGCTAAACGGCGCCCAGAGGGTCGGATGGCATAGGAAAATACCGTCTTGCCGCTCTGCACGGCCGGCCGCACCGCATCCCAGGCAGAGCGGAGACAGAAATTGCCTGCACAGTCGCTTTCAATGTTGTCGTCGCACGGGTGCAAGCCAAATGAGGCATGCCGGACAATAAACAGCGGGCGCGAAAGTAGATTGCGCGCTGTACGGCAATGCGCCATGATTAATATTGTGGGTATAATTGTATAAGAAATCTCAACTTTTAGTAGAGTCACTCAAAGGGGAAATCGCATGCAAAATCTAAAAAGCTCTTTGATTGGAACAGCGGTCGCCGTCGCCCTGGCGACGTCCTTTGCGGCAAGCTCCGCATCGGCGGCAGACGCCAAAGCCAATCCAAATCTGTCCTGCCCCCCTATAACTGAGCCACGTAATTCGTGATATTTTGCGAACATGTGGAGGTTTTGGGATGGCAAGGAAGCGATATTCCGAT
>JABIXB010000060.1 GCA_018666805.1 Rhodospirillaceae bacterium | reverse complement strand
CTCCAGCCGCAGCGCCGAAACGGCAGCGCAATTGGCGGCGAAGTTCGGCGTGGCGCGGGCCTATGGTTCCTATCAGGAGCTGGTCGACGATCCCGAGCTCGATGTGATCTACAACCCGCTGCCCAATCACCTGCATGTGCCGTGGTCGATCAAAGCAATGCAGGCCGGCAAGCATGTGCTGTGCGAAAAGCCGCTCGCCATGAATGCCGGCGAAGCCGAGGCGATGATCGCGGCGCGCGATGAAACCGGCATGTTGGCGGCGGAGGCCTTCGTCATCCGCCACCATCCGCAGTGGCGCCGCGTGCGCGAACTGGTGCGCGAGGGCCGCATCGGCACCCTCAAGGGCGCGCAGGGCTGGCTTAGTTACCGCCTCGAAGATCCGGATAACTTCCGCAACAAGCCCGAGATGGGCGGCGGCGGCATGGTCGATATCGGCGTCTATCCGATGGTGACCTCGCGCTATATTTTCGAAGCCGAACCAGAGCGGGTTTTTGCCGCCATCCGGCGCGATCCGGAAACCGGCGTCGATTGCCTGGCCAGCGCCATTCTTGAATATGCCGCCGGGCTGGCCAGCTTCACCTGCTCGACCGAACTTGCGGTGCAGCAGCATATGGCGTTTTTCGGCAGCCATGGCCGGATCGAGCTTTCCGATCCCTTCGCCCAGGCGCCCGACCGCGAGGCACAAATCCTGATCGGCGGCGACCGCGGTATCTGGGATCCGGCGGTCGAGCGTTATGAGAGCTTCGAGCCGCTTAATATGTATATCAACCAGGCCGAGGAATTCTGCCAGGCGGTGGCCAACGGCAAATTGGAATTTCCGCTTGAAGACGCGCTCGCCAATATGCGCATCATCGACGCTCTGTTCCGCTCCGGCAAAAGCGGCACCTGGGAGACGGTGGCCTAAAAGGCCGGCATTATGGCCGGGAAAAAGCGCTCCGACCCGTTCGACAAGGCGCTGAAACTTGCCGATGCCATGCCGGCGTGGGAAGAATTATCGGCGCTGCAGCGCGGCGCCGAAGCGGCGCTTTCAAAGCGCCTGTTCTTTATCTGCGGCGCGCTTAAATCGGGCACCACGTGGCTGCAATTGATGTTGGACGGACATCCCAGGATCGCGTGCCGCGGCGAGGGTCATCTGCTGAATTTCCTGCTGCCTGAGCTGGGCAAGGCGCTACAGCAATATAACGAGCGCATAAAATTCAAAAATAAAGCCATTTTCAACGAGATTGAAGGCTTCCCGCAATTTGGGCAGGCGCAGCATTACGCCCTGTTACGATCGGCGATCGGTTTGCTGTTTGCCCAATATGACCGGGAACAAGCCCAACTTATTGGCGAGAAAACACCTGATAATGTTCTTTATTTGCCGATGTTGGCCCGCCTTTTACCGGAGGCACGGTTTATTCACGTTATTCGGGATGGGCGCGATGCCGCCGTCTCCGGATGGTTTCATAATTTGCGGGTCTCGGAAGAATGGGCGAATAAGGAATTTGGCAGTTTCGCGGCGTTTGCCGAACATTACGCAGAGGTGTGGGCGATAAATATTCGGGCCGGACGTAGATTCGGCGCCCTAAACCCGGAACGTTATTGTGAAGTTAGGTATGAAGACATGTTGGCCGACAGTAGCCGCGCGATGGACGCTGTGTTGAAATTTCTCGACGCTACGAGAGAAGCGCCGGAGGTCGAAAAGTGTGTACAGGCCGGCAACTTCAGACATCTAACGAAAGGCCGGACAGCCGGCACGGAAAATCGTGAATCCCATTTCCGTAAAGGCGTTCAGGGTGATTGGCGGCAGCATTTTGATGAACTTGTTCATGCCAAGTTCCAGCGCCACAGCGGCGGCTTGCTCGAGGAGCTCGGCTATGACGTGCCGTTCGAGGACGGCGGAGAGGTTTAAAAGTAAAGGCGCGTTAATCACCTGAATAGTTAATTCTTACATAGCCAAGCCGGATGTTGAAAACCCCGGATATAAATTGGCTAAAACCTGAAAGTCACATAGGCGGCGGATGCATGCCGCCACGGCCTTATTGATTGACGGTAAATTGCACACCCGGGATGCGCCTCGCTCGCCCCGCATCGAATTTTTCTAATATTCCAAAATATTAAAAATTTTGTTTGTTATTTCATGCGCTACAGTATAAGTGACGCTTTATATATCTTTCTCCTCCAATTAGAGAGTGAACATGGCCAAGAAGCCCAGCCAAAAATTTACTGAAAACAACCTCAACAAAGGCCAAATGCGTAAGTTAACCGCCTTGCGCAAATCGCTTGGCGAGGACATCGCCAATAAGGCCTTTGGCGAGTGGATCGAGAAGCAGGCGCAACAGCCGGACAGCGCTCCGGTCGACGGCAATGCCGAAATTATCGCCAATACGCTTGAGCCCCTGACCAAGCAGGGCAAATTGCGCATCCCGCGCGGCGGCTATTTAGTGCGCCGCGGTCGCGGCCGCGTGATCGTCGAGCGGGTCCGGCCCTAAATCAAAAGCGGATTGATTGGCATCGCCGCAAATCTCTAGCGGCGATGCGATCAAACCCCGCACTGGCTCTATTGTGGCTCTATTCGAGCCGGTTGAGGCCGTCAAACGCAGCGGTTTTATAGCATTCCGCCAGGGTCGGGTAGTTGAATACGGAATCGATGAAATATTCGATGGTTCCGCCGAAATTGATCACCGCCTGCCCGACATGGATCAGTTCGCTGGCTCCTTCGCCGAGAATTCCCACGCCGAGCAATCTATGCGATTCGATCTCGAACAATAATTTCAATAGGCCGGTCGAATCGCCCATGATTTGGCCGCGCGCGATTTCCCGGTAGGTCGCCTTGCCGACTTCATAAGGTGTGCCGGCCTCGGTCAGCTCAATTTCATTCTTTCCGACGACGGAAATCTCCGGAATCGTATAGATGCCGTAGGGCACGTGCTCGGGAAAATCATTGACGGCGACGCCAAAGGCATGCGCCGCCGCATGGCGGCCCTGTTCCATGCCCGTCGATGCCAGGCTGGGAAAGCCGGCGACATCGCCGACCGCGTAGATATGCTCCACATCGGTTTGAAAATCGTCATTGGTATCCATCATCAAGCGCTTATCGGCGGTCAGGCCGGCCGCAGCCAGATTTAGCCGCTCGGTATTGCCCATCCGCCCGGCGGCATAAAGCGCCTTTTCCGAATTGATACGCTTGCCGCTCTTGAGATTGATCCGCACCCGCTCGCCGGAACGATGTTTATAGGTTTCCACACTTGCCACCTCTTCGCCGAGGCGGAGCGTCAAACGATCCTGGCGCAGGTGGTGAACCAAATTATCGACCAGTTCGTAATCGATGAAGGGCAGCAAACGGTCGCGCATGTCGATCAAGGTGACACGCACACCAAGCATGGCGAAAATTGAGGCATATTCGCAGCCAATCACGCCGGCACCGACGATGGCGATCGAACGCGGCAGTTTTTCCAGCCCGAGAATATCATCGCTGTTGAAAATACGCTGACCGTCAAATTCCACGGTATCGGTCCAGGGCGTTTGCGTGCCGACGGAAATGATAATTTTTTCGGCGCTCACTTCGCGCCGCCCGCGATTGCCGCTGAGCTCCAGATTGATGGTGTTCGGCCCGGCAAATGAAGCGCGCGCATTATACATCTCGACATTGTTGCGCTGCAGCTGGTGCTGGGTGACGTCGATCTCGTTGCGGATCACGGTCTCGGCGCGGTACAGCAAATCGCCCATGGTGATGCCGTGTTTGACCGAATAGGCGGCGCCGTAAATGCTGCGCTCGCGATATCCCGAAAGATGTAGCGCCGCTTCGCGCAAGGTTTTGCTCGGGATCGTACCCGTGTTGATACAGGTCCCGCCCAAAACTGATTTCATTTCCGCCATGGCGACGCGCTTGCCAAGCTTGGCCGCCTGAATGGCGGCGCGCTGGCCGGAAGGGCCGGAGCCGATCACAAACAGATCGTAGTCAAATTCCGGTGTTGCGGCGTCCTGCACCGCAACGGAATTGTTTTCGCTGGTCGCGGTTTCGAATGTCCCGGTATCCAATGACTGCATGATGGCACCAATCAATAAATGAATATCGCCGGCCGCTCGGTGAGCGACGGCAAACTCCTTGAAAACTAAGGTAAATTGGTAAATTAAACCTTTATATGAATTTTCTGCCGGCCCATTCCCGTCGGCGCTTGGGCCTGAAAGCATGCCCAATTGCAACGAATTGATGCTAATCTGGCGGCCGTTCTCGTCCCCGCAACAAGGCCGGGGCGGGCGCAAATCAACCCTCTCATGGCTGAAGGGAGCCTAGTCATCGCCGATCCGGACCTTACATTGGCCAACGCGGTCGCCCGGGCGATGGATAAATCGGCCGAACTGTTACGCAGCGCCGCAAACGACGGCGACAACGAGGCGCGTTTCGCGCTCGGCCTGTTGTATTTGCTCGGCCGTGGGGTCGAGAAAAATGCTGACGAGGCCTTCAAAATGTTCAGCCAGGCGCTTGATGGCGGCGACGCCGAGGCGGCGCATTTCCGCGATATGGCAGCCGAAAGTTTGGCCCGCGAGCAAACCAAGGAGCGTGACACGGAAGACGCCGCCCGCGCCGCGATGAAAGAAGCGAAGCGCCGCCAACGCTTTCCCAAGCCGAGACTGGTCAAGCCCGATTGAAGGCTAAAATGATTAGTTAACGCTTTCTCATGCAAATTGGTATTTATCAGTCGGCGAGGTTTCGTTGACGTCCGGCATAACTTGCATGCGGACAAGAGGCAATTTGGGAAGTGTGAAGACGGTGAAATCTGAGCGGAATAGCCAAGCACACGGCCAACCCAATGAGCCGGGCGCGCTCGAAGAGCGGTTGCTGGAGCGCGTCAACCAGGCGCTGTGGGCGACGGAAACCGATATTTGGGATTGGGACATCGAGCGCAAGCAGCTCTGGAGCTCGGCCGGGCGGCAAGGTTTGTTTGGCGAGGGTGAGGAAGAATACACCCAGCATTTTGATATCGAAGACGACCAAGACCCCTGGGTTTTACGCCTGCATCCGAAAGACCGTGCGCGTGTGCTGCAGGGCATCCGCGCCCAGCTCAAGAACGGCAACCCGCTGGAGGTCGAATATCGCTACCGCCTGCCAAACGGCGAATATAAATGGCTTCGCAGCCAAGGGCGGGTCGTTAGCGCCCGAGACGGCAAACCTTTGCATGTGGCCGGCTCGAACACCGACATCAGCAAACAAAAACACGCCGAAATCGAGGCGCAGCGCTTCCGCGAGGCGGTCGACAACGCCTCAGAAGGCTTTGCGCTTTACGATGGCGACGAGCGCTTCGTCTACGCCAACAAACGCTACCGCGAAATGTTCCCCGAGATCGCGTCCCACCTTGTGCCGGGCGCGCGGCGCGAGGATATACGCCAAACCTTTTATTCGAGCGGCGCCCTACCCGCCGCGATCGGCCGCGTCGACGAATTTATTGACGAGGTGCGGCAACAGCAACTGGCCGGCACAACAGCCGAAATGCAGCTCGAGAAAGGCACCTGGATCCAGCGCAGCGATCACATCCTGCCGCACGGCGGCATTGTCAGCATCCGGACCGACATCACCAATGTGAAGCAGCGCGAAGAGGCGTTTCGCTCAAATGAAAAGCGCTATCGCAGCCTGATCGAGGATCAGCCCGATTTTGTCTGCCGCTTCAAGCCGGACGGCCGCATGCTTTATTCCAATTTGGCCTATGCCAGACAATGCGGCTTTGACCCAAGCGATGCCGGGCAGGCAAGCATATTCGATTTTGTCCCGCATGATGAACATGACAGCCTACGCCGCCATATCGCCAGTCTTGGCCCGGATAAACCGTTCGCTAAGATTGAACACCGTGTGATTGTGTCTGACGGTTCCATTCAATGGCAGGAGTGGGCGGATCGGGCGTTTTTCGATGAAAGCGGGCGTGTTGTCGAGCTTCAATCGTTCGGCAGAGATATCACGGACCGGAAAACCGCCGAGGAAAAACTTCGCCTGAGTGAGGCCCAACTCGCCTCCGCGCAGCAACTCTCGCATATCGGCAGTTGGACCTGGGAGCCCGAAACGGGCGCCTTGCAATGGTCCGACGAACATTACCGCATCTTCGGCATTGAGCCGGTCGGGCGCGACATAACGATCGAAGAAGCCGCCGGCCTGGCACACCCGGATGACCGGGAATTGGTGGCCCAGGCGCTGGCCAAGCTGAGAGACCACAATACGCCATATGATATCGAATACCGCTTGCTGACGCC
Source organism: Rhodospirillaceae bacterium (assembly GCA_018666805.1). Taxonomy (GTDB): domain Bacteria; phylum Pseudomonadota; class Alphaproteobacteria; order UBA828; family UBA828; genus PTKB01. The sequence goes on along the minus strand of JABIXB010000060.1, from coordinate 1,649 downwards.
AAGCGGCGAGGCGCGCATTATCCACAGCCGCGGCGGCAGATTCTCAGCCGGGGCGGATCCGGATAATCGCATCCACGGCACGGCGCAGGACATCACCGAGCGCAAATATGCCGAGAACGCCATGCGCGAGAGCGAAGCCCGGCTGGTTGAAGCACAAGAGATCGCCAATGTCGGCAGTTGGGCCCTCGAGATTGAGGAAGAGAAGCAAGCGCGCACACTATGGTCGGCGGAACTTTGCCGCATTTATGGCATCGAGCAGAATGCCATACCGCAGGATTTTAGTGCACATTTGCTTTTCATACATGTGCAAGATCGTGATCTTGTCGATTGCGCATGGCGCCATTCGCTGCACACCGGAATGCCGTTTGAATCAGAGTATCGAATTGTCCGGCCTGACGGAGAAGTGCGAAACGTCTTGACCAAAGCGCGAATGCTCCAGGGCCAAAAACAAAATTCAAAACACTGGACCGGCGCCACACTTGATATCACCGACCGTGTCAAAATCGAGCACGAGCTGTTCCAGGCGAAGGAACGGGCCGAATTTGCCGACCGCCAGAAATCCGAATTCCTGGCAAATATGAGCCACGAGCGGAGAACGCCACTGAATGCGATCATCGGATTTTCTCAGATTATGGATAGCGAGATGTACGGCCCGGTTGGAGACAGCCGCTACACGGAGTATGTGCGCGATATTATGTCCAGCGGCGAGCATCTGCTCTCCCTGATCAACGACATTCTCGATCTATCCCGGATTGAGGCCGGGCGGAAAGAATTGTCGGAACAGGAGGTCGATCTGCGTCTTGTGGTGACGCGCTGCGCCCATATGCTGAATGCCAACGCCAATGAGGCCGGGTTAAACTTAAAGACGGAATTCGACGACCCCTTGCCGCAGCTATGGGGCGACCGGCGCGCGGTGTCGCAAATCACCCTCAACCTCTTGTCCAATGCGATAAAATTCACTAGGCCGGGCGGCAAAATTTTCGCCACGGCCCGCCTTGAGCCGGATGGCGGCCTGGCGATATCGGTGCGTGATACCGGGATCGGCATCGAAGCAGAGGATATTCCCCGCGTGTTGTCGCGCTTTGGCCAGGTTGAAAGCAGCTATAACCGAAAAATTCAGGGCACCGGCCTCGGCCTGCAGCTTGTCGATTCACTGGTCAAACTGCATGGCGGCGAAATCGACCTCGACAGTGAATTCGGCGTCGGCACAACGGCAATTGTACGCTTCCCGAAAAGCCGGACACGGCCGCACGCTGTACCGCCGATTTGAAAAAACTGGTCGGAGTGAGAGGATTTGAACCTCCGGCCCCTGCCTCCCGAAGACGCGGGTTTAACGTCCACCTCATTGAAAACAAACGCTAATTACGTCTGTATTCCTGCCATTAATGAACCTCTATGCATGCATTTCCACTGATTCTTGCGCCAACTGGTTCAAGAATGTTTCCATGACGTCAGCGGCGCTTTGCAAATAACCCGGCTGGAACTTTCTGTAGTTCCGCCATATCACTTCAGGGTCAGCCGCAAGGTAGTCCGCTATCATGTCCAGCTTGGTTCCGCCCATTGCCAACCAGGTCGCACAGGTGTGCCGCAGGACGTGCGGTGTGACGTCTTTAAGCCCCGCCGATCTTACTGCCACGGCGAACCCCTTT
>JABIXB010000059.1 GCA_018666805.1 Rhodospirillaceae bacterium | reverse complement strand
AGGCGCATAAAAAGCTGGAGCAGGGCGGGGTGCGCGGTAAAATCGTCCTCGAGAATTAGACACTCCGCTAAAAGCCTCTCCCGGACGGGAGAGGGCTTGGGACCGGCTCGACCTGGAATCAATCAGGCAAGCTGTTCAACCACCGGCAGGCAACGGCACTAATTTTCTTCACAAGCCATGGCGTTTCAGGATCGGGGCGATTAACGCGTCCGCGCGGACGGCTTGCGACAGGGCGCTGAGTTTGGGCATGGCCGATGTGTCGGCCATTTCCGGAGTCCATGAATGGATCATGGTAAAATAGACATCCACCAGGGTCATACTTGGCCCGGAGAGCCACGCGCCGTGCCGGGCGAGGTCCGCCTCCAACACAGCACAGGCGGTGCGCATACTATTTTCAGCCGCTGCCTTGACGCCCGCCAGACCAGCCGGGCCCTCATCCGTCGTGTAACGCTCGGTGTAGAAAACCCGCAAGGCGCCTTCATACAGATTTGCCGACATGAACACCATCCAGCGCAGAAAGCGGGCCTGCTCGGGTGTGCCGGCCTCAGGTGAAAGGCCCTTTCCGGCAAATTGCTGAGCCAGGTAAATGACGATAGCAGCGGTTTCCGTCATGATCTCACCACCCGGCAGGACAAGTGTCGGGATTTGTTTCATGGGATTAATGGCGGCAAATTCCGCATTGCGGTGCATGCCTGACGCCGTATCAATTTCGATCTTGGTGAATTCCGCGCCCGCCATGATCAGGGCGGCTTCGACAATAAAACTGCCGGAACCATCGGAATTGTAGAGGGTGTAAGACATTGGGTAATTTTCCTTATTGGCTGACATTTCCCAGGAAACTTTTAAATCGGCGGCAACCTTATTCGACCGGCACCGGCATTGGAAGAGCTGCACAATTGCTGGCAATTAACCGATGGGCTGCTCCCGGAGTAGCGCGATGCTATTCTCGCACCGTGCCAAACAACCGCCGAACCTGGGAGCGAGACCATGCCCGCCACGATCGAGATCGAAAGCAATGACCGCATCTGTCATATCCGCCTCAACCGGGTGAAGCAGATGAATTCCCTGTCGTTCGAGCTGATGGACGAACTTTCCGCCGCACTGCGCGAGGCCGATGCCGATGACGCTATCCGTGTTGTTGTTCTTGGCCATAACGGCGCGCATTTCGGTGCCGGCTACGATCTCAACGCCGATTGGGCCGGGCGTTTCGGCACTGAGACCGCGATTGGCGCACGCGACATGTTGCGCGCCTGCCGCGCCTTTGAGTTCGGGCCGTGGGATTGCTCCAAGCCGGTTGTTGCCATGGTGCGCGGCTACTGCCTGGCGGGAAGCTGTGAGCTGGCGATGATGTGCTGCGTTACCTTCGCCTCCGAGAGCGCCATGTTCGGCGAGCCCGAGATCCGTTTTTCCGCCGCGCCGCCGGTTGCCGTCATGCCGTGGCTGATCGGGCTGAAGAAAGCCCGCGAGCTGCTCTATACCGGCGAGCTGATCGATGCCGAGGCGGCGCTCCGCGTCGGCATGATCAATCATGTCGTGCCGGATAGCGAGCTTGAGGCGGCGACCCTGAAATATGCCCGGCGCGCGTCGAGGGTCTCGCTCGAAGGCCTTAAAATGACCAAGGCGGCGATCAACAAGGGGGCTGAAATCGCCGGCTTCCGCGCCGCGCTCGACTATGGCGTCGAGACCGGGGCAATCCTCGATTCGACGCCGACCGAGGCGCGCACCAAGTTCAAAGAAATTGCCCAGAAGGAGGGGCTCACCGCCGCGATCCGCTGGAGCGAGAGCCAGTTCGAGGAATAGGGTACGACCGATGCCCGTAGACCCTCGGCCTCAAATACGCCAGGCGCCCGGGCGGGCGAAAGACGGCCCGCTCTCGCCGCAGGATATTCTGAACGGCATGCTGGACGTTCTCGGCGACTAGTGACAGGCTACTTCCAATGGGAGCAGATTTATTGCTTCGCCAAACGGAACAAAAGTGAAGGGAGAAACCTATGCCTGAATATATTCCCCAACCGTTCGATTGGGTGCGCGACCAGGTGGCGCTTTACGAAGGCAGTGGCGGCACCCAAGGCACCACGCTGTTGGATACCGGTATTCCGGTCATCATCTT
>JABIXB010000010.1 GCA_018666805.1 Rhodospirillaceae bacterium | reverse complement strand
CATAGGGCTCTTTCATGTCCTTGGCGAATTCGTGATGCAGATCGACTGCCATCTTGGTGTCGATCCAACCGGGGCAAATGGCATTTACGCGAATACCTTGTGGGCCGACCTCGGCCGCGAGGCAGCGCACAAAACCCACCAGGCCGTGCTTGGTGGTGTTGTAGGCCGTCCATTCCGCATCCGCCGTTTTGGCGTTGGTCGAGGCGTTAAAGAGCTGCACTCCGCCTGTGCCTTGCTCGATCATCGCCGGCAGGGTGAATTTAGAGACCAGAAACGGCGCCTTCAAATTCACATCCATGATGTTATCCCAGAAGCTTTCCTCCATATCGACGACCTTCTTGTAATCGCCAACACCGGCATTATTCATAACGATATCGATCCCGCCGAGGTGCTCGATGGCTTCACCGCACATCGCCTCAATCTGGCCGCTATCTGTCAGGTCGGCGGCAACGGCAAAGGCGGAGCCGCCTTCCGCCGCGATGGAATCCAAGGTTTCCCGGGAGCGTTCGATGCTCCGTGCCTGCACTGCCACCGTGGCGCCCTCACGCGCATAGGATTCGGCGATTGCGCGCCCCATGCCGCTTGCTCCGCCGGTTACCAGCGCACGTTTTCCCGTCAAAATACCCGTCATGTGTCTTCTCCAATTATCATGTTGCAGCAATTATAGAAGTCGCCAGAATTGGCTGCAATTACCCAGACGCCCCGCCGGCCAACAATGCTTCATCCGGGTTGGTCTTCACCCCGATCCGATCGAGCCGGAGGCGCCCGTAATCCTAAAACACGCATCGGAATTCGCTTCACTTCCGAGGATATGGATATGCATTTTTTGCGGCTGTGATAGCACATCGTTTCGTTGCATCGCCAATGCGAGCAAATAATCGCCATAATGGCGGCCGTGCATGAGGCACCAGGTGGGTTCAGCTCCTATCAAAGGCGCTGAAAGCCACTTGATATGCTCGCCGTGGGACGCCAGTTTTACTTTTGCCAGGCCCTCCCAAATGGTGCTTCCACTCGCCTTAACGATACTCTCTTTAAGACACCAAAGCGTGAGAGCCTCTTCGGCTGCTGTCTCGCTATGGGACTCAATATGGCGCATTTCCTCTGCGGAAAAGAATTGCCGGGCGATGCCGAGGACGGGCGAAGCCCGGCTCAACATCTCCATATCAACACCGATCCGCTCGGCGTAGGCGATCGCCATTACACTCGAGCTTCGCGCATGGGACAGGCTAAACACCAAGCCGCCGGCTATTGCCGCTTGAAGCTCCGGCTTGCCGTTCAGGCCGTAGGAGAATTGAAGTTCTCCCGGATTCATCGCCAAATGAGCGGCCAGGCTGCGGCGCATCAATATCCGCCCGAGCTGAAACTGTTTTGCCCGGGTTGGATGACGGTAAGACCGGTAGCGATCTAACTCATCTGATGCGAGCAAACCGGCGCCACCTCGGCACAGTGTCTCTTTTTCCGCGGCCGCACGGGGCAGAAACCAGAGGTGAATTTCGTTCTCGGTTATGGGCTTTGGTATCGGTTGGGATGACACGAAACCGGGCCGCCTTGATATGCCGGACTAACTCAGACGGCGAAATATGAGCGAGGTATTTAGGCCACCAAAAGCGAAATTATTGGTCATGACATATTCAATTTGTTTGGCGCGGCCATCATCAACGACATAATCGAGCTCGGCGCATTCGGGATCGATACGGTTAAGATTGATCGTCGGCGCAAACCAGTCACTTTTCATCATTTCGATTGTCATCCAGGCCTCGATACTGCCGCAAGCGCCGAGTGTGTGGCCGAAATAGCTCTTGAGAGAACTGATCGGCACGGCCGAGCCAAGGGTTGCGCGGGTTGCTTGCGATTCCGCTACATCGCCGAGGTCCGTCGCCGTGCCATGCGCATTTACATAGCCGATTGCCTCGGGCGCCAACTCCGCATCATCCAGAGCCAATTGCATCGCGACGGCCATGGTTCGCGCCGACGGCTGGGTCACATGCTGACCGTCCGAGTTGGTGCCAAAGCCGATAACTTCGGCGTGGATGTGCGCGCCCCTTGCCTGCGCGTGCTCCATTTCCTCAAGCACGACCGTCGCCGCGCCTTCTCCAATCACCATGCCGTCCCGGTCGGCGTCAAACGGACTCGGCGTCTCTGTCGGCGTATCATTGCGCGTGCTGGTGGCGAATAAGGTATCGAACACCGCCGCTTGCGACGGGCTAATTTCTTCCGCGCCGCCGGCGATCATGACTGTTTGCTTGCCGTAGCGGATCGCCTCATATGCCTCGCCGATTGCCAAACTGCCCGACGTGCATGCGCTTGAGGTCGGTATCAGGCGGCCGCAAATGCCAAAGAAAACGGAGACATTTACCGCAGTAGTATGCGACATCATCTGAATATAGGAGTTGGCTTTCACCGAATCGGTATTTTTTGTCAGCATCATCGACGCAAGCTGGCTGAGGGCGATTGGCGAGCCCGAAGAGGATCCATAGGCGACGCCCGTTTTGCCGCTGGTCAAAACCGGATCACCAAGCAGGCCTGCGTCTTCCATGGCGAGCTCGCTACTGCGCGTCGCCAGCATGGCTACCCGGCCCATACTACGCATGCGCTTTCGATCATATTGCTCAGGCAATTCGAACGGCCGCACAGAGGCGCCAAGGCGTGTGTTGAGGCCCTCATAAACATCCCACTCAGGCATGTGGCGCACCCCGCTGCGGCGCGCGCGCAATGCTTTTTCGGCTTCCTGCCAGTCGAGGCCAATCGGCGACAGGCCTGCCATTCCGGTTATGGCCACCCGCTTCATCAAATCATACCGCCATTGACCGAGATCACCTGGCGCGTGATGTATTCCGCATCAGGTGAAAACAAATAGGCAACTAGGCTGGCAACTTCCTCCGGCCGGCCCATGCGCCGCGCCGGTACGATGTCTCGAACGAGATCCGCATCGATCGCTTCGGTCATCTCGGTCTCAATCAGGCCAGGTGCAACGCAATTGACGGTGATGCGGCGCTTTGCCAACTCAACGGCCAACGCTTTAGAGGCAGCAATCAGGCCGCCCTTGGAGGCGCTGTAATTCACTTGGCCGCGATTGCCCATGATTCCTGACACTGACGACATCACGACAATTCGCCCGCCGTTGCGCGCCCGCACCATCGGCATGATGACCGGGTGAAGAACATTATAAAACCCATCCAAATTTGTCCTGAGGACACTATCCCATTCCTCGCCGCTCATCCCTGGAAACGCGTTGTCCTTGTGTATACCAGCATTGCATACAACCCCATAGTAAGTGCCGTAATTCGCCATGTCATCCGCAATCACAGCGGCGCATTGCTCTCTGTCACCACAATCAAATTGCAAAGGGCGGGCATTTACCCCGGATTGCCGCACGGACTCTGCCACCGCCTCCGCCGCGTCCCGGTCACTATTATAATGGACGACGATATCGAACCCCTTGGCACCGAGTTGCAGCGCGATGTGTTGGCCAATTCCCCGGCTGGCCCCGGTTACGAGAACAGTCTTGCTCATTCATCGCCCCTATTAATAACCGTCGATATGTCTTGCGGTTGGTAAACGTTAATGCGGGCCGTCGCCAAACATGCCGTATTTTCAATGCGGCAATCAAACACCGCCATTTGGCCGTCCTGCCACTCTTCACGAACGTGTATCCGGAGATAGTCACCCAATGTGAAATAATCGGTCATGGTTTCGTAGCGCCGCGTGCCCAGTAAGAAACCGATTTTGACCTGCTCTCCTGCCTGTTTCTTCTGAATGCCTGAATACATCGCCACGGTTTGGGCCATGAACTCAATGCCGGCCCAGGCCGGTACGCCCAACCCGGATTCATAAAGCAGGCTGTCTTCGCCAATTCTCACACCGGCTTCCACCCAACCCTCGCCGGCGGCAATGGCGTCGTCGAGCAACATCATCAGGCCGCTGTGCGGCAATAATTCCTCCACGGACCAAGGCAATTTTTTCATGGCCATCTGCCAAGAACCAATGTCACGTTATTTCCGCCGAAGGCGAATGCATTGCTTAGGAAGATGCGCTTGGCGATGCTATTCGTCTGCTGCCCAGGCCGAACGAGGCTGTCTGAAAGCAGACCCTCTTCCGCCTCACCATCCCAAACATGCGGCGGCAGCAAGCCATCACGATTGAAGGTATCGCTCGCGCTCAGCCAGCAATGTGCCGCACCCATGGCACCGGCAGCGCCAAGTGTGTGGCCGAGTTGCGCCTTAGACGAGCTGCACGGCACCTCGGTACCAAAAATACGCATGACGGTTTCGCTCTCGACCGCGTCATTTTGCTCCGTACCGGTGCCATGAAGTTGAACATAGTCGATCACCTCCGGCGCAATGCCGGCATCCGACAAGGCCTGGCGGATAGCGAGTTCAATACCTTTTCCACCAGGCTCGGGAGAGGTCATACTGTAGGCATCCGAGGATGCGCCCACGCCATAGAGGGCAATCT
>JABIXB010000002.1 GCA_018666805.1 Rhodospirillaceae bacterium | reverse complement strand
GGAAAGTAAAGCGCAGGCCACGCGAGCTCATTTTCGCACAATCAACGCAATTGAATCGATTTCCCAAGGCTTCGCATTATACGACCATGACGACCGGCTAGTGCTTTGCAACAGCCGCTACCGCGAACTCCTCTATCCCGGCATGCAGGACGAAGTGGCCGCCGGCATGACATTCGAGGAAATTGTCCGCAACGCCGCTGTCAAACAGCTGATCGAGGATGCCGAAGGCGATGCCGAACCCTGGGTTGCGGCACGTGTGGCGAGCCACCGCGAGCCAGGCGGCGAGCACCTGCAGCGCCGAAGTTCGGGGCAATGGGTACAGATCAGCGAACGCAAAACCGATGAAGGCGATATTGTTGCCGTCTACACCGATATCACCAGCCTCAAGAATGCCGAACAAGAGCTCCGCAACGCCAACCGATTTCTAGACAATCAGAGCCGTGAGCTTGAGGAAATGGCGCAGCACCTCATTCAGGCGCGCAATCAGGCCGAGCTTGCAAACCGGGTGAAGTCCGAATTTCTCGCCAATATGAGCCACGAGTTGCGCACGCCGCTGAACGCGATCATCGGCTTCTCGGATGTCATCAAACAGGGGCTGTCGAACTCGGCCGATATTCAGAAGTTCCGCGAATATATCGAAGACATAAATGAGTCTGGCCTGCTGCTCTTGAAATTGATCACCGAGATTCTCGACTTGACGAAAGTCGAGGCGGGAAAAACCGAATTGCACGAAGAAAATATTGACGTATCGAAGGCGCTCAACTCGTGCCTCGCCTTGCTGAAAGGGCAGGCCAAAGAAGCCGGTGTCATCGTCGAATGCGATAGCGCGCCGGAGATGCTGACGCTCTACGCCGACGAGAGCAAATTCAAGCAGATTTTTGCCAATCTTTTGCAGAACGCGATCAAATTCACACCGCCCGGCGGCAAGATCAAAGTCAGGATTTGGTACAGCGAGGAAAGCGGACTCGTCTATCAGGTCGCCGACACCGGCATCGGCATCGCGCTCTCTGACATTCCGATTGCCCTTGCGCCGTTCCGCCAGATCGACAGTGACCTCAACCGCAAATTCAAGGGCACCGGCCTCGGGCTGCCACTGACAAAGGCGCTCGTCGAGTTACATGGCGGATCGCTCGACCTGCAAAGTGAGGTCGGCACCGGCACGATTGTTACAGTGCGCTTTCCAGCCGAGCGAATCGTATAAGAGATTGCAAAAAGCTGGACAAGGACGAGCGCCGGCGCATGCTGATCCCTTCAACCGGCAACAGGAAGGAATCGAAAATGACCAAGTTCAGCATGGCTTCCCTGCTCTCGCGGGTGGCGCGCTTCAAGGACCTCAGATCGAGCTCCGAAGCATTCGTCGACACGCGGATACCGGAATACCAGCGTGAAATCTATAACATCATCGGACGCGGCGTGACCGAGGATGCCGGTTTGGAGCCGATGATCGCCGACAATCGCGATTTCAACCTGACGATGATGAAGGCCGACCCCGGCAAGGGATCGTCTCAACACGACCATGAGACGATCGAATGCTTCGTCGCGCTGAGCGGAAGCTGGGCGGTTACCTTGGGTATGGCGGGCGAAGAGGAAGTGATACTGGAGCCGTTCGACGTATTTTCGGTGCCGCCGGGCGTCATGCGCGGGCTGCGCAACACCGGCGCCGAGCCGGCCCATATCCTCGCCATTCTCGGCGGCACCGACCCGGGCAAGGCGACATGGTCGCCGCATATCAATGAACGCGCCAAGCAGCTTGGTCTGTATGTGAACGAGAACGGCGATCTGGTCGATACGCGGTGAATGGAGCGCGGGGCAAGTCCCCTCAATCAATCCCATTGGCGCGCTGCACCTCGCGCACAAATTTGAGGATCACTTCCACTTCCGCCTCGCTCACTTCCGGCTGGGGCGGCATGTCGCCGTAGGGCCAGTGGTGTTGCTGAGTGCCTTGTTTGACGGCGCGGAAGAAGGCGAAATCGCCGTGGTGGTTGGGTTCGTAGATTTTGTGGATCAAGGGCGGACCCTTGCCGGTGCCGCCGCCGACCATGCCGTGGCATTTGGCGCAGTTGCCCATGAAAACCTGGCCACCGCTTTGCGCCTCGGCGGAGAGCTTGGGCAGCTTGACCTGAACGGTCTCGGCGTTCGCCAACGGGGCCGCGAGCAATGCAATGGCGAATGCGGCAAGCGCTAAGTATTTCATCTCTATTCTCCCACTTCCTGGAAATGTTTGGCCAGCGCCATCAGGCGCTTGTCGCGCCATGCCTGTCTGGCGGGCTGATCCTTTAGCGGCAGCTTGTCGCGCATCTCACCATGCGCCTTGGCGATGACGGC
>JABIXB010000058.1 GCA_018666805.1 Rhodospirillaceae bacterium | reverse complement strand
CGCGACGGTGATTGGCTTTATGTCTCGGCGTTCGATGCGGCGAAGGATTTCGACCGCCGCGAATTTCGCGCTCGGTCGTTCGTGCTGCGCGGCAATTTCCGCCTCCTGGTCGGCCGCGATATCCGCGCGCGCGGCGAGTTTCAGAGCGCCATGATTCAATCGCTCGGCTGGGCCTTGGCTGTGACCTTCGCGCTCGGCATCGCCGGCGGCTATTTCATGAGCAGGCGCATGCTCAGGCGGGTCGACGGCGTCGCAGCGGCGAGCCGCGAGATCATCGAAGGCGATCTATCGCGCCGGATGCCGGTGAGCGGTAGCGGCGACGAGTTTGATCGCCTCTCGGACACGCTCAACCATATGCTCGCCGAAATCGAACATTTGCTGACCGGCATGCGCACCGTCACTGACAGTGTGACGCATGATCTCAAAAGCCCGCTCACTCGGCTGAAGTCGAACCTTGAGCTGGCGTTGCGCCAGAGGAGCCCCGAGGCGGCGGAAACTCGGCGCGCTGTCACCCGGGCGATCGCCGAGGCCGACGCCGTATTAGCAACCTTCGATGCCCTCATTGCCATCGCCCGCGCCGAAGCCGGGACCGGCAGGGCCGCCATGGAAAGCGTTGATCTTTCCGCCGTGGTCAATGATATGGCCGATCTCTACGGTCCGCTGGCCGAGCACAAGGGCGTCTCTTTGATCCTGAATATCGCCGAGGGGTGCCGAATTACCGGGCACCGGCAATTTCTCAGCCAGGCGGTGGGCAACCTGCTCGACAACGCTGTCAAATTCACGCCTTCGGGCGGTAGCATCGCGATAGCGCTTGGCCGCAATCCGGACCAGTTGATAATTTCCGATTCCGGCCCAGGCATCCCGGCGGCGGACCGCGCGCGTGTTCTGCAGCGCTTCGTCCGTCTCGATGTCAGCCGCAGCGCTGCCGGCAGCGGTCTCGGGCTCAGCCTGGTCGCCGGCGTTGCCAAATTGCACGGCGCGGAATTAGAGCTGTCAGACAGCGATCTGCGCGGGCTCAGCGTCCAATTGACGTTTTAGGCGGCAACATTACAAAATTTTAATGTGCCGGACATCTTGGCGTTAGCCGCCCCGGTTCAACATATCCAGCATGATCGAACCCTCTGGTCTCCCCAATCGGGCGCTGCGACGGCCCGGCTCAGACAAAAAGGAATGTTGAACCATGAACAAATCGCGCATTTCGACATCACGTAAACGGCTGTTGCTGGGCTCCCTGGCCGGCTTGGCTCTTCTGGTCGCGACTTCCGGCGCGATCAGTGTAAATGGCCTCCGAGCCGAAGCGCCTGGCGCGCAGAAGCCACACGCTGAAGCTGTCTACATGACTGTGAATTTCGCCGATGTCATCGAAGCGGTGAGCCCGGCGGTGGTCAGCATTGAAGTCTCGCGCCCGATGCGTTTGGTCTCCGGCAGCATGGAGCGCGAAGAGGCGATGCCGTTTGAGGAGTTCTTCAAGCACCGGCGCAGCCCGCAACAGCGTGGCCCCCATTCAAAACCTCACCCCCAGCCGCACGGCAACAAATCCTCCGGCTCTGGCTTCATCATCGATTCGGGCGGCTATGTGGTGACCAACAGCCATGTTATCGACGGCGGTGAGGAAATCTTCGTCACCCTGATGGACGGCACACGGCTTGCCGCGACTCTAATCGGCGGCGATGCCAAAAGCGATCTGGCGCTGTTGAAAATAGACGCTCCTGTGGCGCTGCCGGCGCTGAACTTCGGTGATTCTACCACGATGCGTGTCGGCAGCCCCGTGGTCGCGCTCGGCAATCCCTTCGGCCTCGGCCACAGCGCCACCATGGGCATTATTTCGGCGCGCGGGCGTGGCATCGGCTCCGGCCCATATGACGATTTTTTGCAAATTGATGCGCCGATCAATCCAGGTAATTCCGGTGGCCCGTTGTTTAACACCCAGGGCGAGGTGATCGGCGTCAACACGGCGATCTTTTCGCCGAGCGGCGGCAATGTCGGCATCGGTTTCGCCATCCCCGCGTCGCTGGCTCAGGATATCGTCGCCGATCTCATGGATGACGGCAAAGTCGAGCGCGCCTGGCTCGGTGTCGCCATTCAACAACTCAGCGTTGAGATGGCCGAAAGCCTTGGTATTGACGATGCAGATGGCGCCATCGTTTCCGAGGTGATGGAAGGTAGCCCAGCCGCCGCCGCCGGCATGATGGAGGGTGATGTGATTCTTTCGGTCAATGATGTGAAGGTGAAGGAATTGCGCGATCTCACCCGCACCATCGCCCGGCTTAAGGTCGGCGCGCCGGCCCTGTTGTCAGTGTGGCGGCGCGGCGAGACCCTCACCATCGAGGCAACCGTCGGAACGCCGTCGGAAACAGAGGTCGCCGTCCAGCTGCCAGAAGGCGATGCGCTTGAAGCGTTGGGCGTCAGGCTCGCTGCGCTCGACGATGCGGCGCGGCAAAACTTCAGCATTGGCGAGGAAGTCACCGGCGTCGTGGTCACCGATCTCCAGCGCAGCGGTATTGCGGCGGGCAGGGGGATTCGCCCCGGCGATGTCATCGTCTCGGTCGGCAATGACGCGGTATCGGCGCCGGATGAAGTCGCTGCCGGCATTCGCTTGGCTGAGGAAAACAAGCGCCAGGCAGTGCTGTTGCTGATGAACCGCGACGGCCAGAAGCGCTACGTCGCGCTGCCTTTGCCAAAGGCATAATCGGCGGAATTACAGTGTCCGGTGTAGCAAATCCGCTGCGCCGGACATTGTACGCCGAGCGTGTCGGTTAAATGCTGACGACGCCGTAAAGGATAGCGCCCAGGGCGATCGCCGCGAGGCCTAGTGGATAGAAGTGGCTCGGCAAAACTGAACAGCTGAGATAAGTGGATTATCGACCTGTAACTGGCATAATTTGTCACCGACAGGAGAATGATCCTGACACGACGCCCACGCCGCAATCACACGGCTGCTTTCAAATCCAAAGTTGCACTTGCTGCTATTCGCGGCGAGCAAACGCTTGGCGAACTGGCTCAGCAGTTCGATGTTCACGCCAATCAGATCAAACAGTGGCGCGATCAGCTTCTAGCGGGAGCTGGGGACATTTTTGAACGAGATAAGAAACCGCCCTCAAGCGAACCCGTTGTTGATGTAAAGACCTTACACGCCAAGATTGGCGAACTCACTCTGGAGAATGATTTTTTAGAAGGGGCGCTCACCAAGGCGGGGTTGCTGAGCGCAAAAAGATGATTGACCGCAACCATGATCTGTCGATCACCCGGCAAGCGAAAGCTTTGGGGGTCAGCCGTGGCAGTGTCTATTATTCGCCGCGTCCTCTGTCAAAAGCCATATTGGCCTTGATGCGCCGGATCGATGAACTGCACCTTGATTATCCATTTGCGGGTAGTCGTATGTTGCAGGCGTTGCTGCTTGGCGAGGGTTATCAGGTAGGACGCTTGCGCGTCCGCAATCTGATGAAACGCATGGGTATTGAGGCGGTTTACCGTCGCCCGAACACCTCGAAGCCAGCACCGGGTCATAAGATTTATCCGTATCTTCTGCGCACGCTGCCCGTCACACGGCCTAATCAGGTCTGGGCGATGGACATCACCTACATTCCGATGGCGCGGGGTTTTGTCTATCTGGCGGCAGTGGTTGACTGGTTCACGCGACGGGTTCTGTCGTGGCGTCTGTCAATCACGTTGGAAACGGCGTTCTGTATCGAAGCAGTGGAGGAAGCACTTGCCAGGCACGACAAGCCCGATATCTTCAACACCGATCAGGGCTCCCAATTCACATCCGTCGACTTCATTAAAACCCTGAAGGATGCAAAAATCTGCATCAGCATGGACGGAAAGGGAGCCTGGCGAGACAATGTCTTCGTCGAGCGCCTATGGCGGACCATCAAATATGAAGAGGTCTATCTGCACGCATACACTGATGTGCCAGAGGCGCGTGCGGCTATCGGAAAATACCTGACTTTCTACAACAGCAAACGACCACATTCATCGCTTGACCGTCGAACGCCGGATCAGGCTTACTTCAATACGCTGCAGCCAATTCCGGCGGCGGCATAAAAAGGGTCGAGAGCCACTTATAAAACTCACCCAAACTGTTCAAACAAATCGATCCACCTCTGATCCTTGATGATTACTCGCGCTACATCATTGCATGGAAGCTGTGCACGACCATGAAGACGAGCGATGTTACTGACACGCTCAGTCTCGCCTTGCAGGCATCAGGCTGTGATCAGGCCCGCGTCGTGCACAAGCCGAGACTGTTATCTGACAATGGGTCCAGCTACGTCTCTGGTGAGTTGGCTGAATAGCTGGGTGACAAGAGAATGGGGCATGTCAGGGGTGCACCATATCACCCGCAAACACAGGGCAAGATCGAGCGATGGCACCAGACCCTGAGAACCGCATCCTGCTTGAGAACTACTTCTTTCCGGCCGACCTGGAAGCGCAGATTGAGGCGTTCGTCGATCATTACAATCATCAGCGATACCACGAGAGCATCAACAATCTCACGCCCGCAGACGTTTACTTCGGGCGCGGGCAATCAATTCTAAAACAACGGGAAAGGATCAAACTGAAAACGATGGAGAACCGGCGCTTGCAACACCGCAAATACGCCGCTTAATATATTGAACCAGATGAGCCAGATCCTCCTTTAGATCAGGCCGCAGTTTGTTCCAAATTATATGACGACGGACAGAACACTGTCCAAGGGCCGCTTCCCGCGGACCACGGGGCGACTTTGAGGGCGCCAGGGTCATGCGCACTTGGGAACTTCATTGGGATTGGTTGGAAAGGGACCCGAGATCGCCGAGTAGCCCTGAAAAAATGTGGTGTGGTATGGGATGTGGTATGGCGTAGGCGGGGGAGAAATTTATTATTTATTAATAGAGATTTATTTGATTGTTAGGCGGACACCTGATCCACCATACTCCCGTCCAGAGCCGTCCAACCATATACATTAACTAATTGAATATATGAGATAAGTCGATTTCCATAATTCGGAGCCACCCAAAGTGACTAACGCGATATCCGTGACCGTGACGGTCAACCGCTCGGCGCACCGCGCGTCGACTTGCGATCCGCGCATCGACGCGCCGCCCGAGGACGTTGGAATCGCGCGCGATGTCACCGTGGCGCTTGATCCCGAATTGCTGACTCCGCTCGCCGTGGTCGCGTTGAAGGTCCTGCCCAGTCTTAGCGCCGTGGACGCCGCCGGCGGAGTGTTGGTTCAATCCTCGTGCGACGCCGAGATAATCTATCGCCACAATGCGCGACTCGCCTTGGCCCGGGAGGGCGTGACTTCAAGTTTCATGCGCGACAAGATCAGCGATATGGCGGCTTGGGAAGCCGATTTGCGCGACTATCGGTCGGCCCCCGGCGATGGGGCGGCCCATTCCCGCCTGACCAAGCCGATCACCATGCAATGGCGCTGGCGAACCTTTGGCGGGACGACAGGCCTGGAAGCCTTCGTCAACAAACTCATCGAGGAAATGGCTGCGTTTGGACGACCGGTGCGCAACGCGGCCGGAGCCATCGAACTCGACGATCCGGACGGCGAGTTCGATGCCCGCGCCGAACGCGTGCGCGACTTCGCGCGGGGAAATGCGTTATGAGCGGTCTTGAACGTTGGACGCCGTTTCAGGTTGCCGAACTGCCTGACGGGGTGATCCTGGCGCGCGGTGCCCTAAGCCTGAGACTGGGAGGCGCCGGGGTGATGGACGTGGTGACGACCGTGCTTTCCGTCGGCCAAGGCCGCCCATTCGACGCACAGGAGGCCCTGGATCGCTTCGCCGCGCCGTTGCAACCGGCTGTCGGGCGATTGCTGGACCAATTGCGCCGCTATCGCCTACTGGTTCCGGCGCAGGACAATGACGACGCCGCGGACGAAACCGGCGAGCACGTGTTTTTCTGGGACTACCGGCTTGGTCCCAACGACGTGGCGGCCCGGCGCGCCGCCAGCGTCGTGTGCGTCATTGGCGTCAACACCGTGTCGCGCGCCTTGGTCGAAGCCCTGTACGACGCGGAAACCGACGCCGCGCCCGCCGACGCCCGCGCGTTGACGGTGCTGGACGCGCCGATGCTGCGCAATCTTCGACTGTTCGACGATACGCCGGCGTTGGCGCCTGGCGCCTGGCCCGCCCACGCGCCGCCGCCCATGGCCGCGGTCGATCTCAATGCGTCAACGCCCGAGGACGCCTTGGTTGTTGCGGTATCGGATTTTGGCGGCGCCCACGCCCTTCGTCCCATCAACCAGATGTGCGTGCGGCGCGGCCAGCGATTCTTGCCCGTGGTGCTGGACCGCAATGTCGGCTTCATCGGCCCCATGGTGCTGGCCGGCGAATCGCCCTGCTACGAATGCCTGCGCGCCCGCGAAAACGCGAACATGACGGCGCCCGAGGTCGAGCGCGCGGTTGAATACGACGCCTTCCACGGCCAACTCGCCAAGGGCGCGCACCCGGCGATGGCGCGCGCGCTGGGCGCGGCCGCCGCGTTCGAGGTCGATATGGCAACCACGCTGCACAGCCTGAACGGCGTCGGCCACCTGCTGGAAATCAGCCTGTTGGCCGGCGTCATGGTCCGTCGACCGGTTCTTCGCGTGCCGCGCTGCCAGGTTTGCAGTCCCTTGTCAGACCATCCGACGATGGCGCTGAGCGCGGTGGGTTCCGTTGACCGAACGCAGCAGGGCCGATGACGGCGCGGCCGGACAACGCCACGCTCCACCGCCTGGCGGATGTTATGGATTTGTTGGTCGACCCAAGAACGGGCATCGTCAAGCAAATTTTCAGCCAGACGCGCGAGTCGTCGCACCCCGGATTTTTTCACGCCGCGGGGGTGGCCTCGAATACGGGCGCGTTCGCGCGGCAGGCCAATTTCGCCTATAGCGGCGGCGCTTCGGTGGACCCGGCCCGCGCCACGGCAAAGGCGGTGGGCGAAGCGGTCGAGCGCTATTGCGCGGCGCTGTTCGACGCCGACGATCTGCCGCTGACCAGCGCCGCCGACGCGCCCTTCGCTGTGGTTCCGCCAGCGGAATTTTCGGTGTACACCCCGGCGCAATACGACAATCCAGACCTGGAAATTTCGCCCTTCGTCGACGATACGCTGGTGCGCTGGGTCAACGCGCTGGACCCGCTTACCGGCGAGCGGCGCCACGTTCCCGCCGCCGCCGTCTATATTCCCTACGCCTATTATGTCGACGACGGCGAAAAGCAGATCATGCAGCCGGTGTCGACGGGTCTGGCCTGCCACGCGACCCCGGTCGACGCCGCCATGTCCGGGCTGTGCGAGGTGATCGAGCGCGACGCATTCATGGTGATGTGGCAGGCGCGACTGGCGCCGCCGCAAATTGCGCTGGACAGCTTGGACCCAAGGACGGCCGAAGTGGCCAAACGGTTGACCGCCTCGGGATACCGCCTGACGCTGTTCGACATTACCGTGGACAACGGCGTTCCGTGCGTGCTCGCCCTGGCCAAGCATGACAGCCCAAAGGCTCCGGCGATGGCGGTCGCCGCGTCGGCGGCGGCCAGCGGCGTCGAGGCGGCGCAAAAAGCGATGGAGGAATTGCCGCACACGTTGCGCTTTCTCGCCCTGTTGGCGCAATCGGACCCAGCCCGCGTTTCCGGCCTCACGCCAAGCACGGTCTCCGACCAGGATGACCATGTGCTGTATTGGGCGCAACGCGACCGCGTGGCCGACGCCGACTTCATGTTTGCCAATCCGCACGCCATCCAACTCGGTGACGTGGCGGATTTATCCGATCAGACGCCGCACGACGCATTCTTGGAAATGTGCCGCCGCGTCAACGAAACCGGACACCAGGTGTTGACCGTCGACGTGACCTCGCCGGATATCGCGACCCTGGGGCTGTCGGTCGTGCGCGCAGTTGTTCCCGGCTACCATCCGCTTACGTTTGGCCACAACAGACGCGCCCTGGGCGGACGCTTGAAAACCCTGCCGCCGCGCCTCGACTGGCCCGGCCAGGCGGAGGCCGGACAGCCACCTGATCATCTGTCGCCCCACCCCTACCCGTGAGACGAGTCACCATGTCGGATATCCTGCAAAAACTTTCTCGGCCCGGGCCTCAACGCGGAATCGAGGTTTGGGAATTGTTCCACGCCAATTCAAAAGTCACATCGGCCGGCCCCCGGTTCGATCTGGCGGCCGAAGCCGCGCGCCTGGGAGCGCTTCATGAAACCCTGCCCCATGAACTGTGGGCCGAAACGCCGTTGCCGCCCGGCGCCGACGCCCTGCGTGGAATTTCTTCATTGTCCGTGGGCGAGGCCGTGCTGGGCCGAATGTCACCGCGCGCCGGCCTGACGCCGACCAGCACTTCGATGGACACGCTATCCGGCCTTCTGTTCGCCGCCGCCGGCGTCACTCACGACGAAACCGCCGCCGGGTATTCAAGACCGTTCCGCGCCACGCCATCGGGCGGCGGCCTGTATCCGCTGGAGGTTTTTGCCCTGGCCAACCGTGTTGACGGCGTGGCGCCCGGACTCTATCACTATGACCCGACGTCGCATGTGTTGCGCGGAAACCCAGATAGCCAAGCAGCCGAGCGGCTGGCCAATACGTTTGTGCAGCCGGACTACGTCCAAAACGCCGCCATTATGTTTCTGCTCACCGCGTTGTTCGAGCGCGCAACGGTGAAATATGGCGCGCGCGGCTATCGCTTTACGCTGCTGGAAGCCGGCCATATGGCGCAGAATATCAATTTGGCCGCCGTTGGCGCCGGGCTGGCCGCGCAGAATCTCGGCGGCTTTCTGGATGATCGATTAGACCGCGAGATGGACTTCGATGGCCTGCTGCAATCGACGGTCTATTGCGTCGCTGTCGGCGCGGCTGCCTGACGCCGGCTCTTGAAAAGCCTCGCCACCAAATAGGGCGCGGACAAAGCGAGCAATATGAAAAATCCAAGCGCTGGGGCCTCGAACACGTCCACCGAGGTATCCAACAGAATGCACGGCGCATCCGAAAGCTCAAATCGGCTCAGCGCGTCGAGATTGCTGGCTATGCGCGCGGCGCAATAAAGCGTCCAAAGAACCGTGGCGGCGGCCCAAAGCAGCCAGAGTTTTCGCAGCATGTAGGCCATGTCGAACTAGCCCTCGGCCCGCCGCTGGGCGTCGTCGCGCAGAGCGACGAACAGGCCGCGTTGCACATTGCTGCCGCCGACCAGATTCAGGCGCGACGTCGCCGCCCGCAAGCGCTCGGCGGCCATGGGCCATTCGGATCTGGCGTGGGCCAGCAGGCCTTCCGCCACCGGAATCATGGCGTCCGCCCACACCGTTTTTTGGTTGCCGACAGCTTCCGTCGCCTTGGCGCGCAGGCTGGCCATCATTTTATCGGCCTCTACCCGCTCGGCGCGCGCCAGAGCGTATAGATAGTGCAGATCAAGCAGCGGCTGGACATGTTCGTCGATGCGCGGGGCCACGAATGCAGCGACGCCGGTCCACCGTTCGGCGACCGAAATTCCCAGCAACTCCAAGCGCGCCAGCAGGGCGATGGCGTTGATCTGATCCTGAGCATAACCCTTGTCGCGCGCCCACACGTGTTGATCGAATATCTCCAGGGCGCGCGGAGAATCGCCGAGCTCGAGATGGAACAGCGCGGTGTGCCACCAATTGTGCGTGTACATGTGGGAATGGCAGGCGTCCCAGGTGTCGGACAGCGATGCCATCCAGGCCGCACCCTCGGCGGCGCGCCCTCCGGTCATCATCACATGGGCCATGGCGTGGTGCGCGCTTGGGTCCATGCGGTTCATGTCGACCGCCGTTTGCGCTTCGGCCTCGGCCTCGTCTAGGCGGCCGTTCTGGTCGAGCGCAAACGCGCGTAAGCCGTGCATGTAGCTGATGTCGGCGCTGGCAGCGATGGCGTTGTCGCACAGTTGCATCATGCGCTCGGCGTCGCCCAGCGAGTTGTAGTGGATGACCCCCAGCGCCACCGCAACCACGTCGCGCGGAAAACGCCGCGACAGTTCGTCAAAGCGCTGGGATTGCCCGTCAATGTCGCGCGCGGCCCAACGCGCCATGAGGTCCAAATACAGCTGCTCGCGCTCGGTCGCCGCCCTGGCCCCGAGCGCGCCAGCGTCAAGATACGGTTGGGCCTGGGCCGGCGCGTCGGCGGATTGGCAGAGCAGCATCAGGGACGCCGCGTGGGCGTTGGCCATCACGGAATCGGGCTCGTCGCGCAAGGCCTTGAACACGACGCCGCACCCGGTCGTGCACTCCAGAAAGTGCGTGGAAAACCCGTTGATGGCCGCCAGCGTCTCGGGGCATCTGGCCGTCACTTTGTTGCCCATGCAGTCCAGCATCGCGAACTTGTTCCCGGTTTCGCCCGTCCCGGCAGCGCCCGCGCGCACGGGCATGAAATCATAGCGCTCTGCTTATTATTCGTTTATTGAACCAGGATGGCAAGTATAGATACCGACGACACAAATGCCGGCCCCGCCGCACGCCCGGGATATGTGACGCGACGGCCCGGCGCGGTGAAAATCGCCGGCCATGTCGCGGGCGACGCGAGTGAACTCAAGCGGTTGATCGCCGGATTCGAGTCGCGGCGAGTCGTGGTCGCTGACCTGTCGCTGGGCGCCTGGCGCCCGAACCAACTCGCACACGAAATAGCGCCGCAGATTGGATTGACGCTGGATGACCCCGCCAGCGGCGACCGTGGTCGAACCCAAGCCGTCGATTCCGCCTCGGTCGGCCGCTGGATCGACGCGGAGGCCGAGGGCGATAGCGCCACGCGCGCCGGGCTGGCCATGGCCAGCCGCATATCCGCTCGCCTGATGGCCACGGCCCCGATGCACGGGCGTGCCATAATTCTGGTCCTGGCGCCGCGTTTCGGATTGCCATGGGGACGTGAAAATCTAGCGCTGTTGCGATATCTCGCCGAGGCTGCCGCGCCATTTGAGTTTGGCGTCGTGTTGGTTGCCGCCGGGCCGCCAACGCAGACCGGCGACGAATTCATCACTGCGTCATGGCAGCCCATGCCCTCGACCGAGGCGTCGGCGGCGACGGAAGCGACGGAGTTGGCCCTTGTGCCAGGCGTCGTCGACGTCGGCGTGTCGGAGGCAGTCGGCGGTGCCAATGCGCTGGATCTGAAATTGGCGTCGGGCCAAATACTGATCGCGCCGGAGCGCCGCGCCCCGCCCGCCGACGCAACGGCGTCGGCCATGGCAGCGCTTGAGAACGCCGACCGGCCACGGTGGCTCAGGACCTACGCGCGCTATTGGCGCTGCCTCGCGGATGGCGTCGTCATGCCGCTAATCGCCGCGTCGTGGGCCGTCGTCGGCGCCGGCGGGGCGGATATCGCACTGCGGCTGATGGAGCGCTGCGCCCAGGCGGCGATAGACGCCCAACAGCGCGCGGCGGCCGACCACACGTTACAAAGTCTGCGACTGATCCAACAGCGCTATGACGACATGGCGGCGCAACCCGACCCGACATCGGATACACCGCCTTACACCGCCGAAAAATTGCGACAGTTGAAGGCGTGGGGCTGTGTCATGGCGGGGCGGCCAAAAGACGCCCATGCCTATATGGACGCCGCGCTGAATGCCGATCATTTCTCCGATGATCCGCTGATGGACCTCTATTTGCGCAACATCACCGCGCTGATCCGGTTTCGCAACGGCGACCTGGACGGCGCACTGGCGCTGGAGGCTGATATCGAACTGCGCATTGAAGAACACTCCGAACCGCTGTGGCATTTGCGCTATCTGAACGCTATCAACACCGCCCGGCTAATGCACTCCGCTGGTCGCTTGGAGGACTCTGCCGCCTATTATCGCCAAGCTTTCGCCGTCACCGACGGCGTTCGCATTCCCCATGAGACATTTTACACCAGCCTGTGCTGGGCGCGGTTAAGCGAGGCGCAGGGCGACAGGGCCGAGGCATTCCGACACCTGCTTCACGCGGGCCTGCATTGGACCGCCAACCCGACGCCCGAAACCCTGGGCTGGCGCGCGGCAGCTGCGGCCGTCAAGCAGCGCACCGCGCACGCGGACCCCGAGGCGATCTCGGCGGCCTTGGCCGACCAGATCGCGCTTGCGGCCAACAAACAGGGCGTCACCACGGCGCCCGTCGGCGCCGCACGCCGCGAGATTGTTCATAGCAGTCTGGCGGGCACCATGAAGCTGAACGTCACCGGCGCCCTGGGCGGTCCCGGTTGGGGGGTTCTGACATCGGATGACATGGTGCCGGCGCCACCTTTTGATGGGCCGGAACGAACAAGATTGGTCGCCGTGTTGCTGGGCGCTCTCGACACCATGGCGTCGGGCGCCGAATTCAGGACTGCGATCATCGACGATTGTGGCGGCCGGTGTTTGCCGGAAACCCTGGCCGAACTGGCGGTCATCTGCGTCTGTCGCGGCGGCGACCGATTGGCGTTTGGCGAGGAAGTCTGGACCCTGACCGCCGCTGCCCGCACCGCGCTGCTGCATCGGATGGAGGTGGCCGTGGGGCCCGGCGTAGACCGTGTGAACGGATCGCTTGTGCATTTCAAGCGGTTCCTGGCGCCGGTCGCACTCAATGACACCGAAATCGCCATCCTCGACGCCGTGGGCCGCGGCGGTTGTCTTTTCGACATTTGTGTTGATCCGGCCGACGCGGAGCGTATTTGCAATTTGCACAGACGCAAGATTCTCGCGCTATCGTGCGATGACGCTTCTCTGACTGTGCATTTAAATAATGTCGCCCCAATCAAATCGTAACCGAAATTTAACGGATCCACCCGGAAGCATTGCTAAAACAGTCGAATTCGTCCGAATGATCGAACGGATTCGACAGTTTTTCTTTAAATACACTTTGCAACATATGCAATCACATGATTATAATAATAAACCACTATCAGAAAATGTACGTTGACAGTCTAGTAGCCGTCTTCACACGTAGAATTTTTTTGTTAATCTTAGAGATTACGTAGGGGAGTTATCTTAATGTTGAAAGAGCGTGAATTTTCCGTGGAAATCGTCTCGGTTCATGCGGGCCATAGGCTCGACGAAGTTACCCGATCGCCCGACGAACAGGGCACACTGGTTGGCTGCTGTTGCTGTTGCTGCGCCGTGACGGCCAACGACGCACACGCCAGCCTGACCGTCGCCTGAAGCGCGCAACCAAATTCGGAGGAGAGATCAACACATGTCTGATACCAAAACTCTTGAAGGCACCTCGCGCCGCGCGCTGCTTATCGGCGCCGCCGGGTTGACCGGCATCGCCGCCACGTTGGTGGCCAAGCCCGCCGTTGCCGAAAGCCCTCGCGGTCGCTCGTCGATGGATACCGCCATCACCGACATGATCCACGCGGAAGATCACGGGATCCTGACCGAACGCGCCCGTGGACTGACGAAGGCGGAACTCGTGGAACTGGGGCGGTTGAGTCGCGGCGACACCAAGATAGCCGGCAACAATACTTACGGCTTGACCGGGGAAGACCTGGACTCCATTGAGGAGGCGTTCTGGATGGTCGACGCTCGCGACCACAATCTTGACCATGCCTCGCTGCTGCCCGATGGCGGTGGATTGGTCGACTCGGCTGCAGCCGGCTCGTCTATGTGCTGCTGCTGCTGTGCGGCCTCGGCGCCGGGCTCGGCAAACTTGGACCGCCCGCGCATCGCTTGACCCAACACAGTTGTTTCGAACGTGTTTGCATTCGCCAAAACGCCGTCGACACTCTTGTCGGCGGCGTTTTGTTGTTTTCCCGGATCGAGAAGCGGCTTGGCATTGTCGACGTGCTCGCCTCGTGCGTGACGGACACACGCGACCCGGCGAGCACGCCCCATGGCAATGTCAGACAAACTGAGTTGGTCTCAAGCGACCATGTGCTCAAGAAGTTTTAGGCCGCTAACTGTTGCCACTCGGCCAGAGCAGCTGAGCGGGCAATGTCAGACAAACTGAGTTGGTCTCAAGCGACCATATGCTCAAGAAGTTTTAGGCCGCTAACTGATGCCACTCGGCCAGAGCAGCTGAGCGTCTTTTTTTGAAGCAGTTGCGGTCAATAAGATGGCGTTCAAGATTG
>JABIXB010000057.1 GCA_018666805.1 Rhodospirillaceae bacterium | reverse complement strand
TGGGTCAAATGCGTCGCCTACGCCATGCTCGCCGGCCTGGTGTCGCGCATGCTGTTCCTGCCCTCGGGCGCCTTGGCGGAAAGCGAAAGCTGGATCCGTCTGGCCGCTGTGGGTGTTGGTCTCGCCGTTTGTTTTGCCCTTCGGCGCAATCTGTTAATCGGCGTCTTGGCCGGCGTCGGGGCTTTTCTACTACTGCAGTATCTGTTCAGCTAACCACCGATCAAGTCGAGCCATTCCTGTTCGCTCAAGACCGTCACGCCTAATTCGGCCGCCTTTTTGGCCTTTGAACCCGCCGCCTCACCAGCCACCACATAGTCGGTTTTCTTGGAGACCGAGCCGGACACCTTGGCGTCGAGCGATTCGGCTCGAGCTTTGGCCTCGGCGCGGCTCATCTGTGTAAGAGCGCCGGTGAAAACGACCACTTTGCCGGAGATCGGCGAGGTGGCGGCGGGGGCGGTGAAGGGGGTAATGTCGAGCTCTGCCTCAAGGGCGTCAAGCACCTCGGCATTATGGTCCTCGGCGTGAAAGTCGACCAGCGCATCGGCGGCGACAGCGCCGATGCCGTCAATATTCACCAGCTCGGTATAGGCTTCGTTCTCCCGATCAACAGCCGCGGACAGAGCTTGGCGCAACGCACTTAAGTTGCCGTAGCGCCGGGCCAGCAAACGCGCCGTGGTCTGGCCAATATGGCGGATGCCGAGGGCATAGATCAGGCGCTCGAGCGGGATGGTTTTGCGGGCGGCGATGGCGGCGAACAGATTACTTGCGGATTTCGCCTGCCAACCCTTTTGGCTGGCGAGCGGCTGCTCCGAAACGTTATCGCGATCTTCCAGAGTAAAAATATCGGCTGGGCTGCGAACAAGTTTGGCTTCCCAAAAAACCTTGACCTGCTTTTCGCCGAGCCCTTCGATATCGAAGGCGTCGCGGCTGACGAAATGACGCAGGCGTTCAATCGCTTGCGCTGGACAGACCAGCCCGCCGGTGCAGCGCGTCGCCACCTCGCCATCTTCGCGCGACGCGTGCGAGCCGCATTCCGGGCAGGTCTTGGGAAATTCATACGCCTTTGAATCGGCCTCACGTTTTTCCGTTACCACCCGCACCACTTGCGGGATCACGTCGCCGGCGCGCTGGACGACCACATGATCGCCCTCGCGGATATCCTTGCGCTCGATTTCGTCCTTGTTGTGTAGATTGGCGCGGCTCACCGTGACGCCGCCGACCATCACCGGCTCGAGCTCCGCCACCGGCGTGAGTGAGCCGGTGCGCCCGACCTGGATGGAGATTTTGTTGAGCACCGTCTCGGCCTGTTCGGCGGCGAACTTATAGGCGATCGCCCAGCGCGGCTCGCGCCCGGCAGCACCCAGGCGTTGCTGCCAGTCGATGCGGTCGATCTTGAACACCACGCCGTCGATTTCATAGGGCAGTGTCGGGCGCGCGGCGACAATGCGGCGGTAATGCTCGAGACCGGCTTCCAGGGTTTCGCAGCGCTCGGCTAACGGATTGACCTGAAAACCCCAACCCTTCAGGCGTGTGAGAAATTCACCATAGGTACCACCGATGGGCTCACTGGTTTCGCCCCACGCATATGCGAAAAGGCGCAGGCGGCGTTTGGCGGAGAGCGCCGGGTCGATCTGGCGCAATCCGCCCGAGGCGGCGTTGCGCGGATTGACGAAGGCCTGCTCGCCCTCGGCTTCGCGCGTCTGGTTGAGCGCCGTGAAATCCGCCAGCGCCATATAAACCTCACCGCGCACTTCGATCACGTCGGGAATGCCGCTGCCCTTCAGCTTGGCCGGGAGGTCGATCACCGTGCGCAGATTTTCGGTGACATCCTCGCCCTCTTCGCCGTCGCCGCGCGTCGCGCCGCGCACATAAACGCCCTTCTCATAGCGCAGCGAGGCGGAGAGGCCGTCAATCTTGGGCTCGGCCATCAGCGCAACCGTCTCGTCTTGGTCTAGCTTGAGAAAGCGCCGAGCGCGGGCGGTAAACTCGCCCATCTCTTCGTCGCCGAACGCATTGCCAAGCGACAGCATCGGCACGCTGTGCCGCACCTTGGCGAAACCGGCGGCGGGTGGCGCGCCGACTTTGCCGGTTGGGCTGTCGGGCCGGGTGAGGTGTGGAAAGCGCGCCTCGATGGCGCTATTGCGCTGGCGCAAGGCGTCATAGGCGGGGTCTTCGACTTCCGGTTCGGATCTTTGATAATAAAGCTGGTCATGCCGGGCGATTTCGCTGGCAAGATATTCCAGTTCGACTAAGGCTTCCGCCTCACTGAGGTCCTCGACAGCTTTGTGCGAGAAATCTTGAAGGCTCATGTGAGTCCGCTGGCGATCAGGCTTTGTGCGGCGGCGCGCGCCTCGTCGGTGATCTCGGCGCCGGACAGCATGCGGGCGATTTCCTCCTGCCGCGCTTCGCCGATGAGCGTTTCGATCTCGGCCCGGGCGCTGTTCTTGGCGTTTTGCTTATAGACGCGTATATGACGCCCGCCGCGCGCCGCGACCTGCGGCGAGTGGGTGACGACAAGCACCTGCACATCCTCGGCGAGGCGTGCCAGGCGCTCGCCGACGGCATTGGCAACGGCACCGCCGACGCCTTCATCGACTTCGTCGAATATCAGGCTGGGGACGCCGCTTGAGCGTGTCAGACAAACTTTAAGCGCGAGCAGAAAGCGCGCGCGCTCGCCGCCCGAGGCGATTTTCTCGAGCGGCCCCGGCAGGGCGCCCGGATTGGTGGCGATTTCGAAACGCACCCGTTGCAGGCCGCCCGGCCCGGCATCGCTTTCCTCGAGTTCATCCACTCGGGTGTGGAAGCTGGCGCCGCCGAGCTTGAGCGGCGCGAGTTCACCCTTCAGTGATTTATCGAGCGCTTTGGCGGCACGCGCGCGCGCGGCGCCGAGTTGTTTGGCCGCGCGCAAATATTCGTTGCGCGCTGCTTCGGATGTCTCTGAGAGGCGCGCAACCTCCGCCCCGCCCCGATCCAATTGTTCCAGACGGTGGCGGAAATCATCGAGCAGGGCGCTCAGCGAATCGGCGCTGGTATTATGCTTGCGGGCCAGCGCGCGCAGGGCAAAGAGACGCTCTTCCGCGGCTTCCAGGCGGCGCGGGTCGAGGTCGAGGCCGCGCACAGCCTCGTCCAGCGCCGCCTCGGCTTCCGCCGCCTCGATCGCCGCCCGGCTGAGCGCCGCAATTGCCCCATCCAAATGGCCGCCGGCCGCTTGCTTGACATGTTCGAGCGTACGCGCGGCGGCGCGCAGACTCGCTGCAGCCGGGTGTTCGCCGGAAATTTCGTCCTGAGCGTCCGACATTGCGGCGGAGAGATTCTGGCCATTCATCAGGCGGGCGCGCTCGCTGGCGAGGCTGTCTTCCTCGCCGGGTTGAGGTGCCAGCGCTTCCAATTCGGCGCTGACATGGCGCAAATATTCCTCATCCCGCTGTGCTTGAACGAGGTCCGCTCTAGCTTTGTCGAGCGCCGCCGTGGCCGCCCGCCAGGCATCGAAGCGCGTGGCCGTCTCTGCACGTTCTTTGCTGTTGGCGGCATAACTGTCGAGCAGGTCGCGGTGGTTTTTTACATCGAGCAGGCCGCCGGCCGCCGATTGGCCCTCGATCTCAACCAGCAGGCCACCCAATTCGCGCAGCCAGGCGACATTTGCCGGCTGGCCATTGGCGAAAGCGCGGCTCCGCCCATCGGCGCCGAGAACGCGGCGCAGGATCAACTCGTCGGCCGGCTCGAAGCCCTGTTCGTCAAGCATTGCCCAGGCCGGGTGGCCGGTGGCGAGTTCGAAACTGGCGCTGACACTGGCGGAATCAGCGCCCCGGCGAATGAGTTGGCTGTCGGCGCGCGCACCCAGCGCCAAGCCGAGCGCATCGAGAAGAATGGATTTTCCGGCGCCGGTTTCGCCGGTGAGCACGGAGAGGCCGGGGCCGAATTCGAGTTCGAGGCTATCGATCAGAACCAGATTACGGACGGACAGGCTGCGCAGCATGAACCGGCCCGCCGCTCAGAAGATCGCGTCGAAGGCCTGACTGATCCAGGAACCTTTGTCCTCAGTCGGGCGTAAGTTCACCCCTTCCAGGAGGGCGTAACTATCGAGGTACCACTCGCTGCCCGGGAAATTATGGCCGAGCACCGCCGCCGCCACCTGGGCTTCATGCGGCACGCCAAGCACCAGATAGGCCTCGACCAAGCGGTGCAACGCCTCGGGCACATGGCTGGTGGTCTGATAGCGTTCGATCACGCGGCGAAATCGATTAACCGCGGCAACGTAATGGAAGCGCGTCAAATAATAGCGCCCAATATCCATTTCCTTACCGGCGAGATGGTCGCGCGTGAGGTCGATTTTGAGGCGCGCGTCGCGCGCATAAGAGGTGTCCGGGAATCGCCGCACCAGCTCTTCCAGGGACTGCAGCGCCAGCGCCGTCATTTTCTGGTCGCGCCCGACATCCGATATTTGCTCGTAATAGGAAACGGCGCTTAAGTAATAGGCGTAGGCAACATCGCGGTGGCCCGGATGCAGCTTGATGAAGCGGCCGGCGGAGATGATGGATTCGTCGTAATCATTATTTCTGTAATAGGAATAGGCGGCCATGATTTGCGCCCGAGTGGCCCATACCGAATAGGGGTGCTGGCGCTCTACCTCATCAAAGCCGCGCGCCGCGTCGGTAAAGGATTCGTCGAGTAACTCATCCATCGCGCCGTTATAGAGCTCCTCGACGGGGCGCTCGACATAACCCTCCTCGTCATCAGCGCATGCACTGAGAAACAGCGCCAGGGCGCAGACGCCGATGGTGAAAAACTGCCTGAGGCGGAATATTGTGGCGAAGGACATGTTTGCGAGCTCGATTTTAGAATCGAGGCGACTATATCATGGACCGCCGGCGATGGCAGGCATGTCGCATGGATTTTCGCAGGCGTGACGAAAAATATTAAGCGCTGGCCGCCGCGGCTGCGTGATGCACTTGGGGTGCGGCGTTGCGGCGGTTCGGGCTTTGCGCATCCATGTCGATCCAGCGCCAGGCATCGCTATCATCGAGCAATGCGCCGAGCAATTGGTGATTCATGGCGTGGCCGGCGCAGAAGCTGTGCACATGTGCCATTAACGGCGCACCAGCGAGGCTGAGGTCACCGATGCAATCGAGCGCCTTATGGCGGGCAAATTCGGTGTCGTAGCGCAGGCCATCCTCATTCAGGAGGCCGTGCTCGCCGATCACCACGGCGTTGTCGAGCGAGCCGCCAAGGGCCAGCCCGGCGGCGCGCATTTCCTCCACATCGGATTCGAGACAGAAGGTGCGCGCGCGGCTCATCTCGTCGGCAAAGGAACCGTCACGCGAATCATAATCATAGGATTGCGCGCCGATGGCACCATTGTCATAGGCGATCTCGCAGCGCAGCGAAAAATGATCCGACGGCGTGATCGAAGCCCAGCGGTCTTCATTGCCGACCGAAATTTCCTTCAGCACCTGAATGGCACGGCGCGGCGTATTTTGTTCGGCGATGCCGGCGCATTCAATTAAAAAAACGAAAGGCGCGGCGCTGCCGTCCATGATCGGCACTTCGGCGCCGTCCAACTCGACGATCACATTCTCGACGCCGCAACCAGCGAACGCCGCCATCAAATGTTCGATCGTGCTGACAGACACGCCGCCACCATTGCTTTTACCGTTGCCAATCGTCGTACATAGGCGGGAATCAGTAACATTACCGTGGATCGCCTGAATCTCGGCTTCAGGCCCTAAATCCGTGCGGCGAAACAGCACGCCGGTTCCCGGCGGCGCCGGCAACAGGGTTAAGGATACTTTGGCATTGCTGTGCAGACCGGTGCCGGTACAGTGGATCGGTGCCTTTAACGTGCGCTCAAAATTCATGGTTAAAATCGAACTTTCCATTTTATAGTCAACGACCTCTGATGACATGTCGGTCCAATCACATTTTGTTCCGGCGAATCAAATCTGCGCGCGAATCGAATCGCAATTAACCAACTTGAGTATCGCTTTGGAGGGGTTGTAGCAGCCCCCTCCAAAGCACTCAAATCACTCTTTGTTACAAAATGTTACGCCGGATTCCTCATGTCTTTCCGGTGCCCCGGCCGCTAATTCGTTTGGCGGCGAAGGAAAGCCGGAATTTCATATGGATCTTCTTCTGTAGATAGAATATCCGGTATTTGTTGCGTGTTATGGGGGATATTTTCGAAAGTCGGCTCCTTGCCGGCAGGTGCGCTCATCGGTGCACTCGCGCGTTTCTCCGGTTTTGGCTGAGGCGCAGGGGCGGGTTCGGCCTTTGCCGGGGACTTATTACCCGATTCTTTCCGTCCCTTGCCGCTTCCGGTCATGCGTTCAAACAGCGACAAACCGCGTTTTTTAGTGTTGCCACCGGCATTTTCCAAGCTGGCAACACGAAATGCATCAGCTTTCTTGCCGAGTTCGGCTGCGGGGGCTTGGCCTGGCGTCACCGCAGGTTTGGCGACAAAGCTATTGCTGGCGGCGGGCGCGGGGGGTGCGCTCAGGGTAGGTGCTGGCGTTGGAGCCTCGGATGCCACTGCTTCCGGTTTGCTCTTCTGCTTGACGATGCCGGCATGGAAGCCGCCCGCCGTGCTGGCCGAAACCGTCTTGCGCACAGGCGGCGAATCCTCGACCAGGACAGGTTCTGCTGTCTCGATCGATTCTGCCACAGGTTCTACTGGCGGTGCCGCTGCTTCGACCGCCTCGAAGTTTTGTTCGATGCCGGAGATCGCCGCCGCTTCGTTGTCGTGGGTGGCATCGGCAGTTTCATCAGGCAACTCTGAAACCGCCTCTACCGGCCCGGGAGCGGCCATGACTGGAGCTTCGGCTTCGGCTTCGCCGACGGCGCCCGAAGAGGGCCGTTCAGCGCTTCTCCGGTTGGAGACGCCGAGTACATGCACCTTGTCGGAATGCTCCGGCACAGGCGCACGCATGAGGTCTGCTTCGATGCCGGTGGCGATGACCGCAACCCGCATATGCCCTTCCAACTCATCCGACATCGAGGTGCCGAAGATGATATTGGCGTCCTTGTCGACTTCCTGGCAAATGCGTGAAGCCGCTTCATCCACTTCCATCAGGGTGACATCGGAACCACCGGTGATGTTGATCAGCACGCCACGCGCACCTTCGATAGAGGCGTTGTCGAGGAGCGGATTGTTGATCGCCGCCTCGGCCGCTTCGATGGCGCGGTTTTCGCCCTCGGCTTCGCCGGTGCCCATCATTGCTTTGCCCATTTCGCCCATCACGGTACGGATATCGGCGAAATCGAGATTGATCAGGCCCGGGCTCACCATCAAATCCGTCACCCCCCTAACGCCGGCATGAAGCACTTCATCGGCCAGATTAAAGGCGGTTGCGAACGAGGTTTGCTCATTGGCGATGAGGAACAGGTTCTGGTTGGGAATGACGATCAGCGTGTCGACATATTGCTGCAACTCCTGCAGGCCCGCCTCGGCGAGGCGCATGCGTTGAACGCCCTCGAACTGGAACGGCTTGGTCACCACGCCGACCGTGAGAATGCCCTGCTCGCGCGCTTGGCGGGCGATCACGGGCGCAGCACCGGTGCCGGTACCACCGCCCATACCGGCGGCGATGAAGACCATATTGTTGGCTTCGAGATATTGCTGAATATCGTCGAGCGCCTCCTCGGCGGCGACGCGGCCGATATCGGGCCGGGCGCCGGCGCCCAGGCCATGGGTGACATTCACGCCGAGCTGAATGCGTTGTTCAGCAAGGGATTGCTGAAGCGATTGCGCGTCGGTGTTGGCGACAACGAATTCGACGCCCTCCAGTCCGCCATTGATCATGTTGTTGACAGCGTTGCCGCCGGCGCCACCCACGCCAATGACGGTAATGCGAGGTTTGGTCTCTTCCCACTGCTGCGGTCCGAAGTCGATGCTCATTTAGTCCTCCAGAGTACTTTGTTGTTTATCGTCAATCCCTTGGTCCCTTGGTTTCGTCCTTGTGCGCCAGGGATGCAGGCGCAAGGCCGGGCTATTCGCTAAAAATTGGCTCGTAGCCATTGGCCGATGCGCCCCAGCGCGCCCCCGGCAGGTTGAGAAATGGGGTGTTCCCGCTGAGGCCGGCGAATCTGGGGTTCGTCGTAATGCTCAGCGGCGTAAAGCAATAGTCCGGCGCAGGTCGCGTAGTAGGGACCCGCGGCTGATTCGGCGAGGCCCTGGATCGGCAGCGGCCGCGCCAGGCGAACTTGTTTTTCGAGAATTTCGCTGGCCAGGTCGCCAACGCCCTGCAATTGGCTGGCGCCCCCGGTCAGGACGATGCGCCGCGCCGAGGCGCTGGCGACACCTGAGGAATCGATGAAATCGCGGATCAGCTCGAAGGTCTCCTCGAGGCGCGGGCGCACGATGCCGGTCAGGAGAGAGCGTGGAATCTGGCGTGCCGAGAGCAGCTCCGGCTCGCCGAGCTCAGGCACTTCGATCATTTCGCGGTTGTCTGCCGGGCCGCCGATGGCGCTGGCGTAAAGCCGCTTCATATGTTCGGCGCTGGCGATCGGTGTGGTCAGGCCGTGCGCGATATCGTTGGTCACATGGGCGCCGCCGAGCGGCACCGTTGCGGTCCAGACTAGCTCGCCGCCGGCAAAGGTGGCGAGGCCGGTACCGCCGCAGCCCATATCGATAAGCGTGACGCCGAGATCCTTTTCATCCTCGACCAGGCAGGCGAGGCCGGAGGCGTAGGCCGAAATCACTGGCGCTTCGAGGTCCAAATCGCAGCGCGATATGCAGGTCAACAGGTTGCGCAAGGCGCCGTGCGCGACACCCACCATATGCAATTGCACACGCAGCTGATTGCCGTACATGCCTTTCGGGTTGCGGATGCCGCGGCTGCCGTCGAGGTCGTAAGCGGTCGAGATCGCATGGATGATCTCGCGGCCCTCGACGGCGTTGCCGGCGTTGGCGGTTTCGAAGGCGTGTTGAATATCGGTGTTGCCGATCTGGCGCCCGGAGACGTCGAGCGATATATCGGCATAAGTCGATTGCGGTGCGCCGCCGGAGACGCTGACAAAGACATTGTGGACGCGTTTGTCGGCCATGGTTTCGGCGCGCCGGATGGCGGTGCCGATCGACGTCACCGCCGCCACCATGTCGATCACGGTGCCGGCCTTCAGGCCCTCGGCCGTGTCCTGGCCGATGCCGATTATATCCAACTCACCCTGGCTGTCCCGCTCCGCGATAAAGCAGGTCACCTTCGAGGTGCCAACATCAAGCGCCGCAATCACCGTACCAAAACCCTTCTCGTTTGTTCGTTCCGCTTGCTCATGTCGCGCTGCCATCCAATACTTCGTTTGGCCTGAGGCCGAAGGCGGCGCGGTCGGGCAGGCGGAGGTCGATCGAGACAATTCGCTCCCGATTCATGTCATAGCTGGCAAAGAGATCGACCAGGCGGTGCCATGCTGCGGCCATGACGCTTTCGGGAAAGCGCACGATCAGCCCGCTGTCGAAATGTAAATCCCAGCGCCGTGCGCCGACCCAGACTGCCGACACCAGGCTGCGGAATATCTTCGGCTCGGCGCGCATGGTGTCGAACAGGGCCGGAGCGTTCGCCACGGCGCCGTCGCCGACGATGAGGGGAAGGTGGGCGAAGCGCGGCACGTCGGCGGCGTTGATGATGGTGCCGCCGCGGTCGACCAGTTGAATGCGTTTGTCGTGCTGCCACAGAGCAAACGGGCTGCGTTCGACGATATTGACGCGGATCGTATCCGGCAAGCGGCGCTCAATGGTCACACCTTCGACCCAATCGAGGGCTAGAATGCGCCGCCGTGCCTCGGCCGGAGTAAAAGCCAAGATCGGATCGCCGCGCGCGATTTCAAGCGCTGTCAGAATAGCTTCGGGCGTGGCTTCATGGTGGCCGACGCTGTAGACGTTCTCGACCGTCATGCCGAGGCTGGCGCTGGTCTCAATGACGGTCTGGCGAACGCTGGCGCTGAGCAGGGCGCTAGTGCCGGGCTGAGACAGCCACCAGCCGCCGGCCAGAACGAGCGCGCCCACGGCACCTGTCACAGCGAGCAGGCGGGCGCGCTGGCGAATTGCCCTCAGCCACAGCACACGGGCGCGGCGCGGCGGACGCTGGGCGGCAGCGCCGCGCTCCGGCGTTAGATGATCGTTGAAGCTCAGTTGTCGCATGATGCGTTCTCCACCATCCAGGCAACCAATTGAGAGAAATCGATGCCGCTGTCGGCGGCGATCTCCGGCACCAGCGAGAGCGGCGTCATGCCGGGCTGGGTGTTGATTTCCAGGAGATACAGCGCGCCCGGCTCGCCGGCCTCGTCGTCATAGCGCAGGTCCGCCCGGCTAACGCCCCGGCAGCCCAGCGCCCGGTGGGCGCGGAGCGCGATATCGAGCGCCTCGGCGTAGCAGTCGGGGTGGATCGGCGCCGGCATGAAATGCTCGGCCTTGCCTTCGGTGTATTTCGTTTCGTAATCGTAGAAGCGCCCGCGTGGCCTGATTTCGATCGCGCCGAGCGCGCGCTCGCCCATCACCGCGACCTGAATTTCGCGCCCCGGAATATATTTTTCGACCAGCACTTCGTCGCCGAACGGCCATTCCTCGCCTTCGAGGCGGTGCTGATTATCGCCGTCGAGGACGATATGCACGCCGACGCTCGAGCCTTCATTGAGTGGCTTGATGACATAGGGCGGTGGCAGCACATCGCCGGCCATGACTTCCCGGTAGTGGCACACCCGGCCTTCCGGGCAGGTCAGCCCGGCTTCGGCGAAGAGCTTTTTGGCGACCGGCTTGTTCATCGCCATGGCCGAGGCGAGCACGCCGGAATGGGTGTAAGGGATGCCCATCACTTCGAGCAGCCCCTGCACGCAACCGTCTTCGCCGAGCCGCCCGTGCAACGCGTTGAATGCCACGTCGGGCTGGCATTCGAGCAGGCGCGCAGGCAGGCTGCGATCGGCATCAATGGTGGTGACATTATAGCCGAGCCCGGCCAACGCCTTCTCGACGGCACGCCCGCTCACCAGCGATACTTCGCGCTCGACCGACGGGCCGCCCATGATGACAGCGACATGATCGCTCATGAGTCACCGCCTTCCAGGCCACCCAGGGACGCTTGACCAGTTCCGTGGCGGCCGATGCGGCGGATTTCCCATTCCAGGGTAACGCCGGTCTCCTGCTTGACGCGGCGCCGCACTTCTTCGCCGAGGCCTTCGAGGTCGGCGGCGCTGGCACCGCCGGTATTGATCAGGAAGTTGCAGTGTTTTTCGGAAACTATGGCTCCGCCCCGCCTGAGACCGCGGCAACCGGCCTGGTCGATCAACTGCCATGCCTTCATGCCGGGCGGATTGGTGAAGGTGCTGCCGCCGGTGCGCGTGCGCAGCGGCTGGCTGTCCTCGCGGTTGCTCTCGATCTCGGCCATCGCCTTGGCAATGGTTTCAGGGTCTTCACGATGGCCTTGCAAGATGGCGGAGACGAAAATCCAATCATCCGGCGCATTCGAATGGCGGTAGGAAAATCCCATATTCTGCGGTGACAAACGCTGACGCGCGCCGAGAAAGTCGAAGGCCTCGGCCTGCAGCATGACATGCGCCATCTCACGGCCGTAGGCGCCGGCATTCATGCGCAGTGCGCCGCCGATGGTGCCCGGAACGCCGACCAGGAATTCGAGCCCACCGACCCCTGAATCGCGGCACAGGCGCGCAACGGTGATATCGGCGGCGCCGGCGCCGACATGCACATGTGCGCTATCACCCTGCCATTCGATGCGGCTTTGCCGGAAAGCGCTGGTGAGACGGATAACGACGCCGGGAATGCCGCCGTCGCGTACGAGAACATTGGAGCCGGAGCCGAACAAGGTAATTGGAATGTCACGCGGCTTGTTGGCAAGGAACCCGGCGAGATCATCTGCATCGGCCGGGCGATACAGGGTTTCCGCCGCGCCGCCGACGCGGAACCACGCGATCGGCGCGAGCGGCGCATCGGCAATATATTCACCGCGCACTTTGGGCAGGCGCTCGATAAGACCCTGGCGCGGCGCCGCCATCATGACGCTCCCCCACGGTGTGCGTGGTCATTGGCGGGCGCCGGCGAGGCCTGGCGCCACTTGGCAAGCGTTTCCGGCAGCGCACCAGCCCAGTTGGTGATGGTGCCGGCGCCGAGGCAGACCACCATGTCGCCAGGCTCGGCCAGGGTGCCGACGATCTCGGCCAATTGCTCAGGCGCCTCAAGCGCGGTCACCTGGCGGTGGCCGCGGGTGCGTAGGCCCTCGACCAGGCTGTCACGGTCGAAGCCTTCTATCGGCGTCTCACCGGCGGCGTGGACCGGGGCGACAATCACCGCATCGGCATTGTTGAAGCAGGTGCAAAATTCCTCGAACAAATCCCTGAGGCGGGTGTAGCGATGCGGCTGCACCACGGCGATGATGCGCCCGTCATAGGCGTCGCGCGCCGACTGAAGCACGGCCGATATCTCAACCGGGTGGTGGCCGTAGTCGTCGATGATGGTGATGCCGTCGACCACGCCGGTTTTGGTGAAGCGCCGTTTGACGCCCTTGAAGTCGCCGAGCGCGGCGCGGATCGTCACGTCGGGTAATTCCATCTCGCGCGCGATGGCGATGGCGGCGAGCGCATTTTGCACATTATGGGTGCCCAGCATTGGCAGGCGTAGATTTTCGAGCGTGTAGCTGGTGCCGCTCTGGCGGTCGGAAAATTCGACGTTAAAGAGCGAGCCGAGCGCGTCAGAGCGCACATCGAACGCGCGCACCTCGGCCTGCGGGCTCATGCCGTAGGTGACGATGCGGCGGTCGGAAACACGCCCGATCAGCGCCTGCACTTCGGCGTGATCGAGACACAGCGCGGCGAAGCCGTAGAACGGCAGGTTCTCGAGGAAATTGCGATAGGCATCGCGCACGGCATCGAAATCGCCGTAAAATTCCATATGTTCCGGGTCGATGTTGGTAACCACGGCAACGGTGGCCGGCAGCTTGACGAAACTGCCGTCTGATTCATCCGCCTCAACCACCATCCAGTCGCCGGCGCCGAGGCGCGCATTGGTGCCGTATGCGTTGATGATGCCGCCATTGATCACGGTGGGGTCGAGGCCGGCTCCGTCCAGGAGGGCGGCAACCATGGAGGTGGTGGTGGTTTTGCCGTGCGTTCCGGCAACTGCGATCGACCATTTGAGGCGCATCAGCTCGGCCAGCATTTCGGCGCGCCGCACGATCGGAATGAAATGCTGGCGTGCTGCCGCCGCCTCGACATTGTCCGCTTTCACGGCGGAGGAAATCACCACCACCTGGGCATCATTGAGCGATTCGGCGCTATGGCCGACGGTAATATTGATGCCGAGCGAACGCAGGCGGCGCACATTCGGGTTCTCGGAGAGGTCGCTGCCCTGCACCGTGTAGCCGAGATTGTGCATGACCTCGGCGATGCCGCTCATGCCGATGCCGCCGATACCGACGAAATGAATGGCGCCGATGGTAAGCGGGAGCGCTTTCATGCCGCTTGCCTCTGCGCCGTACGGGATGGGTCGCCATTCGCCGGTACCAGGCTTTCGACCAGATCGGCGAGCGCCTGGCTGGCGTCCGGCCGGCCGGCGCCAAGCGCCGCCTTGGCGGCATTGGCCAGCGTCTCCGGCGAGCTCAGATAATGGTTCAGATGTTCGGCCAGGCGCTCGGCGCTGGTCTCGGCTTCTTGCAGCATGACCGCGCCGCCGGCGCTTTCCAGCGCCCGGCCGTTGGCGCTTTGGTGGTCGTCGGTGGCATGCGGATAGGGAATGAGAATGGCCGGCCGGCCGGCGGTCGCGAGCTCGGCGACGGTCGATGCGCCAGCGCGGCAGACAACCAAATGAGCCGTTTGCAGGCGCGCCGGCAGATCGTCGAAGAATGTTGCCGTTTCGGACCGGATGCCGCTTGCCTGATAAAGCCGATTGACGTTTTCGATATCTTCCGGCCGGCAATGTTGGGCGACATTGAGGCGGTCGCGAATTTCAGGCGCCAGTTTGGCCAATGCCGCCGGCACCAGTTCGGCAAACACCCGTGCCCCCTGGCTGCCGCCGGTGATGAGCAAATAAAGCGGGCCTTTCGCTTCCGGCTTGGGATAGGCGCTGGAGGCGATTTCCATAATTGCCGGCCGTACCGGGTTGCCGGTGTGTGTGATCTTTGAGCGGTTCGCCACGGTGATGGCGCTGGTCTGTTCGAATGAAGTGGCAATGCGCTGGGCGCGCGATGCCAACAGGCGGTTGGCCCGTCCGAGTATGGCGTTTTGCTCGTGGATCGCTGTCGCCATGCCGCTGCGGCTGGCGGCGATTACCGCCGGAACGGACGGATAGCCGCCAAAACCAATGACGGCGGCAGGCTCGAGACGGCGTAACAGGCGGCCGGCTTCGCGTATTCCCAGCAGCATTTTCACAATACCAAGACCACGCGCCAGCGGCCCGCGGGCGAGTGGCGTGCCGGCCTGAATGGCGTAGCTTTCGATATCGGCCAGCGCACCGCCATATCCAATGCCGCGCCGGTCGGTGATCAGAACCAGGCGCCGGCCGCGCGCTTCAAGCTCGGCCGCGACAGCCTGCGCCGGAAAGACGTGTCCACCGGTGCCGCCGGCGGCGAGCACGATTGGCGCTTGGCTGGAAGCGGTTCGGCTCATTTGGCCGAGGACTTGTCGCGGTAGCCGCTGCGCGTCAGCGCCAGCACCATGCCCATGCCGAGCGCGCTGGCGACCAGCGACGAGCCGCCGTAACTGACGAACGGCAAGGTCATGCCCTTGGCCGGCAGCAATTGCACGGTGACGCCCATATTGATCAGCGCCTGCAAACCGAATTGGGTGAGTAGGCCAGCGACCGCCAGGAGAACGAACAGATCGGCCTCGCGCACCACCCGGGTGAGGCCGCGCAAGACGATAAAAAAGAACAGGCCGACGATGGCGAGCGCCGCCAGCATGCCGAATTCCTCGGCCGCCACGGCGAAGATAAAGTCCGTGTGGGCATCCGGCAGATAGCCTTTGACGATACCCTCGCCCGGGCCCCGGCCGAGTAGGCCGCCCTGTTGGAACGCTTTCAGCGAGGTCGATACCTGATAGGAATCTCCCGAGGACGGATCGATGAAGAGGTCGATACGATTGGCGACATGGGGAAAGATGCTGTAGGCCGCCGTCACCGCGCCCAGGGTCAGCACCGCCGCCAGGCCAACCCACCACAGCGAAAGCCCGGCGAGGAAGAATTGCACGAACCAGACGGCGGTCACAGTGACAGCCATGCCGAAATCCGGCTGCATCAGCAATAGAGCGACGACGATCAGAAGCAACACGCTGGCAATGGCGCGGCCGGGGAAATTCTCGCTTTCGCGATATTCGGCAAACATCCAGGCGGCGACCACGGCGAAGCACGGTTTGACGAATTCCGACGGCTGGAAGGTGAATCCGGCGAGCGAGAGCCAGCGGCTTGCGCCCTTGATCTCTACGCCGGCGAAATGCGTCGCCACGACGAGGGCGAGGCCGGCGGCAAAGACCAATGTCGCCAAGCGTCGCACACCGCGCGGCGAGAGCAGGGAGACCGCCAGCATAATCAGCATCGCCGGCGCCATGAAGACGAATTGATGGCGCACGAAGTGGAACGGTTCGAGGCCGATGCGCTCGGCGGCACCGGGGCTCGCCGCCACAGTCAGTATGGCGCCGACGGCAAACAACAATGTCAAAACAAGCAACGCCGAACGGTCCAGGGTCCACCACCAGCGGCCCAGGATCGACGGGTCGGTGCGCGAGAAGCTTGTCATCAGGCACAGTGTCTCCGCGCCTGTTCGGCATGGC
This sequence comes from Rhodospirillaceae bacterium, assembly GCA_018666805.1. GTDB lineage: Bacteria > Pseudomonadota > Alphaproteobacteria > UBA828 > UBA828 > PTKB01. Next base: position 42,449 of record JABIXB010000057.1, on the reverse strand, counting down.
GCCGTTCGAGGTTCAGCACCATTTCGCGGAAGGTTTCGCCGCGCGCCTCGAAATCGGCGAACTGATCGAACGAAGCGCAAGCCGGTGAAAACAGAACAACGGCGCCGGGCCTGCCGTCGGCACAAGCTTGGGCGGCAGCGGCGTCGAGAGCGTTATCCAGAGTGCCGCAACGGCTGTAATTGACCCGGCCATCAAGCTCATCGGCAAAGGTCTGCTCGGCTTCGCCGATCAGGAAGGCATGGGCGACGCGGCGAAAGTTGGAATGTAGCGCCCGAAGGCCGTTTGATTTGTTGCGCCCGCCGGCGATCCAATAGATCGAATTGAAGCAGGCCAGGGCGCGCGCCGCCGCTTCGCCGTTGGTCGCTTTGCTGTCATTGATAAACTGAACGCCGTCGATGGCGGCAATATGTTCCATGCGGTGGGCGAGGCCGGGAAAGCTCAGGAGCGCCCGGGCGATAACCTCCGGGTCGATTCCCATCGCCCGAGTGGCGGCATAGGCAGCCGCCGCGTTTTGCCAATTGTGTCGGCCGGTTAGTGCCCTGGCTACTTCCAGGTCGCAAATCGCCTGGCCATGATCTTCAAGTAAACCACCATTGGCGGCGACGCCGTCCAGCAGGCGGCGGCCGGTGGCGATGGGTATGACGTTCAGGCCCTCGCGCTGGCGCAGCTCGTTACAAATGCGCAGCGTATCCGGCCCGTCGATGCCGACGATGGCGGTTTTCAGCCTGGGCGAACGGAAGATCTTTTGCTTGGCGGCGGTGTAGGCGGCCATGTCGCCATGCCGGTCGAGGTGATCCGGCGCGATGTTGAGGAGGACGGCAATGTCAAACGACATGTGACGCGTCAAATCGAGCTGGAAGGATGACATTTCCAGCACATAGCTGCCCTCGGCCCAGAGCGCCTCAAGGCTGAGCGCTGGGGTGCCAAGATTGCCGCCGACCTGCACGGTTTGGCGGGCGCGCTCGAGGATATGGCCGATCAGCGCCGTGGTGGTGGATTTGCCGTTGGTGCCGGTGATGCCGACAAAGTTGCGCTCCGGCATGGCGCGCCACAGCAATTCGACATCGCCGACAATTTCAACACCGGCCGCGCGCGCCGCGGCAATGGTGGGGTGGTCGAGCGGAATGCCGGGGCTTGGCACCAGAGCGGAGATGTCGCGCCACGGAAAATTGGCGCCGCTTTGCAGCTGAATGCCGGCGCGCGCCGCATCCGCCCGGCGTTCGCGTGAATCGTCCCAGGCGAGAACCTGATTGCCGCCTGCGATCAAGGCACGGGCGGCCGCCAGGCCACTCCGGGCGAGGCCAAGAATTGCGACGGTGCCATCGAAATGTGAAGTTCCTACGATCATTCCGTTACCTCAATTTGAGAGTTGCCAGGCCGGCGAGAGCCAGAATCACGGCGACGATCCAAAAGCGGATGACAATGGTGGGCTCGGCGTAGCCCTTTTTTTCGTAGTGGTGGTGCAAGGGCGCCATTTGAAAAACGCGGTTACCGGTGAGCTTGAAGGAGGCGACCTGAACGATTACCGAAATGGTCTCGAGGACGAACAGGCCGCCGACGATTACCAGCACCAATTCATGTTTGGTCATGACCGCAACGGCGCCGAGCGCGGCGCCGGTCGAGAGCGATCCGGTATCGCCCATGAAGACCATCGCCGGCGGTGCGTTGAACCACAGGAAGCCGAGACCGGCGCCGACCAGGGCGGCGCAAAAGACGGTCAGCTCGCCAGCGCCAGCGACATAATGGACCTGGAGATAGCCGGAAAATACCGTATTGCCGACGACGTAACAGATCACCGCGAAGGTGATCGAGGCGATCATGATGGGCACGATGGCGAGGCCATCTAGGCCGTCGGTGAGATTGACCGAATTGGACGCGCCGACCATGACGATGGCGGCGAAGGGTAGGAAGAACCAGCCGAGATCAACCAGCACCGTCTTGACGAAAGGCAGCGCCAGGCCATTGGCGAGTGAGTCGTCCGAGACCGACGTGATCCAAAGACTGGCCGCGACGGCGATGGCGATTTCGATCACGAATTTGATTTTGGTCGGGAAGCCCTTGCTCGAGCGGGCGCGCAGCTTCATCAGATCGTCGACGAAGCCGACGGCGCCGAAACCGAAAGTAACGAAGAGGATAATCCAGACATAGGCGTTGGTAAGGTCGGCCCAGAGCAGCGTGCCGGCGAGAACGCCCATGAGAATGAGGAAGCCGCCCATGGTCGGCGTGCCCTGCTTGGTTTTGAGGTGCGATTCCGGCCCGTCTTCGCGGATCGGCTGACCCTTGCCCTGGCGTGCGCGCAGGGTGCGGATCAGCACCGGCCCGACGAGAAAGCTGACCAGCAGCGCCGTGACGATCGCGGCGCCGGCACGGAACGTCAGATATTGGAAAATATTGAAGAAGCTGATCGAATCAGAAAGCGGAAATAGCAGGTTATAAAGCATTGTTCTGCCTACCCCTCGCCGCGCGTGAAGGCATCGACCAGCGGCCGCATGTTGATGCCGAGCGAGCCTTTGACGAGCACCACATCGCCCGGGCGAAACGCGCTCTGGAGGGCGGGCAATATATCGGCGGAGCTATCCGCCTGGCCGGCGCGGCAATGGCTCGGCAGGGCGGCAAAGAGGTGGGACATCAGCGCGCCGACGGTAAAAACTAGGTCGATCCCGGCGTCTTCCACCGCACTTGCCAGGGCGCCATGTTGTTCCGCTGCATCGGCGCCGAGTTCGAGCATGTCGCCGAGCACAGCGATACGTCGTCCGCCCGGCCCAGGCTGGAAGTTTTTCAGGCCGGCGATAGCGGCGCGCATGGCGACCGGGCTGGCATTATAGGATTCGTCGATCAAATCGAACTGACCGCCGGCGAGGGTCGGGCGGTGGCGCGCGCCGCGGCCGGGAAGGGCATGCTGCAACACAAGCGCATCCGCCGCTTCGGTCAAGGGTGCACCCGCGGCAACGCCCGCCGCAGTGGCGGTGGCCAGGACTGCGACGCTGTTGAGCGCCCAATGTTCACCGCTGAGCGCCAGACGGTAGCGGCACCGGGTGCCGCATATGTCAGCCGTCACCAGCCCGCCGTCCTGGTCGGGCGACCAATCGAGCAGGCGTGCCTCGGCTTTTTCATTGCGTCCGAAGGCGATGATGCGCGCCGCACCACCGTCCTTGGCCTGCGCCGCAAGATAATCGAAATATTTATTGTCGCGGTTGAGGATCGCCACCGCGTCCGGCTCGAGGCCAGCGAAAATTTCCGCCTTGGCTTCGGCGACGGCGTCGACATGGTCGAAAAATTCCGTGTGCACCGCTTCGACATTGGTGATCAGCACCACATGCGGGCGCGCCAGGCGCGACAGTGGCGCGATCTCGCCGGGCTGGTTCATGCCGAGCTCAAACACACCATATTCAGCTTCGACCGGCAGACGGGCGAGGCTGAGCGGTGCGCCAATATGATTGTTGAGGTTGCCGGCGCTGAGCGAGACACGGCCGGCTGGCGCCAGCGCGCGGGCAAGCAGTTCCTTGCTGCCGGTTTTGCCGACGCTGCCGGTGACGGCGATAATGCGCGCGGAGCTCCGCGTGCGCGCCGCCTTGGCCAGGGCATAGAGCCCGTCAAAACTGTCCGGCACGATGAGAAGCGGCCCTGGCGTCGCGCCAGTATCGGGCGCATGCTCCACCATTGCCGCCGCGGCTTGGGCGTCCAGTGCTGCCGCGACATGGTCGTGGCCGTCATGGTTGGGGCCTTTCAGCGCAACGAACAGGTCGCCGGGCGAAAGCGTGCGGCTGTCGATCGAGACGCCGTCCGCCTGCCAGTCACCATGCGCTTCGCCGCCGGTGGCGATGATCGCCTGGTCGGCGCTCCAAAGGGCCTGCCCCCTATTCATACCCGCGCTCCTGACGGCAGTGCGATTGCGCCATTACCACGCGGCGCACGGTTTCGCCGTCATCGAAGGGAATCATCCGCTCTTTGATGCTTTGACCCTGCTCGTGGCCTTTGCCGGCGATCAGCAGCAGGTCATCCTCTTGCATCTCGGCGATGGCGGCTGCGATGGCCTCGCCACGGCCACCGATTTCGATCGCATCGGGGCAGGCGCCCAGGATTTCACTGCGGATCGATGCCGGATCCTCATAACGCGGATTGTCGTCGCTGACATAAACCACATCGGCGAGGTCGCTGGCGATCCCGCCCATTTGCGGCCGTTTGCCCGCGTCACGGTCGCCGCCGCAGCCAAACAGAACAATCAACCGCCCGCCCACATTCGGCCGCAGACCGCGCAGCGCAGCCTCGAGTGCATCAGGCGTATGGGCGTAATCGACAAAGATCGGCGCGCCGTTCTCCAGGCGCGCGGCCAATTCGAGGCGGCCGCGCACGCCCGTCAATTGCGGCAGGCCGGCGGCAATTTCGTCCGGACTCATGCCGGTGGCGAGGGCCAACCCGGCGGCGGCCATGAGATTGTAGGCCTGGAACGCACCGGGCAGGGAGATCAGCAGATCATAGGGTTGGCCGAGCAGCTCGAGCTTGATGCGCTGGCCCAAATCCTCGTCGCTGCGCGCCACCAGGCGAACATCGCCTTCGCTCTCGCCGAACAACAAAACCCGGTGATTCCGATTGCGGCAAATTTCTTCTATGCGTGAACGATAAGGCGAATCGGCATTGAGGACGGCGTCTCCGCCGGGCTGCATGACCTCGGCAAATAGCCGCGCCTTGGCGGTGAAATAGGTTTCGAGATCCCGGTGATAATCGAGATGGTCGCGCGTGAGGTTGAGAAAGGCTGCGGCCGCAAGGCGGACGCCGTCGAGGCGGTATTGATCGAGGCCGTGGCTCGATGCTTCCATGGCGCAGTGCGCGACCTCGGCCTCAGCCAATGCTGCCAGGGTCTGATGTAAATTCACCGGATCGGGCGTCGTCAGGGCGGCACTCGAGAGCGGCCCATCGCCTTCGACACCGAGTCCGCCCAGGCTCGCTGCCCGGCGGCCGCTGCTGCGCCACAATTCACGTAGGAACGTGACGGTCGAAGTTTTTCCGTTGGTGCCGGTAACTGCCGCAATGGTGCGCGGCTGATGCAAGAAAAAGCGCGCCGCCATCTCAGCAAAACGGCGGCGCGGGTTATCATCCGTAACGAGTTGGGCGGCGTTTGGCGCTGCACCATCGAACGCGGTCCCCGGCGGCGCCAAAACGGCGGTGGCGCCAAGGCGCAAGGCTTCGGGGATGAAGTCGGCGCCCCGTGCGCGGCTGCCGTCAAGCGCCGCGAACAGATAGCCCGGGCGGACATCGCGCGAATCTGATGTCAGGCCCGTTATGTCCACATCCTTCCCCTCATGCGCCGCTCGGCTTTCCCCTGTCAGTTCAAAAAGATGCAAAGTTGCGGCCCTTTCCATCGGCCCGCACCAGCAAACGTTGGGTTTGATCTTGTTGTTGTTCTTCGCCCGACGGCAGGAGCGGCATGACGCCCAGCATGGGTGCGATTTGCGAGACGATACGGCCGAACACCGGTGCGGCGTTCCAGCCGGCAGCGGCAAGGCCGTGCGTTGCGTCGTTGCCGTGCGGCTCGTCGAGCATGACGAGCACGGCATAGCGCGGCGCATCCATTGGGAAGGCGCCGACAAAAGTGGTGATCAGGGCGTCCTTTTTGTAGCCGCCAACAGTTGCCTTCTCGGCGGTGCCGGTCTTACCGCCAACCAGGTAGCCTTCGGCCTCGGCCTGCTTGCCGGTGCCCTGTTCGACGACCATGCGCATCAGCATGCGCATCGCATCGGAGGTCTCGCGCGCGATTACACGCTCGCCTGTTTGCGTCACGGGGCGGCGCAACAAGGTCGGCGTCGTACGCATGCCGCCATTCACCAGGGTGGCAAAGCCGCTGATCAAATGCAGCGGCGTCACCGCGATGCCATGGCCATAGCCGATGGTCATGGTGTTGATTTCACGCCAGTGGCGCGGCGAAAGCGGTTTGCCGTTTTCGGCCAGCTCGAAGGGTAGTGGGCTCAGCATGCCGAGGCGGGCGAGAAAATCCTTCTGCCGTTCGGCGCCGACATCGCGCGCCATCTGGGCGGCGCCGATATTTGATGAATGGACGAAAATCTCTGGCACATCGAGCCAGCGATTTTGCGGGTGGTCGTCGCGAATGGTAAAGCGCGCGACCTTGAGCGGCTTGGTGGCGTCATAGCGGTCGTTTATATCGACCACGCCATATTCGAGTGCCATCGCGGTGGTGAAGGCCTTGAAGGTCGAGCCCAATTCGTAGACCCCAAGCGTGGCGCGGTTGAAGCGCTGATCGGCGATGCTCGAATCAAGTTCATAGGGGTTGAAGTCGGGCAGGCTCGAGAGCGCCAGCACTTCGCCGCTATGCACATCCATGACGATACCGGCGGCGCCTTTTGCCTTGAACGTGGCCATGGCGGCGCTGAGCTCGGCATGAACGATGTGCTGTACGCGGCTGTCGAGCGCGGTGACCATCTTGCCGTCCGGCGTTTTAGCGATCTGCTTGAGGTCGTCGTCGCGCGCCGCTTCCAATCCGGCCAGGCCGGCATTGTCGATGCCTGCGAAACCCAACGTATGGACAAAGAGAGAGCCGTGCGGATAGACGCGGCGCTCCTCGCGCTCGAAGCTGAAGCCGGGCAGGCCGAGGCGGTTGATAGCATAATGCTGATCCGGCGTGAGATTACGCTTGATCCAGGCGAATTGGCCCGTGGCGCTTGCCTTGCGCAAGACTTTATCGCGCGAGAGCTCGGGCAGGATGCGGGTAATTTTGTCGGCCGCCTCAACGGCATCGAGCACTTGGCTCGGGTTCACATATAATGAGTGGGACGGCAGGTTGGTGGCGAGGAGAGCTCCGTTGCGATCGACAATATCGGCGCGCTGAAGCGTCAACAGGCCGCCTTGATGCTCTGCCGCGCGCTCTTGGTTTTGACCGCCGCCGAGCAATGAGAGCTGAACCAGGCGGCCGCCCAAAATAACAAAACACAGTGTGAAAATGGCGCCAGCGACAAACAGGCGGGTGCGCGCGGTTTCCAATGGCCGGCGTGCCTGCCGGGCGCTGAGCTTTTCATCGCCCTCATCAAGGCTCATATCGTTGGCGGCGTGACGCCACGGGCGGACCGATAAATCACTCATTTTACATAACCTTGAGATTCGAGGTTTTGGCCAAGCGGCTCATAGGCGAAGGAAATCATTTGTTTCGGCGCGACGGGCGCGAGGTCGAGATGTCGTTCGGCCAGACGGGCGAGCCGTTCGGGCCGGTTGAGAAAACTCCATTCCGCATTCAGCACATGTATTTCTTCCTGCTGTGCGATCGCCGCACGTTCCAACGCCGCCAATTCGTTCTCCAACCCTTTGACCTGGTAGCTCACCAACAGAAGCGCGATCGTGACGATCGCCGGCAAACCGATCCATAGAATGAGCGCGGGCCTAATCATGCGTCGGTGCCTTCCGGCATGACGGGCGCTGCCGTGCGAACCGCGGCCCGGAGCCGGGCCGAGCGGGCGCGTGGATTGGCGTTCAATTCCGTGGCGCTCGGTTTGCGCGCGCCCTTGTGCAGTAAGCTAAAGCTTGGTTGCGGCGATTTTGTGGCGCCAACCAAAGGCTCCGGCAGGTGGCGGCTTGGCCGCGGCAGCGAGCCGCTATGGCTGTTGAGGTAGGTTTTGACGCGGCGGTCCTCGAGCGAGTGGAAGGAGACCACCGCGAGGCGGCCGCCGGGGCAGAGCATGCGCTCGCTCGCCGCCAGTCCGAGATCGAGTTCGCCAAGCTCGTCATTGACGTAAATTCTGAGCGCCTGAAAGGTCCGGGTTGCCGGATCGATGCCGCTGTTGCCGCGCCTGACGACGCTGCGCACGATATCGGCAAGCTGGCTGGTGCGGCTGATCGGCGCTTCGGCGCGCGCCTGGACAATGGCGCGGGCAACCGCGCGGGCGCGGCGTTCCTCGCCATAGTCATAGATCAGGTCGGCGAGCATCTCCTGGGGTGCGCTGTTGATGACTTCTTCGACGCTCGGCCCGCCGCTCCCCATGCGCATGTCGAGCGCTGCGTCATAGCGGAACGAGAAGCCGCGCGCCGCATCATCGAGCTGCATCGAAGAGACGCCAAGGTCGAAGGCAATGCCGTCGACTTCGCGAATACCGTGCGGCGCCAGCAATTGTTCCATTTCGCCGAAGCGGCCCTGGATCAGGGTGAGCCGGCCGGGGAAGCTTTCGGCCAGCGCCGCGCCGCGCGCGATCGCCGCCGGGTCGCGGTCAATGGCGCAGACGCGGCATTCCGCCGCTTCCAGGAGGCCACGGCTATAGCCGCCGGCGCCGAGTGTGGAATCGACATAAACCGCACCATCGCGCGGCGCGAGCGTCTCAAGCATCTCGGCCAGCATGACCGGCGCATGGCCGAATTCCCCGGAACTGGTTGTGCCGGATGTTGAGCGCGGGGCCATCACGAAACGCTCCCGGGCTGCATCGCGTCAAACTCGGCAGGAGCATCGGCGATGGCTTCATCGAGGAAGGAGGCGCCGGCTTCCGGCTGCCAGATCTGAAAGGTTTCGCCCATGCCGATAAAGGCAACGCTATCGCTGATTCCGGCAAATTCCATCAATTTGCTGGTCAACATGACGCGCCCTTCCGGATCGAACGGCAGGCGCTCCACCTGGCTAAACAATGCCATGCGGGCTTTGCGCGATTTGGGCGCGAAGGGATTGGTGGTGGTGAAATTGCCGCTCAGGCTTTCCAGCCAATCGATGCCAGCGCCTTCGACAGCGGGGATTCCCTCAGGCGACGGGAACAGGACGATGCCGGGAAAACTCAGTTTGACGAGCTCATTGCGAAACGCCGCCGGAACCGAGACCCGTCCCTTGCGATCCACCTTGTTGATGACATGGCCGGTAAATAAAGCCAAGTCCACGCTCCCACAATAAATGCCCGTCCCATTTGCAGTGTCTGATACACCTCAGCGCCGCGCATACGGCGCGAAACCAAGTATTTGGGACATCATGGGATATCATGGGTATTTTTGGGCGTCAAATGATTTTCAAATAAAAAGCAAGTTAATCCTCGTGGGTTTTAAGGCGGGAAAAAAGAAACTATTAACAAAATCACTTGAAAAATGATCGGATACCTTCCGCCCGACGATCACTTCAAATAACAAATATTTAGTACTGTTCCTTTTTTGTTCTCCTTCGGTGTCGAAAGCGAAGCTGGGCCATAATAACGAGTCATACAGTATGTAGTGGTGAGCTATGTAAAAAATTACAATATATGGGCTATAGGGCGGGTGTTTCGCTAAAACGCAAATAATGCCGCAGTCGCGGTAATATTCGTTGGAAGTAAATGCCAGACGGCCTGTAAGCCGGGTTCTGTATCCGGCAAAGTGTTAACACTTTGCCGGCGATGACCATTCATCTGGGACGCCCGTTACCGCACGCCTCAAGCGACCGACCCGGGCGGTGACGCGGGAATGCGCCTGCCCAATTGCGAACAATCGGGCCTACCGCCCCTATTTGGTCTTGCTCCCGGAGGGGTTTACCTTGCCGCCGCCGTTACCGCCGGCGCGGTGCGCTCTTACCGCACCCTTTCACCCTTACCCGCCGCCGCCGCGCAAGCGCGGTGTCCGGACAGGCGGTTTGCTTTCTGTGGCACTTTCCCTGGGGTCGCCCCCGCCGGGCGTTACCCGGCCCCGTATTCCCGTGGAGCCCGGACTTTCCTCCAGCACTTTCGCGAAACGAAAATGCCGGCGGCCATCCGGCCGTCTGGCGAGGATTAGATTATGCGCCTTGCGCCAGCAGTCAAGCCGCACCGGCGGTTTGCGCATGAAAATGTCAAGCAGAGAACGCGGTTTGCTTGAGCAGATGTTCCAAAATTGCCCGGGTTGCGCCGTCGGCGATACCGTCTATCCGGGCCTGGCGGAAATGGCGCTGAAAGGCGCGCACGATGGCTTCGCTCTCTTCGCCGTAATGGCCATCGACATAAAGGCCGTAGCCGAAATCGAACAGGTTTTTCTGAAACGCGCGCACGCCGTCACCGCGCGCGCCTTTCTTCAGCGCCGGCGCGCTACCGGTCGGCTCACCGGGGCCGTGCGGCCAGATACCAATGCCGGCACGGGCGAGGCGCGCCCAATCGAACAGTTCGCCCGGATCTTGCTTGCGCTCAGGTGCGATATCGGAATGGCCGACCACATTGGCCGGTGGAATATCGTAGCGCGCGAGAATTTCGTTTGAGAGCGCGATGAGCACGTCCATCTGGGCGCCGGGAAACGGCCGGTAACCGAATTCATGCCCTGGATTGACCAGCTCGATGCCGATCGAGATGTCGTTGACCAGATGGCGCTGGCGCCAATAGCTGAGGCCGGCATGCCAGGCGCGCAGCTCTTCCGGCACCAGGCGATAGAGCTGTCCGTCTTCGTCGATGCACCAGTGCGCGCTGACTTTGAACACCGGATCGCGCATCCGTTCGAGCGCCTCGCGGGCCGAAGTCATGCCAGTATAGTGCAGCACCAGCACGTTGATTTCGTCCGCCGGCTCTGGACGCGCATCCTGGTTGGGAGTGGGCCAGTCAATAAAGGGCAGTGTCATGCTGAGCAGTTTAGACCATGATTCGCGACAGCGCCCGCCTGCAATTTCTAGCTCGGCTGGTCTGCGGTCGCGGGGCGCTTGGCGAAAATAATAAGAGACACGCCGGTCAGGGTGATGGCACCGCCGAGCGCGGTCGGCCAGGTGATCGGTTCACCGAGCGCGAAGATTCCCGAGAGCACGCCAAAAAACGGCACCAGAAGCATAAAGCCGGTGATCTGCGAGACCGGATAACGGCGCAACAGAAAATACCAGATCCAATAGGCCATCACCGTTGAGGCGACGACCTGATAGGCGAGCGAGCCATGCAGGCGCCAATCCGGCACCCAGTAGCGCGCCAATTGATCGCTCTCGAGGATGAGCGAGCAAGCCAGCAGTATGATGGCGGAGAAAACCGACATCCAGGCATTGAGCGCGAGTGGCGCCACGCTGGTCAGTTTTTTCGCCTGAATATTGGCCACAGCCCACGCCACGCAAGACGCCAGGGCCAGCCCGATGGCAAATAGATTGCCGAAATGACGTGGCTCGCCGACCAGAACGAAAACGCCGCCAAAGGCGACAACGATGCCGAGAATGCCAACCCAGCTCGGCCTGTCGTTCAACAGGAGGGCGGCCAAGAGCACCGTCATGGGCACCTGGGTTTGCCAGATGATTGCCGCCGTCGAGGCTTCGACACCCATATCGAGGGCGATATAAAACAGGCCGAAATGCCCGGCACCCATGCTGCAGGCAAACAGCATCACGGGCAGCAGCTGGCCGCGCGGCACGCGAACGAACCATACCAGGAGCAACGAGACGGCGATAAAGCGCAGCGCCAGGAAGAACAGTGGCGGCATGTGGCCGGCGGCATATTTGCTGGTCACAAAGCCAAAGCCCCACAGCAACGCCATGGTGGTGGCGAGCAGGATGTGCCAGGGCTTCATCGCCAAGTGTCATCGAATATGGATGGTTATTTCATGCCGCGCATTTTGCTGATGCGGTCATAGGCGTCGTTGATATGCGCGACTTTTTCGTTTGCCACATCGATCATCTCCTGCGGCAGGCCTTCGGCCATCAGGCGGTCCGGGTGGTTTTCACGCATTAGGTCGCGGTAGGCGCTTTTGATCTCAGCGTCCTCGGCGTCCTTATCGACGCCTAAAATCTGGTAGGGGTCTGCATCGTCCGAGCCGAGATGGCTGGAAAAGATGCGGTCGAAGTCGCGATCGTCGAACTGAAATATGCTGGCGACGGATTTGAGGTAGGCAAGCTCGCCTTCATGAATGATGCCGTCGGCCTGGGCAATGTGGAAAAGTGCTGCCAGCAATTCTTCCCGCACATGCTTGTTGTGGGGAAAAATCTCCATGACTTGCTCAGCATAGGGCTCAAATCCGGTCGATTCACGCCGTGCTTCGTTAAAGATCTGCCCGACCTGCTCCATTTCGCCCTCGGGCACGCGAAAGATGCGTTTGAACACCTCAATTTCGTCGCGTGTGACCTGGCCGTCCGCCTTGGCCATTTTAGCGCAGAGGACGATCAAGGCGACGGCGAAGACCTGGCGCTTGGTTTCAACCCCCGGAGCGCCGGAGCGCCGCGTGAGCCCGCCACGCGCGCTCGCCCGGTCGACGAAATGCCCCGCCGCGACGCCGACCAGCGCGCCAATCGGTCCGCCGAGCGCAAAGCCCGCCGCGCCACCGACTATTTTCCCCCAAATGCTCATCAACCTCTCCTCTGGACCGTGGAGAGCAAGATAATCCGCCGTTGGCCATCGCGCCAGTGCAGAGGCAAAACGACAAAATTTGAACTGGTGTTTGCGAGTCGTGGCAATCTCTGCTGCAATAAGAAAAACCCGCCTGGGCGACCCGATATTGAGGCGGACGAAAGCGGAACACGAGCCAAAGCGACCGCAAAATACGGGCGCTGATAGAGGGAGAAGAAATGAGCGATATAGCCGGTAAACCGCGCAGCGTGGCTCTTGTGGGCCCCTATACGAGCGGTAAAACGACACTTCTTGAGAGCATGCTATCGGTCTCCGGCGCGATTACGCGCAGAGGCAGCGTGCGTGACGGCAACAGCATTGGCGATGCGTCCCCGGAGGCGCGTGCGCGCCAGTCCGGTGTCGAGGTTAATACTGCGACATTTGAGCACAGTGGCTGCCAGCTTACGGTGCTGGATTGTCCAGGCTCTGTGGAATTTTCCCAGGATACATTCAACGCCCTGATGGGTGTCGATTTCGCCATTATCGTCTGCGAGCCGGATATCGAACGCATTTGGACGATGGGCCGGCTGTTCAAGTTCCTCGAGCAAAACAATATTCCGCACGCGGTTTTCGCCAACAAGATCGATGAAACGACGGTGCGGGTGGCTGAGCTGATCAATGCGCTCAGCAATATTTCCGAAACTCCCCTGGTGCCTTGTCAGGTCGCGATCCGCGACGCGGATTCGGTCAACGGCTATGTCGATCTGATCACCGGAAATGCTTATCAATATGCCGACCACCAGGCCTCGGGCCAGGTCGGTGCGCCGGAAAGCGTTACCTCGCGGCAAGAGGAAGCGCGCACACAATTGCTCGAAAGCCTGGCGGATTTCGATGATTCGCTGCTCGAGAATTTGCTCGAAGACAAAATTCCGAGCGAGGAAGAGGTTTCGAACTTTCTTCGCGCCACATTGGCGGAGGCCAATGTTGTGCCGGTCTTCATGGGTGCGGCGGAGAAGGATTGGGGCGTGCGGCGGCTGTTGCAGGCTATTGTGGCGATCGGGCCGGACAGCGAAACAGCGGCGCGCCTGAAAGGCGTTAACGGCGATGATGCGGCGCCGCTTGGCCAGATTATCAAGACCTATATCTCGCCGCATGGCGGAAAAATATCGCTGGCGCGTATTTGGCGCGGCGAAATTACCGACGGCATGGTGCTTCAGGGTGGCGAACGCATTGCCGGAATGTTTTCCCTGGTCGGGCAACAACAAAACAAGGTGAGCAAAGCCGGGGCCGGCGAAATTGTTGGTTTGGGACGGCTAAATGACATGGTGACGGGCGCGACGATATCATCACAAGATTCTCCCGCCTCAGAGAGCTTGCCCTGTGCGGTTGAATTGCCGCCGGTCTATTCTTTCGCGGTGCATGCCAGCAAGCGCGAAGACGAGGTCAAGCTTTCCGGTGCCATCGCCAAGTTGCGCCAGGAAGATCCTTCCGTGGTTTTCTCGCTGGTCAAGGACACCAATGATTCGGTTCTTTGGGGCCAGGGCGAAATGCACTTGCGCGTCGCCCTCGATCGCCTGAAAGACAAATATGGCGTGGCGCTTGAAACCGAACTGCCGAAAGTGGCCTACAAGGAAGCGATCCGCAAACCGGTGTCGCAGCATTCGCGCTTCAAGAAGCAGTCGGGCGGGCACGGTCAATTCGGCGATGTTCATATCGACATCAAACCGCTGCCGCGCGGCGAGGGCTTTCTGTTTGAAAACACTGTCGTCGGCGGCTCCGTGCCCAAGCAATATATTCCGGCAGTGCAAACCGGCGTGAAGGAATATCTCCACAAGGGACCACTCGGCTTCCAGGTGGTTGATGTGTCCGTCACCTTAACCGATGGCAAGCACCACGCGGTGGATAGCTCGGAGCAGGCGTTTAAAACGGCTGGGCGCTTGGCCATGACGGAAGGCATGCCGAAATGTAATCCCGTGTTATTGGAGCCCATCTACCAGGTGAAAATTTCCGCGCCGAGCGATTACACGCCGAATGTTCAGCGCTTGATCACCGGGCGTCGGGGCCAGTTGCTCGGATTTTCCGCCAAAGAGGATTGGTCCGGCTGGGACGAAACGGTATGCCAGATGCCGCAGGCCGAAATGCATGATTTGATCATCGAACTGCGCTCGCTTAGCCTCGGCGTCGGCAGTTTCGAGTTTGATTTCGATCATCTGCAGGAGCTTACTGGGCGGCTGGCGGACGATGTGCTGGCGTCGGTCGCCGGGGCCGAGAATTAGTATGGCACCGCGCCGCTAATTTTGCCGCCGCAATGACGGGTTCAGCAGTTCATCGATATGGCGGCCCTGAAAATTGTACACGCCGACTTGATGTCCGAATTCCATCGCGCGCGCTGTGCCGCAGTGGCAGAGAATGACCTTTTCCGAGCCCAATTGGCGCACGGCTTTATCCAGTCGCTGAAGGTCACTTAGCGTGAGTTCGCCTTCCAGCGCCTCGTCCCAGCCAAATTTTACATAGTGGAAGCCGACATCGTGGCGAGCGAATTCGGGAAAACTGAATATGTCGGTGCCGTCGAGTGCCAATTCGAAGCCAATATTACTGAGATAGGCGTGCGCGAACTGAAAGGCGCCGGGATCGGAAATGAGGTCGACGCAATGAATTTCGATGATGATTTTTTCCCGTTGCGACGGTGAGAGCAGGCGCACCAATTGCGTAAATTCATGCGACATGACGCTTTTGATGTTCATGTTCAAGGAAATCGGTGTGCGTAAATTGGCCTGGATATTCTCAAGAATGGTGGCCAGGACGCGCTGATCCAATTGCGCCGTTAAATGACGGAACAGCCAGCGATTCGCCATAAGGTCGACCTCAGGCAAAATCGTGTCGCGCAAATCATTGACGCGCACATAAATCTCGTTCGCCAAATGTTTTGGATGGGTGTCTATGCCGGGCAGTATTTTGCAAATCGGTTGGCGGCGGATGAAGCTGCTCACATCGATTGTTGCCAGGCCCCTTTCGAGTTTGGCGAGCATATCGGCATTAATGGGTTCAATGGTTTTTTGGCTGGTCGACGGCGGCGCAGCGTGGGCCGTTATCGTTCCGCTATTTTCGGTCAGTGGTCGGCAGACTTCTTCAAATTGATCGCCCTGGGTAATTAAATCATACCAGTTGCAGAGCGAATCGGTTTTGTTGCCCTGGAGAAGCGTGATCATTCCGGTGAACAGGCCACGCAAACGATGGGTAATATTTTCTATGGCCGTCGCTTCGGTGTCAGAGCACAACACAATCATATCTGTGTTTTCGAATAAAAAGAGCTTTGCACCAAGGTTTTGGCAAATGGTCTCTATCGCGTATTTAATTGTACTCAGATGATAGCCATGCAGATTCTTCTGATCCAATGACGAAAGGCTGAGATAAATGGCATATTTCCCGCCTGAGGGCGCCGTTCGGTCTTGCAGCGCTTGCGTCAGGTGGAAACCCGAATCGCGGCCTTCAAATAGCTGGGGGCGGTTTACAGAGCTTTGCATGGGCATTTTTTTCTTAATAGTCTTACCTGTACCGGGCGTCGATTCGCCGATGGTACGGCCAAAACATGACTGTACACACCTATGGTTAAAAGCTGGTTGACGGCTGTTTAACGGGGTGAGCGGGAGGTCGCCAGTACTCCGATTTGAGCGGAAAATCATCCGGAGACATTTTTATGGTAACAAAAATATTGTGTATTTTCAGTATGTTAACCGTATTTTTCGCGATCAATGGCCGGCTTGGCAGGAGTTAACCAAAATAATTGATGCGGCATTAACCGAACCTGTAACATAATTGTTACATTCGGATGTGTTCATCAGCGTGTCGATGTGTTTCGCTCTTTGCGGCGCTGGTTTCTTGATTTGAGATATGCTAATCATCTGGCGGGTTTACGGACTGAACAGGGGATTCGTGGCGGCCTGGGAGAAGGCAACGTGATTGGAGCATTTTTGGCGTTTTCATGACTTCCGACTGTTGCGAAAATCACGGGTTTGGTGCAAATCAGACATTTGAAAGAGTTTGGCGTTATCCTATTGTCGGTAGGGTCGACGTGAGGTGGGGTATGAAGGCCATTGGTTCGTGTCGCTTGGGTTTATCCAAACCGGATTTATGGCTGGTTGAAATATTGAGGACGGGCATTTGACGTTTCGCGTGGCATCCAAAAAATATAGGCGCTGGACGCAAGTACTAGCCATGTTGCTGGTGGTTGGTGTGGTTTCCGGTTGCGCGTCTTCGAACTCATCCGAAAGTCTTGACGACGAAGAATATTCGGTGAATGACCCGTTTGAGGACATCAACCGGATTACCTTTGAAATTAATCGAACCCTGGATGGTGTGTTGCTCGGGCCCTTGGCCGAGATGTATGTCGGCGTGGTGCCCAGATGGGGCCGTGAGCGCGTCACCAATGTGCTGAATAATTTGGGCGAACCGGTTAATTTTGCCAACGGCTTACTGCAATGGAATTTGGAGCGCGCCGTCACCTCAATGCTCCGTTTCGCCTTTAATTCGACAATCGGTCTGGGCGGTATTTTCGATATCGCCGATGGCATTGGTTTGTCCCGGGCGGATGAGGATTTTGGCCAGACGCTTGCCGTATGGGGCGTCGCCGAAGGGCCCTATCTGGTATTGCCGTTGTTTGGCCCGTCCAATCCGCGTGATGCTGTTGGCATGGGGGTGGATTGGTTTATGGATCCATTTACCCGGGCTCTGCGCAGCCACGAAAAATATCAGCGCATGATTGCCCGCGGCATTGATGTGCGCTCCAGGTTTATAAATGAGCTGGATACGCTTGAGGAAACCTCGATTGATTTTTACGCGGCCATGCGGGAGCTCTATCGCCAGCATCGGGCGGGCGAGGTTCGCAATGGCGAATTACCGCCGACCTTGCCCATCCCCAGTATCACGTTGGAAGATTATTCAGACGACGAATTTGATCAAGCCACAGCTTCCGATGAGATTGAATAAAGCAAGCCACAAGCCTCCGATGAGATTGAGCAAAGAATGAGATCATTGTCTGTTTTGACGCTTAGCGCCGCCACGGCCGGGCGCCGGCAGGGCATTGCCTTGCTCGTTTTATTGGCATTCTCTTTTTCCTCTGCGGGCGTTTCGGCTCGTGCCGCCGACAGTGAGGCAAGTGAATTTATCCGTGACCTGGGCGTTCGCGCCGTCGATGTGTTGCGCGACAAGGAAGGCAGCACCTTTGCCGAACGCGAAACCGCTTTCCGCCATATCCTCGTCGAGGCTTTCCACATCCGGACCATTAGCCGCTTCGTTTTAGGGCGCTATTGGAAGTCCGCGACGAAGGCGCAGCGCCAAGCCTACAATGATATATTTGTTGATTTCATTGTCCGCGTCTATGCAAGCCGTTTCGATTCATACAATGGCGAGACCTTCGAGATAATGGAGACGATGGAATCGGACAAGCATGGCGATGTGATTGTGCGGACGCGAATCCTCAGGCCCTCGGGCGACCCGCCAATCGGGGTGGATTACCGCGTGCGGGTGATTGAGGGCAGCTACCGGGTTGTCGATATCAATGTCGAGGGTATCAGCATGCTGCATACTCACCGTATCGAGTTTGCCTCGGTGATCAATCGCAAAGGCATGGACGGCTTTCTTGATGAGTTGCGCGCCCAGGTCGAAGCGCGGAAATAAGACGTAGCGCGAAAATTTAGCTGGGCGCGAATATAAGGCGCCGCTAACCGCCCTCAACCCACCGCTTACATTACTTGAAACACCTCATAGACAGGCCCTGAGGCCAATCGGTGTCCGGTGCCGACTGTTACGATACGGTTGAGCCAATCGTATTTTTCCGCTCCGGTTTCAAAAAAAGGCGCAACGCGGAAATAATATTCGCTTGGGTCCACGGCCTCACCCTTGTTGAGCCGCGCCATGACTTCCGCCGGACCATGTCGGAAGCCGCGATAGGTCATATAGATCAGCGCATCGTCGTCCGTCTGCAGGGTTACGCGGACATCCAATTGCAGGCTGCCGTCGGACCGCAGCAACAGCCAATCGCCACCACCGGGCAGGATCGTGCCCTTCATCTTTGGCCCTTCGAAGGTGCCGCCCGTGACCTTGGCAATGCGGCGCTCGCCGATCGGTGTTTGGCCAACCATCTGTAGCGGCATTTCGACTTCGACAGGCATGGTGAAAAGGTGTTCGGTCTTGATCATCGGGGCCTCCGCTACGCGGTTTATTTGTATGTACAGGGGAGGCTTGCATGGCGCCGCCCGGCAGGGGCCCATCAAGCATGGCATCGTCTGACTGCGCAACAGAAACTCTCAGCCACCTTCCAGGCCTCTTACTGCCCGCGCTAATTCCATATGACAAAAGCAACGAATGGCGTGACTATTCTTTTGGCGGAACAAAACACCAACATTGCACTCAACAACAATGCCGATGTAAAGGAATTTTACCTTGGCTCTGGCTTCTAGGGGCGGCGCCGTTTGCGCGACGTAAAATACCATTGTTGGCGCCGGAGTCTGCTCGCCTGAAGCACGCGACCGCGCCGCCAATTTTGTTCCTTTGGCTCAATTTATTGCCCTGAACAAGAGTCGAACGTATAGTATAATTTCATTTTATTTCAATGGTTTAATAATTTTCTTTTCCGACTCTCTTGCGGACGAGAACAAATCATGTACATTGGCCGTATTGCAACCCCACTCCAGCTATGAAATAAAGGAGGTTCTGATGGCAGATACGGCCTTGCGGCTCGTTGAGAGGAACGACATGGACAAGCAGAAAGCATTGGACGCAGCTTTGAGCCAGATCGAACGTAACTTCGGTAAGGGCTCGGTGATGAAGCTCGGCCAAAGCGATACGGCGGTCCAGGCCGAAGCCATTTCCACCGGCTCGATTGGGCTCGATATCGGCCTTGGAATCGGTGGTCTGCCGCGCGGCCGCGTGGTCGAGATCTATGGTCCCGAAAGTTCCGGTAAAACCACCTTGGCGCTGCATGCCGTGGCGAGCGCGCAAAAGCTCGGCGGTATCTGCGCATTCGTCGATGCCGAGCATGCGCTCGATCCAGCCTATGCCGCCAATCTCGGCGTCGATACCGATGAATTGCTGATCTCCCAGCCCGACGCCGGCGAGCAGGCGCTTGAGATCACCGATACGCTGGTGCGCTCCGGCGCCGTCGATATCGTGGTTGTTGATAGTGTCGCCGCCCTGGTGCCGCGCGCTGAGCTCGAAGGCGAGATGGGCGATACCCACGTTGGCCTGCAAGCGCGCCTCATGAGCCAGGCGTTGCGCAAGCTCACCTCCTCGATTTCGCGCTCGCGCTGCATGGTGATCTTCATCAATCAGATCCGCATGAAAATCGGCGTTATGTTTGGCAGTCCCGAAACCACATCGGGCGGCAATGCGCTTAAATTCTACGCTTCTGTCCGCCTCGATATCCGCCGCATCGGCGCGATCAAGGACCGTGACGAGATCGTCGGCAACCAGACCCGGGTCAAGGTGGTCAAAAACAAGATGGCGCCGCCGTTCAAGGTAATCGAATTCGATATCATGTATGGCAAGGGCATCTCGCGTATGGGCGAGTTGATCGATCACGGGCTGAAGGCCGGTTTGGTCGAGAAATCGGGCTCGTGGTATTCCTATGACAGCCAGCGCATCGGCCAGGGGCGCGAAAACGCGAAACAATTCCTCAGCGATAACCCCGAGATGGCGGATACTATCGAGGCCGCTATTCGCGAAGCGGCGGGCCTTGGCGGTAACAAGCCGGTCGAAATCGCCGAGGATGGCGACGCGCCAGAGGATACAGCCGAAGCCACAGCTGAGGCAGTCGGCGAATAAATCCCGGCACACATATGCGAAAAATGAAAGCCGCGCGGTGCAAATAACCGCGCGGCTTTCTTACCAATCAGGCGGGTTTTCTGCCCGCCATGCTGGACAGGCCAACCCAGGCCCTTTAAATAGCAGGCGCTCCTAAGGGTAGCGGGGCCTTAAATCGGATTCTGTCATGCAAAGCGTCAACGATATACGCAGCCATTTTCTTGAATATTTTCGCACCAATGGTCATGAGGTCGTGAGCTCGAGCCCGCTGGTGCCGCACAACGACCCGACATTGATGTTCACCAATGCCGGTATGGTGCAGTTCAAGAATGTCTTCACCGGCGCTGAGAAGCGCGATTATCAGCGTGCCGCGACGTCGCAAAAATGCGTCCGTGCCGGCGGCAAGCATAATGACCTCGACAATGTTGGCTATACCGCGCGCCACCACACCTTCTTCGAGATGCTGGGTAATTTTTCCTTTGGTGATTATTTCAAGGAACGCGCGATAGAGCTCGCCTGGAATTTGGTGACCAAGGAATTCGGTCTCGATGCGGAGCGCCTGCTGGTCACGGTTTATGCGGAAGACGATGACGCGTTTGATTTGTGGGGCAAAGTCGCCAGCCTGCCGGAGCATAAGATCATCCGTATCCCGACATCGGACAATTTCTGGGCGATGGGCGATACCGGCCCTTGCGGCCCCTGTTCCGAAATTTTCTACGACCATGGCGCCGACATCCCCGGCGGCCCGCCCGGCAGCCAGGACGAGGATGGCGACCGCTTCGTCGAGATCTGGAATTTGGTGTTTATGCAGTTTGAGCAGGTCACTCTCGACGAGCGTGTCGATCTGCCCAAACCCTCGATCGATACCGGCATGGGTCTCGAGCGTATCGCCGCCATTCTGCAGGGCGAGCATGACAATTATGATACCGACCTGTTTCGCAGTTTAATTGCCGCCAGCGCCGAAATATCGAACACGCCGGCCGGCGGCGACCACACGGTTTCGCACCGCGTTATTGCCGATCATTTGCGCGCCAGTTCGTTCCTTATCGCCGACGGCGTGACGCCGTCCAATGAAGGCCGTGGCTATGTGCTTCGCCGCATTATGCGCCGCGCCATGCGCTACGCCCATCAGATGGGCTGCAAGGACCCGTTAATGTGGCAACTGGTGCCGATTCTGGTCGGCGAGATGGGCCAGGCTTTCCCCGAATTGGCACGCGCCGAGGCGCTGATCGCCGAGACCCTGAAACTCGAAGAAACCCGTTTCAAGCAGACCCTGGCGCGCGGCCTGAAACTGCTTGGCTCGGCGACGGCCAAGCTCGGTGACGGCGCGGCGCTGCCCGGCGATGTCGCCTTTCAGCTTTATGACACCT
This sequence comes from Rhodospirillaceae bacterium, assembly GCA_018666805.1. Taxonomy (GTDB): domain Bacteria; phylum Pseudomonadota; class Alphaproteobacteria; order UBA828; family UBA828; genus PTKB01. Next base: position 21,082 of record JABIXB010000057.1, on the reverse strand, counting down.
ATGGCTTTCCGCTTGACCTCACCCAGGATGCGCTACGCCGTGAGGGCCGCGAGGTCGATAATGCCGGTTTCGACGCCGCCATGGAGCGCCAGCGCGCCGAAGCACGGAAAGCCTGGGCCGGTTCGGGCGATGCCGCGACCGACCGGGTGTGGTTCGAAGTCCGCGAAAAAATCGGCGCGAGCGAATTTCTCGGCTATGAAATGACGAGTGCCGAGGGTGTCGTTTCGGCCCTGGTGCGGGATGGCGCCGAAGTAACGAATGCCGAAGACGGGACGGAAATCGCCCTGGTCGTCAACCAGACCCCGTTCTATGGCGAGTCCGGCGGCCAGATGGGTGATTGCGGCGAAATCGTCTCGGCCGATGGCGCACGCTTCAAGGTCACGGATACGCAAAAGCGCGCCAGTGATGTGATCGTACATTTTGGCGAGGTCGAGAGCGGCACCTTTACGATAGGCGAAGCCTTGACCCTCACCGTTGATGCACCGCGCCGCGCAGGCCTCCGCGCCAACCACTCGGTCACCCACTTGCTGCATGCCGCCCTGCGCCGTCATTTGGGAGAGCATGTGACGCAAAAAGGTTCGCTCGTGGCGCCGGACCGCATACGCTTCGACATCAGCCACCCCAAACCCATGAGCGATGATGAGCGCAATGCGGTCGAAGCAGAAGTTAATCAGCGCATCCGCGAGAACTCGGCTCTGTCGACCCGCCTGATGACGCCGGACGAGGCGGTCGAGAATGGCGCGCTGGCGCTGTTCGGTGAAAAGTATGGCGAGGAAGTGCGCGTTGTTTCGATGGGAGGAGGGGACGACACGCCCTATTCGGTCGAGCTCTGCGGCGGTACCCATGTCGGGCGCACCGGAGATATTGGCATGTTTACCATCACCTCCGAAGCTGCCGTGGCGGCCGGCGTGCGCCGCATTGAAGCGCTTAGCGGTGAAGCGGCGCGCCTGTATGCGCAGGAGCAAGGCAACCTCCTTGAGGCGGCAAGTGCTGCGATCAAATCAACCTCCGCCGAGCTTGCGCCGCGCATCGCGGCGCTTTTGGACGAACGCCGCCAGCTCGAGCGCGAGTTGCGTGACCTGCGTAAGCAGGTGGCCGTTGGCGGCGGTGGCGGTGAGGCGGTGGAGTCACGCGATGCCGGCGGCATCGCCTATCTGCCGCGCCGTCTCGACGGCACGCCGCCGCGCGAACTGAAATCCATGGTCGATGAGTTTAAAAAGAAGCTCGGTTCGGGTGTCTGCGCCGTCGTCACTGTCAGTGACGGCAAGGCCGCTCTGGTGGTTGGCGTCACTGACGACCTAACGGATAAGGTCAGCGCCGTCGATCTGGTGCGCGCCGGTGCTGCCGCACTCGGCGGCAAGGGCGGCGGTGGGCGGCCCGACATGGCCCAGGCCGGCGGCCCGGACGGATCCCAGGCCGACGCCGCCCTGGAAGCTATTGAAAAGGCGCTGGCGGAGCGCTAATCCCGCCAAATACTCTAACTCATCGCGGCTTCGAGCTTGCGCGCGATCGCCTCGAGGAAATCCTTTGAGTTGAGGTGCTGCGGCTTGCCCGGCACCAATAGCGCCAAATCCTTGGTCATCTCGCCGCCCTCGACGGTGTCGACACAAGCCTTCTCCAGCGTCTCAGCGAAGCGCGCCAGCGCGTCGTTCTCATCCAGTTTGGCGCGGTGGCTGAGGCCACGCGACCAGGCGAAGATCGAGGCAATCGGATTGGTCGAGGTTTCCTCGCCGCGCTGATAGGCGCGGTAATGGCGCGTCACTGTGCCGTGCGCCGCTTCCGCCTCGATCGTGTTGCCGTCCGGCGCCATCAGCACCGAGGTCATCAGGCCGAGCGAGCCGAAACCCTGCGCCACCGTGTCGGACTGCACATCGCCGTCATAGTTTTTGCAGGCCCAGACATAGCCGCCTTCCCATTTCATTGCCGCCGCCACCATATCGTCGATCAGGCGATGCTCGTAGGTCAGTCCGGCTTTGTCGAAATCGGCTTTGAATTCGGCGTCGAAGATTTCCTGGAAGAGATCCTTAAAGCGACCGTCATAGGCCTTGAGGATGGTGTTCTTGGTCGACATGTAGAGCGGCCAGCCGCGCTTCAAAGCGTATCCCATGCAGGCGCGGGCGAAATCGCGGATCGAGGCGTCGAGATTGTACATGGTCATGGCGACGCCGCCGCCGGGGAAGTTGAACACTTCATGCTCGATCGGCGCGCCGCCGTCTTCCGGCTCGAAGCGGACGGTGAGTTTGCCCTTGCCCGGCACGACAAAATCCGTGGCGCGGTACTGGTCGCCGAAGGCATGGCGGCCGATAACGATCGATTTGGTCCAGCCCGGCACCAGGCGCGGAATGTTTGAGCACAGGATCGGCTCGCGGAAGACCGTGCCGCCGAGGATGTTGCGAATCGTGCCATTCGGCGAGCGCCACATTTTCTTGAGGCCGAATTCCTCAACCCTGGCCTCATCTGGCGTAATGGTCGCGCATTTGACGCCGACGCCGTGCTTTTTGATCGCTTCCGCCGCGTCGATGGTGACTTGGTCGTCGGTTTCGTCGCGATATTCCATGCCGAGGTCGTAATAAGCGAGATCAATATCGAGATAGGGCAGGATCAGGCGGTCCTTGATCCAGGCCCAGATGATACGCGTCATCTCATCGCCATCGAGTTCCACCACGGGGTTCGCGACCTTGATCTTGTCCATTAAAGGCTCTCCGGAATTTTGGGCTAAATAATGTGTGAATGTGCGCCACACGGGCACAGGGCCGGCACAATAGCACCGGCGTTTATCGGGTCAAGGCCCCGCGTCAAAATCGCTCAGTCGGTGCTGAAAGCGAGGGCTCCGGCGCAGCTTCAAGAATATCGAACAATTGCGCGACGCTATCGGCAAAGTGGTAAAGATCGTGCGACGAAGGTGGCGCAAACCCCTGGCTCACGACCTGGTCCAACAGTGTTTTGAGCGGCGCCCAATAGCCGGCGCAATCGAGAATAACCACCGGTTTATCGTGCAAGCCGATCTGGCGCCAGGTCAATATTTCGAAAAATTCGTCGAGCGTGCCGAGCCCGCCCGGCAAAACAACAAAGCCATCGGCGCGCTCGAACATGATCTGCTTGCGCTCATGCATGCTGTCGACAATGACGATCTCGCTGAGACCGTCATGTTGCACTTCGGCGCGTGCCAGGTGTTCGGGAATGATACCGACCACCTGCCCCTCAGCGGCGAGAACGGCATCGGCAACCTCATTCATCAGGCCGATGCCGCCGGCGCCGTAGATCAGGGTGATGCCGCGCCTGGCCAAGTCTACGCCAAGAGTGCGGGCAAGTTCGGCATAACGTGGATCCGTGCCTTTTTGCGAGCCGCAATAGACGCAAAGCGCTTTGATTTCTTCCATGCGCCCGGTCATACAGTGCCGGCGCACCGGGCGCCAGTCCCAAGCATTATTTTTGTCCCTAATGCCCTCATCACGATAAGATGATCGAGCGCAGCGGTGACGCCGCTTTACCGCGCCATCGGGCGCGGTTAGCGTTCGTCTATTGCGCAAACAGGGGAGGGAACAATGTTTCGTTTATCAAGGATTGGTTTGGCGCTTGTGTTGCTCGGCGCCGTTGGTTTTGCCTCACTTCCGCAAACCGCCGCCGCCGCCGATGATGCGGCCAATGTCATCAAATACCGCAAACAGGTGATGGTCGCCAACGCCTCGCACATTACCGCCATTTTCAGCGTGTTGAAGGGCGAGACATCCTACGCCGGGCATATCGCCGCCCATGCGCGCGCCATTGCCGACGGCGCCGCGATGATGCCGGATATTTTTCCTGAAGGAAGCGGCAGCGGCGATACCGGCGCGTTGCCGTCGATCTGGCAGGATTGGCCGAAGTTTCAGGCTGCGGCGAAGGCCCTGCAAACCGCCGCCGCCGATCTCGCGGCGGCCGCCAGTTCCGGTGATATCGCCGCTGTCGGCGCAGCCGCCGGCGCGGTCGGTAAGGCGTGCGGAGGTTGTCACGAGCCGTTTCGCAAAAAGAAATAGCGGGCGACTGCGCGCCGCGTCTTTTCGCCCGGGCTCGGCCTGAGCGATGAGATATGAACGCCTACTCGGGTGGGCGGCGCTGTTGGTCCTCGTTTTATTTGCTCTCGCGCCGGTGCGCGCCCAGCCGGCCGATGCGGTGCGCGGCGAATATCTGGTGTACGCCGCCGGCTGCATCAATTGCCATACGGATAAGGCGGACAAAGGGCCGTTTCTGGCCGGCGGGCGGGCCATCGCCTCGCCTTACGGTAATTTCTATTCCAGCAATATCACGCCGGACGTGGAGACCGGAATCGGCGCCTGGAGCGATACGGATTTTACCCGGGCGCTGCGGCACGGCGAATCGCCCAGTGGCCGAACCTATTATCCCGCCTTTCCCTACGCCTCTTACAGCGCCATGCGGCGTCAGGATATGCTCGATATCAAGGCCTATCTATTCGCCCAGACGCCGGTGCGGCGTGAAAACCGTAGCCATGAATTGCGTTTTCCCTTCTCCTGGCGCTTTTCGATCTATCCCTGGCGCTGGCTGTTTTTTTCGTCCACCGAAGACGCACCGGATGTTGGAACCGAGCGTGGCAGCTATCTCGTCGAGGTGCTCGGACATTGCGCCGAATGTCATACCCCACGCAATATCGCCGGCGGGCTAAAACGCGGTAAGCATTTGGCCGGTACGCGCTATGGCCCGGATGGCCACTCGGTGCCCAATATCACGCCCGATTCGGAAACTGGCATCGGCGGCTGGTCGGAGGCCGATCTTGTGTTCTTTTTCAAGACAGGACTGAAGCCGGACGGCGACGATGTGCAGGGTAGCATGCGCGAGACCATCGAAGATGGATTGAGCCATTTGACGGCGCAGGATTTGGCCGCAATCGCGGCCTATTTGAAAGCCCAGCCGGCCATTCGCCACGCGGTGCGTGCGACCAGGCTGCCGCCGGCTGCCACCAGCTTCGATGAATGGTAAGGCGGGGGGCCCAGGGTGGCTGTGTTCCTCTTTGATGCCTTGTTGCCTCTGGCGCTGATGGTATAGTCGGATTTTCGCGCGATGAATCGCGAGGCCCCGTGAAACGTAATTTAAGAGCTCTGTTACTGATCGTTTTGGTCGCGGTCATTGTTGCCGTTGTGCTCGGTGTTTTTCTGCCGGGTGGCGATGATGAGACGGACGCGCCGGCCACCGTGGCATCGGTCGAGAAGAAGGCGGTGCCAGCCAAGAAGGCTGCGCCTGCGCAGGAACCCGCATCGGCGAAAACAGACCAGTCCGTACGCGTGCAGGAAGAGCCCTCTGTGGCGAGCGCCGCGCCTGAAGAGACAACAGCAGAGACGTCTCTGCCCGCCGGGGTGGTGCGTCCGAGCTTCGACGTGGTGCGAATTTCTCCGAGCGGCCGTGCCGTCATCGCCGGGCGCGCTGAGCCCGGCGCCGAGGTGACGGTATTGGATGACGGTATTTCGCTCGGCTCGGTCTTTGCCGATGAGCGCGGCGAGTGGGTGCTGCTGCCGGAGGATAGCCTGGAAGGCGGCGACCGCGAATTATCACTGGTGCAGGACACCGCTGACGGAGCGCGGGTGGCGTCCAAGCAGGTTGTTGTGCTGTCGGTCCCCAAACCGCGCGAGAAACCGGCTACGGACCAGGCGGATAGCACGGCTGCGCAAGGTGAGGCGGCGGAAGAAGCCGTTATTGCGGTGTTGGTGGAGCGCGATGGCGACGGCCCGAGCCGCGTGCTGCAAGGCCCGGATTTGGCCGGGGACGGCATCGGCGAGGAATCGGAAGTAACGATTCGTAGCGTCGATTATGATTCGGAGGGCGATGTCACTTTGGCCGGGCGCACCGAGCCCGAGGCCACCGTCAACGTCTATGTCGATGAGGAATATGTCGGCAGCGCCAAGGCGAGCGAAGAAGGCGAGTGGCAATTAAGCCCGGATGAAGAAGTTGCCCCCGGTCAGCATAAGCTGCGCATCGATAAGGTGGATGATCAAGGGATCGTATTGGCGCGTATCGAAACGCCGATCAGCCGGGCGCGGCCGGAGGAATTATTGCTCGGCGATGCGCTGGTCGTGGTCCAGCCGGGCAACAGTCTGTGGCGCATTGCCCGGCGCGCCTATGGCGGCGGTGTTTACTATAGTGAGATTTATGGCGCCAACAGGGCGCAAATCCTCGACCCGAATATGATCTTTCCGGGGCAAATCTTGGCTCTGCCGGTGCTCAAATAGGTTTGGGTCTAGGCGTCGGCACTTGGCGCGTGTGCGCCGCTATGCTCGGCCAACAGGTCGAGATAAGGCGCTAGAGACAGCACCATCATCGCCATATTGGTGATGAAGCCATCGGCCGTGAAGCCGTTCAACTCCGGCAGGTCGATTTTTTTCGACAGCACCGCGGTGCTGTCGTGCATGATCTTCAGCACGCCGCCGGCCGGCGCATCTGTGTCGGAAACGATTGCCGACCAATTGCCGCGCTGTGTCGCGTCTTCGGCGGTAAAGGGCAATTCGGCAAGCTTCAGGCTCAACTCGAGCGTCAGGCGATCGTCCACCTGGTCGACGGTGCCTTCGAAATTACTGTCGCGCCAGGAGAAATTAAAGGTCAGCGGATATTGCGGCTCACGTTGTTGTAGGGCGCCGGATTGGTCGACCTCGAGAGAGTTCAACTCAATGGGAGTATTTGGTTCTCCGATGACGTCAATCGCGCGTAACATGTTGCCGGTCCTTTCCGCTCACACCAAAGTATGTCCCGATATTGGACAATCGCCAGTGGCGGCGGCCCAAGTGAACATAGTCAAGCGCCATTAGACCCCGATTATTCTAAATAATTGGTAAATATAACAAAATTATTACGACCGGGATTAGTCGAGGCGCGCGATCATGTAGGTGAGCAGGGAGTTGATTTTGGCCTTGTCCTGGGCCGAAAGTCCGTGTGTCGCGAGCGCGTTGACTTCCTGTGCATAGGGCACCAGTTCCTCGCGTAAATGCTGGCCGCGCTCGGTTAAAAAAACGTTGATGCGGCGGCGGTCATTTTCGTCGCGCACCCGGCGCACCAGCCCGTCGCGTTCCATCCGGTCGAGGGTTCGTGTCGTCGTCGGTTCTTCGATTTGAACGCGGCGCGCCAGTTGCTTTTGGCTGAGGCCGTCTTGTTCCCAAAGGTATAGCAGCAGCGGCCATTGCCCGGCGCTCACGTCATGTTCGGCGAAACGCGCCTGTAAGGCGCGGGAAAAGAGGCGCGCGGCGACGCTCACCAACTGGGATGTACTGTCCTCAATGACAAATGTCGAGCCGCCGTCTTCTTCTCCGCCGCCGCCAGGGTTTCTTCGAGATATTTGATACGCCACAAGTTGCCTTTGCCGTGCGTCGGGAGGATCATGTGGCAAAACTTAACGCCGCTTCATCGGCAAGACAATAAGGCATCACTGGAAAAGCATCGCCGGGCTTTTAGGCCGGCTGTGGCGCGTGTTAGGGTCCGGCAAAATTTGACCAACCAAACTGTGGAGAGCAAATTCGATGGCGATAATCAACACCTGCAAGAAGAAGCTGCTCAAGGGCGAACCAGCGATCGGGGCGTGGCTTTCGATGGGCAGCCCGATCGCGGCGGAAATTGTCGCCAATGCCGGCTATGACGCCGTCATCATGGACCATGAGCATGGTCCGGGCGATTTTCTCAATGCGATATCGTTGATGCAGGCGGCGGCCGAGGCCGGCCCGACACCAATGATGCGCGTGCCGTGGAACGACACTGTCTATATCAAGCGGGCGCTCGATATCGGTGTGATGGGCATTATTGTGCCTTACGTGCAAAACGCCGACGAGGCGCGCGCCGCCGTCGATGCGTGCCATTATCCGACCGCCGGCATCCGCGGCGTGGCGCCCCATGCCGCGCGCTGCTCGCGCTGGGGTGCACGTATTGATGAATACCGCCAGGCCGTGCCCAAGCAAATACTTCTCATGTGCCAAATCGAAACCGCCGAAGCGGTCGAAAATATTGAGGAAATCGCGGCGGTCGACGGCGTCGATATGCTCTTCATGGGGCCGGGCGATATCGCCGCCAGCCTTGGTCATACGATGGATCCGACCCACCCCGAAGTGGTCGAGTTCCTCGACTACACCGAGAAGAAATTGCGTAAAACCAACAAATTGCTCGGCACCGTCACGCGCCCCGGGCAGAGCCTGGAATGGACCTATGGGCGCGGCTATGATTTCGTTATTGCCGCGAGCGATGCCAAGCTCATTAGCACTGGCGCCCAGGCGCAAGTAGACGGATTCCGGGGAAAATTGCCGAAACGGCCGAAACGGGCCAACGCGCCACACCGCAAAACCCGCTGAACTGGGCGATTTTTGCAATATTAACGAAGGTTTAAGCGCCCAGGCGCTAGCTTTGCAGGGAAACCACGCCCCGGCTTCCCTGCAAAGAGGCGGGCCTGTCATGGTCCAAAATACGCCCGAAAAGATTAGCGTTGCCGTCCCGCGTATGCCGGATGCGGATATGGTCTTGCCCTATCTCAGGCGTATTGATGACGCGCGCTATTACAGCAATTTTGGCCCCCTGGTGCAGGAGTTCGAAGCCCGTATCGCCGCCGGCTTTGGCGTTGATACGGATTGTGTGACCACGGTCGCGAACGGCACGGCAGCACTGATCTTGGCCCTGCGGGCGGGCAATCCGCCGCCGGGAAGCCTCTGCATGATGCCATCCTGGACCTTCTCCGCTACGGCGCATGCGGCGCGCGAAGCGGGGCTGACGCCGTTTTTCGTTGATGTGGCGCCTGATAATTGGGCGTTAACACCGGAAATAGCTGGTGCGGCGCTGGCCAATGCGCCGGGTAATGTGGCGGCCGTGTTACCTGTCGCACCCTTCGGCGCGCCGATTGGTTATGACCGCTGGGACGAATTTTCCGAAGCGACCGGCATCCCTGTCGTGATCGATGCCGCTGCCGCGTTCGATACCGCCCAGCCCGGCCGGGCGCCGGTGGTGATCAGCCTGCATGCGACCAAGGCGGTTGGCATCGGCGAAGGTGGCCTCATCATTTCGCGCGATCCCGAGTTGGTTGCCAAGGCACGCAGCCTGTCTAATTTCGGCTTTCAACAGAGCCGCGCTGCAGCTCTCCCCGGGTTCAACGCCAAACTCAGCGAATATGCCGCCGCCGTCGGGTTGGCGGCGCTTGATGCCTGGCCGTTCGTCCGCACCGGCTATGTGCGCCTCGCCCAGACATACGCCGCGGCGCTCTCGGCGATCCCCGGCCTCTCCGTTATGCCGGGTTTTGGCCAGGGATGGGCCGGCACCACCTGCAATGTTGAATTGATCCACCCGGCCACGGGCGCCGTCGCCCGGGAGCTTGCGCGTGCCGGTATTGAGAGCCGGCAATGGTGGGGGCGGGGCTGCCACCAACAATCGGCATTCGCCTATTATCCGAGCGCCTCGCTCGCGGTAACGCGCCATCTCGCCAATCATACGCTGGCCCTGCCATTTCATCTGGGCCTCGGTCCGGGCGAAATGAACCGCATCGTCACCACCGTGGCGGACGGTCTGGCAGAGAGCGCCGAAGCGGCCGTCTCGGCGCCGCTCGATCAGAGGGCCGCAGCGCAGGCAAGCTGAGTTATTCGGCTCGCCGATTGGCAGCCGTGCCGGCAACGCATAGACTGCCGTTTCCGAGATAGAGAATTATGGAAAACCGATGCCGAAATGGGCGAGCGGACCGACCGGCCATCCTTCTTTTTGGAAGCGCGCCAAGAAAGAGCTGAGCGCCGCCGATCCGGTTCTGGCCGAAGTCATCAAGAGCTGTGGGCGCGGCGGGTTAACCGGGCAGGGCGATCCGTTTGTCACTCTTGTCCGCTCGATCGTCGCCCAGCAGATTTCGGTGCGCGCGGCGGATTCCATCTGGAACCGGCTCGACGAGACCGTCGGCGGCATTTCGCCGGATCATGTCGTGGCGCGAAACGAGGCAGAATTGCACGGCGCCGGGCTGACGCGGCGCAAAGCCTCTTACATTCGCGATATGGCGCTGGCCTTTAAGGATGGCAGCGTGGCGCCGGCGCTTTGGCATGAGAAAGAGGATGAAGAGATCATCGCCGAACTGCTCAAGCTGCGTGGCATTGGCCGCTGGACGGCGGAAATGTTTCTGATATTCCATCTCCTCAGACCGAACGTACTGCCGCTCGACGATATCGGACTAATCCGCGCCTGCGAGCGCCATTATGCCGGTGGTGACGCTTTGGCACGGGAAGATATCGAAAGCCTGGCCCAGCCCTGGCAGCCCTGGCGTTCGGTCGCAACCTGGTATCTGTGGCGTAGCCTCGATCCAACCGCTGTTGCTTATTAGTTGAGGCCCTCAGACGCCGGGCGGCTGCATCCGCAGCCTTGGCTACCTCGGTAACTCGGGCGCGCTCTTTTTCTAGACCCTCAATCGCCGGGCGCGCGCATCCGCGCGCTTGGCTTGGCGCGCTTGCCGGAATGCTTGGCGCATTCCGGAAGGCGGTTCCGTTTGCATAATTGATTATGGGCGTGGGGCTTATGCGTCCTTGGCGTCCTCTGCATTATCGTTTTTGCCGCTGCGTGCGAAGGCGCGGCGTTGGTCGGCTAGTTTGTGGAGCCGGGCTTCGACCATGCCGTTGATGGACTCGGCTGGGAAGGCTCCATTTGTGTCGCGTGTGCCCGCAGCTACGCCGGTCAGGATTTCTATGCCTTCGTCGATGGTGGCGACGGCATAGATATGGAATTGACCGTCACCGACGGCTGCCAGAACATCGCGTCGCAGCATGAGGTTTTTGACGTTCGACTGAGGAATAAGAACGCCTTGCTTGCCGTTCAGTCCGCGCGCGCTACAGACGTCGAAAAAACCCTCGATTTTTTCATTGGCGCCGCCGATCGCCTGAACTTCGCCATTTTGATTGACCGCGCCGGTAACCGCCAGGTTTTGCTGGATTGGCACCTCCGCAAGGGACGAAAGCAGGGCGTAGAGTTCGGTCGATGAGGCGCTGTCGCCATCGACGCCGCCGTAGGATTGTTCAAAGACAATACTGGCCGATAGCGATAGCGGTCGGTCGGTCGCATAGCGCGTGGCCAAATAGCTGCTGAGGATCAACACGCCCTTGCTGTGCAGGGGCCCACCAAGCTCGACCTCGCGCTCGATATCGATCACTTTGCCGGTGCCGACACGCAGCCGCACCGTAATGCGCGACGGTTTGCCAAAGGCAAAGCGGCCTGTTTGAAGAACAGCGAGGCCGTTTATCTGTCCGACCGTTGCGCCCTCGGTATCGATCAGCACGGAGCCGCGCAGAATTTGTTCTTGCATCGATTCGCGGATGCGGCTGACGCGGCCGAGCGCGCCCTCAATCGCCTGTTCCACATGCGCTGTATCGATGGTGTCACAGCCCTGTTCGGTGGCGAAGTAATCGGCCTCGCGCACCAAGTCGCTGACGCGCCGCATCTGGGTCGACAGGCGCTCGGCATCCGCCGCGAGACGTGCGCTGTAATCGCAGAGGCGCGCCACGGCGGCGCTGGTGAGCGGGTGCAACCCATCGCGCTGCGCGAGCGCACCCAACAGACGCGCATAGGTCATGTTGTTTTCGTCGTTGCGCTCGATCTTGTCCTCGAAATCGCCGGTGACCTTGAACAATTCAGCAAAATCCGGGTCGCGCTGATCGAGCAGATAGTAAAGTTGGCGCTCGCCGATCAGAACCACCTTTACGTCGAGCGGCACCGGTTCGGGGCTGAGCGTTTGCGTGCTGATCACGCCGGCGGTTTGGGCCGGGTGTTCGACCCGGATTTCACGTGAACGCAGCGCCCGTTTGAGGCCCTCCCAGGCGAACGGCTCCATCAGCACCTTGCGCGCGTCCAACATCAGATAGCCGCCGTTGGCGCGGTGCAGGGCGCCCGATTTGATGCGCGTGAAATCGGTCGTCAGCGTGCCCATCTCAGCGACGTGCTCAATGCTGCCGATCAATTCCTGGTAAGTCGGATGATCGGCATAGATGACCGGGCTGCCCTTAAGGTGCGAGCGGTCAACAAACAGGTTGACCCGATAGCGCCGGAACGGCGCGCCCGCATCGCCTGCATCGGGCCGCGCGGGGGCCGCCTGCTGCGCCCCGGGCGGCATCATTTGTGCCGGATTGACGGCCTCCATCGGCCCGCGAAAGAGATTGACGTTATCAATCACGTCCTGCTCCACCGCCAGTAAATATTCGACCACGCGTGGCAGATCCTTGAACTGCGCTTTGGTATCGTCCATCAGGGATTTGACCGCGACACTTGTGACGCCGCGGTCAAGCGCGAGAAATTTTTCGCGTGCCTCGCGCGCCCATTGCGGCACCATCATCATGGTATCGTGCAGGCGCTTTTGCAGCTCACCGACATTTTTTTGAATTGCTTCCCGCTCCGCCTGCGTCATGGCGTTAAGCTTCTCGGGCGGCAACATCTCGCCATTTTCCGTTGGCGCGAAGGCGATACCGTTTTCGGTCTGCATGATGGCGATATTGACCGCGTTCGCTTCCTTCTGAATTTGCGCGAAGGCGTCGTCCTGGCGTTGCTTGACCTCTTCCCCGGCCGCCTTGCGCTGGTTGCGGTATTCGTCGCTTTCGAATATCGCCGGGATGGCGATTTTCAAATCCTCAATCAGCTTATTGACGGTGTCGCGCAGGCGCGCGCCTTCGCCGGCCGGCAGTTCAAGCGCGTGCGGCTTGTGGCGCCGTTTAAAATTATAGACGTAGCACCAGTCAGACGGTGTTTTGTTGAGCCCGGCCTGGTGTTTTAACAGGCGCCGCGCAATGGCATGTTTGCCGCTGCCCGATGGACCCAGCACAAAGACGTTATAGCCTTCCTGTTTGATGCCAAGCGCAAAGCGGATGGCTTCGACGGCGCGATCCTGACCAGCGATCTCGGTCTGACCGTCAAGCTCTGCCGTGGTGGTGAAGGGAAATTGGCCGGGATCGCAAAACCGGCACAATTGATCGGCCGAGAGTGGTGCGGGCGCCGTGCCTTTCGGGTTTTGTCTTGCCATCTGGTATCTTCCCTTTCTCGTCATCGCCTGGTCGCAGCAATAGAGGTTGCGCGCCGCCTATCCTGCGGATATCGCAGGCGGCTGGCAATAATGATATATAGATTCAATGCGGCACGTAACTCGCGCCAGATTCCGATTATTTTCCATTATTTGGGCGCTTGGCCTTTGCCTGAACGCGCCTGTCTCGGCCGATTTTGATAGCGGCCTTAGCGCCTTTCTCAATGGCGACTATCGCCGCGCGCGGGAGATCTGGCAGCCTTTGGCCGAAAGTGGCGACGCGCAATCCCAGTTTGGCCTTGGCATGATGATCGAAGGCGGGCACGGCATCCCTCCCGACGCGGAAAAAGCATCCGTCTGGTATCTCCGCGCCGCCGGGCAGGGCATGACGGAGGCCGAGCTCAGTCTGGGCAGCCTTTATGAGCATGGCCGGGGCGTCGCGCGAAATCCTGGGCGGGCGGCTGAGCTGTATCGAAATGCGGCCAAAAAAGGCAACGCCCAGGCACAATATAATTTGGCCAAACTTTATCTCGGCGGCGCCGGCATTCCGCCAAATCGCGCGCTGGGTATCGCCTGGATGCAGAGGTCGGCGGCGCAGCTTTATGGCCGTGCCGTGCAGCATTTGGCTATGATCGGTGTGGCCCTGGAGGCGCCGGAAAGCGAACTTCCCGCCGATGAATCATTGTTTGTCGATTCAATCACCGTGCCGGCGTCACCGCCGCCCGAGGTGTCCGAGGCCGATGGCGGCGAGCATCTCAATATATTAGCCGAGGAAAATCAGTTCGAGCTGCCATTGGAGACTGTTGATGCTGTGGAAACCGAATCCAAGCAGATGCTAAAGGTCGAGGTGCCTGAAGGGGAATACGCCGTCCTTCTTGCGACGTTCGACCGCGAGCAAGCCGCTGGCAGGGTTTGGCAGAAAATGACGATGCGCTATCCAAAGCTGCTGGACGGCTTGCAGTCTAAGATTATCGCCTTGGAGCTCGGCGATAGCGGCGCGGTTCTGTGGCGTCTCGAAGCCGGAATGCTGGCGAGCGAGCCGGACGCGGTTACCTTGTGCGAGGCGCTCCGGCGGGCGGGCGAATATTGCTTTCCGCTGCGCGCTGCCGAAGCTGGCGAAAAATAAATCTGGTCGGTTTCGGACAGGCAAATATTGCGCTAATTCGGCGAATCGACTACCATATTTTGATAGTTTCGAAATTAAACATACAAGAAATTGGGGATAGGGTGAGGCGTATCATTCAAGTGGCGGCGGTTTTATGTCTCGCCTTGGTCGTTGCGGCATGTGTGGATACGCCACGTGATGTGTCTCTCGCCGAGCGTGGTGCGGATGCGCTTGAGGCGGGGGATTACGCTACGGCGGAACAATTTCTTGGCGATGCGCTCGAACATAATCCTGGCAATGAATATGCCCTTTTGAATTTGGGCGTGGTTTATCAGGATACCGGGCGGCCCGAGCTCGCGCGGCGCACCTACGCGGAAATCATTCGCATCAACCGGCTTGAGCGCGCCGCTCTAATCGTGGCGCGCAAGAATGGCGGTTTGTCGCCGATGGCCCTGGCGCGCGAGAATCTGGCGGATCTCAATTTAAGCCCGGTTATGGTCGATAACAGCGCGCCACCGCCGAGTTGGTTCGGTAACAATGCGCCGGTCGACAGCCGCAATTTCTCCGCCCTATACAGCGATATGAGCGCGGTCTTCGACAATTTACAGGCACTGGCGGAATCCATGCGTCTGATGTCGGATACCCTGCGTGCAGCGGCCAAGGAAGCGGAGAAGCAGGAAGCTCGGGTCAGCACAAATAGAACAATGACCGACGCTTCCGGCCCGGTGTTAAACGACGCAACCGGCATGGAATCGGACGCAAATGATAAGCCGGCTAAACAGGTTGCTTCACGCGACATGGAGGACGCCGATGGGCCTTCGAAAGCTGAAAACCAGCAGGCGGCAGATAAGGAAGAGGGCCGTGCGACGGGTGACGGGAGCGGCGCTGAGCAGGCCGTTGCACGGGCGGAGGCGGTCGACGGAGACGGCCCGAGCGTGCGCGTTCACATCGCCTCCTTCCGCAGTGGAGATGGCGCCGAGCGCGGCTGGCAGATTTTGCAAAAAAGCCATCCCGATTTGCTCAGCGATTATGACGCGCAGATCCGGGAAATTGACTTTGGCGCCGGCATGGGCGTGTTTTTCCGTGTCCAGGCCGGCCCGCTGGCGAGTGAACAAAATGCCAAAGAACTCTGCGAACGCCTGAAATCACGCGGTCTCTATTGTGCCGTGGCTTTCTTCTGAGCGGCGTTTTCCCGAACAATTAATCCTTGTAGTCCGGTTGCTCGCGATCGAGCACGCGCTTGAGCGCGTTGAAGTGATCGTTGGCAAAACGGTGCATATTGTCCGACATCATTTGCCGCGCGGTTTCCTTACAGACCTCTTCAGGAATTAGTTTGAGCGGGCGGCCGGTGCTCATGGCAAGGATTTGCGCCGCCGCGGTACGCTCCAAATAATAAATTTCGTCATAGGCGCGGGCGACCGAAGAGGCGCCGATCAGTACGCCGTGATTGGCCATCATTAAAATATTTTTGCCTTGCATGGATTTGGCGAGGCGCCGGCCCTCCTGGTCATCGAAGGCGAGGCCGTTATAATTATCGTCGCGCGCGACGCGGTCATAATAGCGCAGGGCATTTTGATTGATCGGCTCAATGGCGCCACCTTCGATCATCGCCAGGGCAAGAGTCTGGGTCTGGTGAGTGTGCATGATGCACTGCAAATCCGGCCGCGCGCGGTGGATCGGCGCATGAATATAGAAGGCCGTGTCCTCGACCACGCCCTCGCCCTCGAGCACCTCGCCATCGAGGCTGACCATCAGCAGATTGCTGGCCGTCACCTGACTCCAATGGGTGCCGTGCGCGATGAGGAGAAACTTATCCGGCTGGCCGGGAACGGTGAGGGTAAGGTGATTGCATATGCCCTCGCTCAGGCCATGCATGTAGGCCAGCCGGTAGGCGGCGGCGAGGTCGATGCGGGCTTGGCGAATTTCGTCGCTCATTCGTTTTCTTCCGTGGGTTATTTGGGGGGATAATTTCAGGCGCGGCGGCAGGGGTCTGTCAGCGCTCGCGAAAGGCTTCCGATTTCACTTTGACCACCGGTTTCAGCAGATATTGCATCACCGTCTTGGAGCCGGTGTGGATATCAAGTGTGGCTTCCATGCCCGGCGCGATCGGCAACTCGCCGGGATTGGCGCCAAGATAATTCTTGTCGGTTTCCGCGATCACGCGGAAATAGCTTTTGCCGGTGTTCGAATCGACATGCGAATCCGGCGAAATCGAAACGATGTGGCCGTCGAGGCCGCCATAGCGCGAGAAATCATAGGTCGAGACCTTGACCACGGAACTCTGACCGACGCGGACATAGCCGATATCGGTGGGGTTGAGTTTTGCCTCAACCACCATCCGTTCCTGGGTTGGCACGATCTCCATTAGCGGTTCTCCCGGCCGGGCGACGCCGCCGATGGTGTGGTGGCGCATGGTCTGCACCACGCCGGCAATGGGGCTGGAGATTTCGGTTCGCACTACCTGGTCGGTGGCGCGGTTGAGCTTCTCCCGCGCACCGGCAATGCGGCGCTGAACATCGCTTAATTCCTCCAACGCGACCCGGGTGGCGCGCAATTTTTCTTCATTGAGGCGCGCCTTGGCCTCGGTGATGCTCGCTTCGGCGCGCGGAATGGCGGATTTCAATTCCTCCATCTCGCCCTGCAACTTCTCGACCTCCTGCTTGATTTGCACATGCTCAATTTTCGGCGTCAGGCCCTCGGCCAAAAGGTCTTCGGACATGACAAAACGCTCGAGTGTTAAGGCGAGATTATTCTTGGTCGAATTGAGCTGGGCGCGGATCTGGCTGACATCGAGTTCGCGCTGGCGCATTTGTTCATGCAAAACGGCGACGGTGCTTTGAAGTTCGAGCTTGTGGCCTTCATAGGTATGGCGTTCCGCCTGCACCAGCTCGGGCCGGCGCTCGGCTTCGTTGTCGGGAAAGACCAGGACGGTGCCCTGGGATTCGGCGACAAGCCGCGCCCGCGCCAATATCAGGCTGTCCAGTTCGATTTGCACTTCATCGCGGTTTGACCCAGAAATTCCCCGGTCGAGTTGCAGCAACAGATCGCCGGCTTCCACACTATCGCCTTCGGCGACGAATATTTGGCTGATAATGCCGCCTTCGAGATGCTGAATGACTTTGACCTGCCCCTGCGGCACAACTTCGCCGCTAGCGACCGCGACTTCCTCCAGCTCGGCGAAGTTGGCCCAGGCTATCAGAGCGGCGATCGTCAGGGTGACGAGCAAGGCGGTGCGGCGCCAGCCCCTGGCGCCGGCCTTTTTTTCGAGCCCATCCAGCCGGTTCATGAGGATGTCTCCAACTGTGCCGCTTCTGGTGCTGCTTCCGCCGGCCGCGGCGCGCCACCGAACAGACGCGGCAATATTTCCTGAGCCGGGCCGCCCATGGCGATGCGGCCTTTGTCGAGCGCCATGATATTATTGCAGGCGCGTAGCAGCACAGGCGTGTGGGTGACGACGACGATGGTGTGATCGCGCGCCAATTCGCTCAATGTATTGCGCAGCGCAATTTCCGCCTGCATGTCGAGATTACCCGATACTTCGTCGAGCAACAGGATTGGCGGATCGGGCAGGAGCGCACGCGCGATGGCGATGCGCTGGCGCTGTCCGCCGGAAAGGCGTGAGCCGGCCTCGCCAATCTCGGTGTCGTAGCCATCCGGCAGATCGATGACGTAGTCGTGCACGCCGGCCAGCGTTGCCGCTTCGATAATTTCCTCATCACTGGCTTCAGGATTGGTAATGGCGATATTTTCGCGGATCGTACCGGCGAACAGAAAACACTCCTGTGGCACATAGCCAACCCAATTGGCGAGATCCTGGCGCGAGAACTGGCTGATGTCGCCGCCATCGAGCAACACCCGCCCGCTGGTCGGTGTATAGAGGCCCTGCACCATCTTCAGAAGCGTCGTCTTGCCGCAGCCATTGCGCCCAACGACGCCAAGCATGCCCGGCGGTTTAACCTCCATGGAGAGATTGTCGATCACCGGCGGGCGGCCCTCTTCATAGCCGAAACTAACCGCCTCAAAGGCAAGGTGGCCCTCTGGGCGCTTCATGCGAACGCTGCGTTCGGTACGGTCTTCGTCAAGCGCGAACACCGCGTCGAGGCGCTTCAGCGCCTGGCGACAATTGGTATAGTTGCGCCAATTGCCAACCAGCTGGTTGAACGGGCCGATAACCCGGTTGCCGAGCATGGTCGAGGCAATCAAAGCGCCGATGGTGAGTTCGAGATCGATAATGGCCAGCGCGCCTGTCGTCACCATGGCGACGGTGGTCAGCATGGTCAGCGTCGTGCCGAGGTTGCTGAACATGTCCGTCCGTCCGCCGCGCACCAAGGCGCGCTCGATGGTGTCGGCATGCTTGTCCTCCCAGGCTGGCCTGATGGTCTTCTCGAGCGCCAGAGCCTTGATCGTGGCGCGCCCTTGCAGCATTTCCGTGAGGAACGCATCGCGCCCGATACCGGCCTGGCGCTCGCCCTTGGTGGCGTTCTGCATCATCTTGCCTGAGATGATCGAGACGATGACGAATACGGGCAGTGCGATCAGCAGCACCCAGACAACGGGCGGCGCGATAACGTAGATGATTGCGACAAAAATGACGGCAAAGGGAAGGTCGGTTATCAGCACGGCGGTTGAACCTGAAAACGTATTGCGCACCATTTCCGCATCGCGGAACAGGGTTTGCCAAAAGCCCGACGGGCGGCCTTCCAGGGTGCGCAGCGGTAGTGCGGAAATCTTATTGTAGAGCGAGCGGCCGAGCGAGACGTCGATCCGGAGCGCGACCCGCTGCAGCATGCGGCTCCTTGCCTGGCGAATGATGAAGTCGAAAAAGAGCGCCGCCAAAACACCGATCAACAGGGCATAGAGGGTGCTGATACCATGGCTGAAGACGACCCGGGTATAGACCTGCAAAACGAATATTGGCACCGCGAGCGCCAACAGGTTGATAAAGAGCGAAACGAACAATGCTTCGCGCAAACCACCGCGCGCCGGCTTCATAACCTCCCGCAGCCATTTGCGGCTGGTGGGTTTATCCGTGTCGAGAGATAGGGGATCAGGCGCCGACATTTCAATATTTGGCCAATTTTTTTTTCGGTTCGTGGCAAACCTTAATGGCGAAGCCGGCTATCTTATAATTTGACGTATATCCTAAAGACCGCCGGTGACAAGCTCAAAATCGGCCAAGACCGGAGCGTCCGTCGAATTTTCGGCCATGACTGTATAGACGAGGCCGACAGCGCCGTTATGGTCGAAATAGACGGTCTTTGTACTATCCACGACGATATAGGGTGTGGAACCGCCCGCAGAAGTATTGGTGCCGTCGAATTGCGATCCGATGGAGAAGAAATTGGTGCCCGCGACCAATGTGCCGAGACTGAAATTGTCATCGTTTAGGGTAAATGTATCCGTACCGGAGGTGAAATCCAAAATTAAATTGTGGAAGCCGCTGCCGATCGTATCAGTTGTGTTGGTCGCATTGTTTTCGCCGTCCGACAAGGAATTGAATGAGAATTTGTTCGTACCCGCGCCGCCAGACATGTTGTCGTTGCCGGTCCCGCCGATTATCTCGTCGTTACCGGTGCCGCCACTCAGGACGTCATTGCCGCTGCCGCCCTGGATTGTGTCGTTGCCGCCGGCGCCGGCCAATGTGTCGTCGCCGCTACCGCCGCTAATGATATTAGTGCCGCTATCGCCGCTGATGGCGTCGTTGAAATTCGAACCCGTGACATTTTCGAAAAATTTCACGACATCCGCCCGCCCGCCGCCGGTGCCCGCCTGAATGGCAAGACTGACAGCGACAGCGCTGGTAGCGTCCGAATATAACACGGTATCCGTGCCCGCGCCGCCATTCAGCTCATTTAAGCCAGAACCGCCGTTGATCAGGTCATTTCCGGCGCCACCATGAATTTCATCGTTATCGTCGTTGCCGTTGAGCGTATCGTTGCCGGCAGCGCCGAATATGGCGTCACTGCCGGTACCACCATCGACCGAATCGTCACCTGTGGTGCCCGCCAAAACGTCGTTTCCGGCACTGGTGAAGGAAAAACTTTTTCCGAGGGCGAAGGCGGAGAGGAAGAGCGCCGAATCGCCAGCTGAATCGACGGTATCGGCTATAGCGACCTTAAGAGTGTGAGTGGCGCCGCCGCTCAGCAATCCGACGATAACATCGTCCGGCGTCATTCCGTCATATTCAACACCAAGCGAGCTACCGTTATTGTTGAAGAAATTGGATTCGTTCGCGCCAATATCGAAATGCAAAATCGAATTATCGGCAAGGAACGCAAAATTAGTCCCGTCAACGAACACCGCAGCCACATCGGTTTCGTTTTCCGTGTTGAATTCTTCGGTGCCGTACATGTAGTCAAAAATAATCGCGTTGACCCCAGCCGGCACAGTGAATGTGAACGAAAGGACAGTGGAATCCGTTGTCGTTGTTCCGTGGCTTGTGCTGGAAAGCAAAGCGTCGAGGTCTGAATCGCCGGTGCCGCTGGCTGTGGCGGAGGCCAGATTTTGAGTGTTTGAGCCGTTTGGCGTGCCATCTCCAGTGGTCAACACGATGCCGGATGCAACATTGAAGGTATTGAAGCCGGAGGAGCCTAAACTCACGCTGTTGAAAATTCCGGCGGAGCCCGAGCCCACTGTGGTATTGCCAGAGAAGGCCGGCGCCGGGCTGCCGGTTTCGAGGGTCAGGCCTTGGGACGTCAGGTCGCCGAGAAGAAAATTTGCCAGCGTTGTCGCGCCGCCAGACGTGTCGGCGTTGAATTCGACGACATTGAGGGCCGTGACCTCGTCCAGGAAATCCTGCTCAACGAAGAAGAAGTCGTCCGGCTCGCCACTGAATTCGTCGAATTCACTAAACTCTCCGAACTCTCCGAACTCTTGGAACTCCCCAAACTCCCCAAACTCTCCAAACTCTCCGAATTCACTAAATGTGCCGAATTCATTGAAGCCACCGCTGTAGAAAGGGTCGTCAATGAAACCGCCGCCGAAGAAATCACCGCCAAAAT
>JABIXB010000056.1 GCA_018666805.1 Rhodospirillaceae bacterium | reverse complement strand
GGCGACGTGCCCTACAAGTTGGAGCATGTGCAGCTCGAAAGCGCCATGGCGGCGGCAGACTAAAACATTTGGGGCGCTTAGAGCAGAACATGGCTTGTCGGAATCGCTGTGACGATCCGACAAGCCATGTGAATCTGCTCTAATTATTTGATAGCGATCGGATCAGGCGCCCCACACCTCCTTCAATACGCGCAACCAGTTCTCGCCGAGAATTTTGCGCGCTTTTTCCTCCGACCAGCCATGGCGCAGCATCGCCTCCGTCAGGTTGGGATATTCGCCGATGGTGCGCATGCCTTGCGGGTTGATGATCTCGCCGAAAGCGATCAGCTCACGGCCATCGCCCTTGTCATGCACCAGCCAGTCGAAAAACGCCTGGTCCTGATCCTGGGTGAAATCGGTGCCGAAACCGACGCAATCCTCGCCCACCAGATTGATGACATAATCCATCGCCTCGACATAATCATCGACGGTCGAATCGGTGCCGCGGCGGAGGAAGGCGGGAAACATGGTGACGCCGATAAAGCCGCCCTGATCGGCAATGAATTTAAGCTGCGCGTCTGATTTATTGCGCTGATGCTCTTTCAAGCCGGAGGGCAGACAGTGCGAATAGGCCACCGGCTTGTTGGAATGGCGAATGGCGTCGTCGCTGGTCTTGGCGCCAACGTGAGAGAGATCGACGAGGATGCCGACGCGGTTCATCTCATCAACGGCGTCGCGGCCAAAATCCGACAAGCCGCTATCGATGCTCTCATAGCATCCCGAGCCGACGAAATTCTGCGTGTTGTAGGTGAGCTGCATGATGCCGACGCCGAGCTCTTTGTAGATCGCCAGATATTCGAGGCGGTCCTCGATACCGCTGGTGTTCTGCCAGCCGAGAATAATGCCGGTCTTGCCTTCCTGTTTGGCGCGCGTGATATCCGCCGTGGTCTTAACCTGCAGGATAAGATCGTCATGCGCTTCGAACATGCGCTTCCATTGGGCGATATTATCCATCGAACCGCGGATGCCTTCCCACACCGAGCAGGTGCAGTTCGCCGCCGTGAGGCCACCCTTGTGCATATCTTCGAAAATATCGCGGCTCCAATTGGAGATCACCAAGCCATCGATAACCAAAGCATCTTTGTGCAATTTATTATTGTTCGTCACGATACTCTCCCAAAAATCTACTCAGCCGCATCGATTATGCGCCGCCGCGTCTTATGGCGAAAGTCAAAGCTCTTCTGAAATATCGATTTATCCGAATCCGCATAGGCGGCGGGCGTTAACCTGCTTTTCATAGAAGCAGCACACGATCACCACCATCGCGTTAATGCCCTCTTTGGCCCTGAAGGAAACGCCGCGGCGCGTGTCTTTGAATTTCTCGCCAAACGTCTGAACTAAACGCGCCGGCTAATCCGCCCCCGCCGCTTGCGCATCGAGCGCGCGCAGGATCACTTCCGGGGTGACGGGGATGTCGCTGATGTCAAGATCGAGCGCATTGTTGATGGCGTTGACGATTGCCGGGATCGGACTGTTGGCCACCATCTCGCCGACGCCCTTGGCGCCGAACGGGCCGCTCGGGCTGGGGAATTCTAACAGCTCGCACTCGACCTCCGGCATTTCGGCGACACCGGTCATGCCGTAATTGAGGAAATCGAGCGGCGCGTGCTCGGTGGTCGGATAATAAGGTGCCGTGGTTTCACACAGGGTATGGCCGATTGCCATCCAGGCGCCGCCGACGATCTGCCCCTTGACCAGTTCCGGATTGATCTGGCGGCCAATTTCGTAAGCGCTCTTGAGGCTGAGCACTTCGACCTCGCCGCTCTCGGTATCGACCTCCACTTCCGCCACCGTGCAGGCATGCGCCTGGGTCGAGTGCGGATCGCTTTCGCCGGTCTCCGGATCCTGCGGGCTTTTCGGCACCAGGAAAAGGCCGCGCCCGGCAATCGTTTTGCCGAACTGAAAGGTGCCGGCCTGAACCGTCTCGGCGACCGATACGGATTTCTCCTCGACGCCGGCAACGTGGATATTGCCTTTGCCGTCCGTTTCCAAATCCGCCGCGCTCACTTCGAGCATCTCAGCCGCGACGTCGAGCATGGCGCTACGCGCTTCCTTGGCCGCCGCGATCACAGCATTGCCGGCGCGGTGGGTGGTACGGCTCGCCCCCGTACCACTACAGTGTGGACCGGTATCGGTATCGCCGGTATCGATGATCACCGTATCGAGCGGCACGCCCAAGGCCTCCGCCGCGATCTGCGCCATCACCGTCTTCAGCCCCTGGCCGAGATCGACGCTCGACATGGCGACGACAAAATTGCCGCCCGAAGTGGCATGTACCAACGCGCCGGTCGGATCACCGCCAAGATGCATGCCGATCGGATAGCTCACCGCCGCCATGCCGGTACCGCGTTTCTTTGCCATCTCAGCTACCCAATCTTTTCTGTGACGACATCTGCTTATAGTCTTCGGGCAGATCCTTGCCCGAAAGGCGCGCTGTCGCCTGGATGGTTTCGACCAGGGCGGCGTCCCATACCTCGCGCCGGTGCGCTTTCATATCGCCATTGCGAAAAGCATTCTTGAGACGCAACTGCCACGGGTCCATACGAAGCGCCTTGGCGATCCGATCCATCTGCATTTCGATGGCGAACGAGGCCGGCATGACGCCGAAGCCGCGCATCGCCGCCGACGGCGTGCGGTTGGTGAAGACGCAAAAAACATCAGCCGAGACATTGGGAACCGTATAGGGCCCGGGCATGTGCGAGGCGTGCTTGAAGGCGCCGTAAATGCTGTTGCGCAAATAGGCGCCGACATCCTGATGGGTGGTGACGTAGCGCGCGACGATGCGCCCATCCTGCATGACGCCGTCCTTGATCGACACGCGCCAGGCGGCGCGGGTCGAGGAGACGGTCATCTCGTCTTCGCGGGTAAAACGGTATTTGACCGGGCGCTTGGATTTCATCGCCGCCAACAAGGCCATCGGCTCGATCGCCATATCGACCTTGCCGCCAAAGCCGCCGCCGGCGGTGCCGCCGATCAAATGCAGGCGCGCTGGCGATATGCCGGCGATTTCAGCGGCGTTGTTGCGTGTGTTGGAAAGCGATTGGCTGTTGGTATAGAGCGTGAAGCGCCCGTCACTGCCCGGCACCGCAACACAGCCGGCGGTCTCGATCGGCGCTTGTTCGATGGGGCGGGTATTATAGACATGTTCGACAATGTGATCGGCCTCGGCAAATGCCTTCTCGGCATCGCCAAAACGGATTTGCGCCGCCGCGTGATCGTCGGGAAAGAGATAGTGATTGTCGGGCCAGCAATCGAACAGGTTCGGTGCGCCAGGCGCCAGCGCCGCATCAACATCGAAAACGCTCGCCAGTTTTTCGTAAGTTACCTTGACCTTGGCCGCGCCGTCCTCAGCCTGTTTCAGACTTTCGGCAACGACGGCGACAATCGGCTCGCCTTTCCAGCGCACCTTGTCGAGCGCGAGAATGGGCTCGGCGCCGGGCGCGATGCCGACCGCCTCAAAATGCGTCCAGACCTTGGTCGCCGGCACATCGCGGTAGGTCAGGACTGAGACCACGCCATCGGATTGCTCGGCCCTCGAGGTGTCGATATCGAGAATGCGGGCATGCGCCACCGAGCTGCGGTGCACCTTGAGATGCAGCATGCGCGGCACTTTGACGTCTTCGTAATAAACCGTCTGACCTTTGACGTGACTTTCCAATTCGCGCAACGTCACCGGTTGGCCAACCGCATGCCCCGCCTCGATCTTATGTTTTTCACTCATTCGCCGTCTCCCCCCTTGGCCAGCTTGCCAGCCGCGCTTTGCACCGCTTCGATGATCGGCAGATAACCGGTGCAGCGGCACAAATTACCCGAGATCGCTTCCATAATATCGTCGCGGCTCGGCGTTGGGTTTTCATCGAGCAGCGCTTTGGCGCTGATGATCATGCCCGAGGTGCAGAAGCCGCATTGCGCCGCCGAATGCTCAACGAAACTCTCCTGAATAACGCCAGCGCTGTTGCTTTCATTGAGCCCTTCCAGGGTGGTGATTTCGGCGCCCTCGAGCCGGCTTACCGGCAACAGGCAGGCCAGGGCCAGTTCGCCATCGACCAGCACCGAACACGCACCGCAGCCGCCTTGGGTGCAGCCATCCTTGACCGTGTTGTAATCGAGCTTCTCGCGCAGCACCTGTTGCAGGCTGATGAGACCATCGGCGGCGATATGTTCCTCGCGGCCATTGACGGTGAGCTGAACCAGTTTGGCCGTCATGCCGGCGCTCCTTCGACATCGATGCCGGCGGCTTGCGAGAGCGCCCGGCCGACATAGACGCCGACCATACGCCGGCGGTACCAGGCGCTGGCCACCGGATCATCGGCCGGCGCGCAATTCTCTTGCGCCGCCGCCGCCGCCGCATCAATCGCCGCCGCTGCAAGTGGCTTTCCGCTCAGGAGTTGTTCCGCCGCAACGGCGCGCAGAGGATGTTCGCCGGCGCCACCGAGCGCGATACGCACCGCCGATACCGTGCCGTCATCCGCCAGTTCAATACGCAGCGCGACCGAGATCACGGTTGGCCCGCCAAAGCGCTGGCGGGC